>NZ_RWIO01000084.1:0-80843 GCF_009764655.1 Pseudomonas sp. PB105
GGTCGATCAGCTCTTGGGGAATGGATGGAAGGTCTCGCGGGGCCTCACGGGCCGGTTTCTTTTTGGTCGGCATACATGCACCTCTATCAACATGTTATGCCCGAACACAAAATTTATGACAGTCCCGGTGGGTCAGCCACACATCCATTGACTGACACTCCGCTTTCGCGAGCAAGCCCCCTCCCACACTGGATTTCTACAACCCTGGATTACTTGGACACCGGCATCGCAAACTCCGCGCCCTGCTCGATGCTCTCCGACCAGCGCTGCATGATCGATTTTTGCTTGGTGTAGAAACGCACACCCTCGGTGCCATAGGCGTGCATGTCGCCAAACAGGCTCTTCTTCCAGCCACCAAACCCGTGCCAGGCCATCGGCACCGGGATCGGCACGTTGATGCCGACCATGCCCACCTGGATACGCCGCGCAAATTCGCGGGCAATGTTGCCGTCGCGGGTGAAGCAGCTGACGCCGTTGCCGAACTCGTGATCGTTGACCAGCTTGATCGCCTCGCCAAAGTCGTTGACCCGCACACAGGCCAGGACCGGGCCGAAGATTTCTTCGCGGTAGATGCTCATTTCCTGGGTCACATGGTCGAACAGGGTCGCGCCGAGCCAGAAGCCGTTTTCCAGACCCGCTTCGGTGGGCACGTAGTCACGCCCGTCCAGCAGCAATTGCGCGCCGGACTGTACGCCCTGTTCGATGTAGCCGCTGATGCGTTCCAGCGCGGCGCGGGACACAATCGGGCCCATCTCGGCCTTGAGGTCGCGACCGTCAGTGATGCGCAGCTGCTTGGCGCGTTCGGTCAAGGCTGCAATGACTTTGTCACCGACATCGCCGACCAGCACGGCGACGGAGATTGCCATGCAGCGCTCGCCAGCACTGCCATAAGCAGCGCCCATCAGCGCGTCGACGGTTTTTTCGATGTCGGCGTCGGGCATCACCACCATATGGTTTTTCGCGCCGCCCAGGCCCTGTACACGCTTGCCGTTGCGCGCGCCGGTTTCGTAGATGTATTGGGCAATCGGTGTGGAGCCGACGAAGCTCACGGCCTTGACGTCAGGGTGTTCGATCAGTGCATCCACCGATTCCTTGTCGCCCTGCACCACGTTGAACACGCCTTTGGGCAGGCCGGCTTCACGCAGCAGCTCAGCCATGAACAGCGAGGCGCTTGGATCAGTCGGGCTTGGCTTGAGGATGAAGGTGTTGCCCGCCGCGATGGCGATCGGGTACATCCACATCGGCACCATCACCGGGAAGTTGAACGGCGTGACGCCGGCCACGACGCCCAACGGTTGGCGCATTGTCCAGTTGTCCATGCCTCGGGAGACCTGGTCGGAGTGCTCGCCCTTGAGCAGGTTGGGAATGCCGCAGGCGAATTCCAGAATATCGATGCCACGGTCCACTTCGCCTTGGGCGTCGGTGAAGACCTTGCCGTGCTCGGCGACGATGATGCGCGCCAGGTCGTCCTTGCGCTCACGCAGCAGGTGCAGGTACTGGAACAGCACACGGGCGCGGCGGATGGGCGGGGTGTCGGCCCAGCCGTCGAAGGCGGCTTGGGCGGCGGCAACGGCTTCGGACACGGTCTGGCGGCTGGCCAGCGCAACGCGAGCGGTTTTTTCGCCGGTGGCCGGGTTGAAGACGTCCTGGTAGCGATCATCGCGAGACACGCGCTGGTCGTTGATGTAGTGCTCGATAGTAGTGGTCATGGCAGTCGATCCCGGTGGGTAGCGTTGGGACACACGATAGGCTTTCGCTTTGTTCCAAACCAGAGCAGAATCCTGAACTTATTGTCCACATATGCGAACAATACACCCATGGAAAAATCTGAGATCGAAGGGCTGTGGACCCATATCCACTGGCTTTCCATATTGGAAGAGCAAGGCACTTACACCGCAGCCGCCGCACGCCTGGGGGTGAGCAAGTCGGCGGTCAGCCAGCGGATTGCCGATCTGGAAAAGGCCACCGGCACCCAGTTGGTCACCCGCACCACGCGCAGTGTGCGGCTGACCGATGCGGGGCTGTCGCTGACCCGTGAAGTGCGTAGCGCCTATGCGCAAATCGCCCGCAGTTTCTCGTCGGTGCGTGACTCGGTGGGGGAGATTCGCGGGCTGGTGCGCCTTACCGCGCCAGTGGCATTTGCCCGACAGCAGCTGGTGCCGCATCTGTCGGAATTCCTGCAACGATACCCGCAAGTACGTATCCAGCTGGATGTGTCCGATGCGCTGAGTTCCCTGGCCGCCGAAGGCTACGACCTGGCCGTGCGCCACGGTTTCCAGGTGCCGGAAACCCACGTCGCCTGGAAACTCTGCGACACCGGCTCGGTGCTGGTGGCCACCCGCGACTACCTGCAACACCACGGCGAACCTCGCGAACCCGGCGACCTCTCGACCCACAACTGCCTGTTCTACCCTCGGGGCACCGACCAGCCTGCCTGGACCTTCGAGCGCGGCAGTAAAAACGTCGAACGCCTCACCGTGCCCATCGCCGGCAGCTTTGCCACCAATAACAGTGAGGCGCTGCGCGACTCGGCCCTCAACCACTTGGGCATTGCCCTGCTGCCGGACTTCAGCGCCCATGCCGCGCTGGCCAGCGGCAAGCTGGTGCAGGTGCTCAAGGACTGGACGCTCAAGGGCGCGTTTGCCAATGAGATCTACCTGATTCGGCCGTATTCGCCCCATGTGCCGAAGTCGGTGAGTGCGTTGGTCAGCTATTTGAAGGAGAAGCTGGCGGATGGGTTTCGCTTCGCGGGTTGAGGTTTATCGCTTGATCAACAGGACTAAAAGTCCATAATGGACAAAATAGTTTAGTCGCGGAGATTTTCATGTCCAGCACGCCTCAAGTGATTAACCAGCTCCAGGCTCGCGAATTACTCGCGCAGGTCGATGTAACGCAGA
Source organism: Pseudomonas sp. PB105 (assembly GCF_009764655.1). Taxonomy (NCBI): domain Bacteria; kingdom Pseudomonadati; phylum Pseudomonadota; class Gammaproteobacteria; order Pseudomonadales; family Pseudomonadaceae; genus Pseudomonas; species Pseudomonas sp. PB105. The sequence continues at coordinate 2,898 of NZ_RWIO01000084.1, forward strand.
TCCTGCGCAAGCTGTTTCGAGACCTGGCGGCCGGGCAAGCGGTGCAGCCGGCGCAACAGTGGGTCGAGTTCCCCCAGGGTGCCGGCGACTTTATCAACTACCTGGGCGTGCTGGCGGAGGAAGGCGTCTATGGGGTGAAAACCTCGCCGTACATCGTGCGTGAGCAAGGCCCGCTGGTCACCGCATGGACGCTGTTGATGTCGATGCAGACCGGCCAGCCGCTGCTGTTGTGTGATGCCGCTGAGTTGACCACCGCACGCACGGCCGCGACCACGGCATTGGCGGTGGATGCACTGGCGCCACAGTCGGCGCAACGGCTGGCGATTATCGGCAGCGGCAAGGTGGCCCAGGCTCACCTGCATTACGTGAAAACCCTGCGGGACTGGCAAAGCATCAAGGTTTTTTCGCCCAGCTTGGCCGGTAAAAGCTCCGCGTTTGAACGCCTGGACCCACGCGCAAGCATCGCCCCCACCTGCGATGCGGCCCTGGAAGATGCCGACGTGATCCTGCTGTGCACTTCATCGGCAGGCCCGGTGATCGACCCTTCGCGCTTGAACAAGCCTGCACTGATCACCTCCATCAGCACCAACGCCCCGCGTGCCCACGAAGTACCGCCGCAATGCCTCAATGATATGGACGTGTTCTGCGACTATCGTCAGACCACCCCAGGTTCGGCCGGCGAGATGCTGATCGCCGCCGAACAGCACGGCTGGAACCCGAGTGCAGTCATGGGCGACCTGGCCGAACTGCTCAGTGACCAGGTACAGCCCCCGTCCTACGACCGCCATGTATTTTTCCGCTCCATCGGCCTGGGCCTGGAAGACATCGCACTGGCCAACGCCCTCTGGAGACGCCTATGAACCACGCAGATTTCATCATCATCGGCGGCGGTATTGCCGGCGCATCCACGGGTTTCTGGTTGTCGCAACACGGCAAGGTGCTGGTGCTGGAGCGAGAATCCCACCCGGCCTATCACTCCACGGGGCGTTCGGCAGCGCTCTACACTGCCGCCTACGGCACCCCGCAGGTGCGGGCGTTGACCCTCGCCAGCCGTGAGTTTTTCGACCAGCCGCCAACAGGGTTCTGCGAGCATCCTTTGCTGACGCCACGCGGCGAGATGACGGTGGACTTCACCGGCGACCCGGCCGAGTTGAACGCGCAATACCTCAGCGCCAAAGCCACTGTGCCGCAGGTCGTACAGTTGAGCATCGACGAGGCCTGTGCGAAGTTGCCGATCCTGCGTCGGGAAAAGGTCCACGGGGCGATCTATGACCCGACCGCCAGCGACATCGACACGGATGCCCTGCACCAAGGGTATTTGCGCGGGATCCGGCGCAACGGCGGTGACGTGCGTACCGACCGCCACGTGCTGGGCTTGAGCCGTGACAGTGCCGGTCTCTGGCACGTCAACACCCAGCACGACACCTTCACCGCCCCGATTATCATCAATGCCGCCGGTGCCTGGGCCGACCACATCGGGGGGCTGGCCGGTGCCGCCTCCATCGGCCTGCAACCCAAGCGCCGCTCGGCGTTTATCTTCGCCGGCCCCGAAGGCGTGGACAGCCACGGGTGGCCAATGCTGGTGGCCCTCGACGAAGCGTTCTACATGAAGCCCGACGCCGGCATGTTCCTTGGCTCACCGGCCAACGCCGACGCGGTCGAGCCCCAGGATATCCAGCCCGAAGAGCTGGACATCGCCATGGGCATCTACCAGATCGAAGAGGCCACCACCCTGACCATCCGCCGCCCGACCCGTACCTGGGCCGGCCTGCGCAGTTTTGTGCACGACGGGGATTTGCTCTCGGGCTTCGACCCGCAGGTGCCGGGGCTGTTCTGGGTGGCAGCGCAAGGCGGTTATGGCATCCAGACTTCACCGGCCATGGGCCAGGCCAGCGCGGCACTGGTGCGCGGCGCGCCGCTGCCGGAGGCATTGGCGCGGTTCGGGCTGGACGCTGGTATGCTCTCCCCCGCCCGCCTGGAGCCCCATTGATGAACAGCGTCGAACCCGACAACGCCTTGCAGAACTTTCGTGCGATTGCCGATGCAATCGCCACCCTGTTTTTCCCCCACGCCGAAGTGGTGCTGCATGACCTGCGCTCGCAAAAGGTCGATTACATCGCCAATAACCTGTCGAAACGCGCGATTGGCGACGACTCGGCGCTGGAGGACATGCTCAGCGATGACGTCAGCGAAGTGAATATCGGCCCGTACGAAAAGCTTAACTGGGACGGCCAGAAAATTCGCAGCCTGAGCACCGTGCTGCGCGACACCAGCGGTCGGCCCCTGGCGGTGCTATGCATCAACCTGAATATTTCACTGTTCGAAAACGCCAAGGCGGCGCTGGACCTGTTCCTGTCGCCCAGCAAGTTGATCCCACAGCCGGATGCGCTGTTTCGCGATGACTGGCAGGAACGCATCAACACCTTCCTGCATGCCTGGATGCGCGAGCGCCAGTTGAGCCTGAACCTGCTGACCCGCGACCACAAACGCGAACTGGTGCTGGCGCTGCATGCCGAAGGCGCGTTCAAGGGCAAGAGCGCTTCGAACTACGTGGCGAACGTGCTGGGCATGGGGCGGGCGACGGTCTACAAGCATCTGAAGGAATTGAAGGGCTGAACCTTCAGCCCTGTTTGGGTTTGGTGGTGAGCGGGCCCGTGCATCAATCGCCGTAGATATCGGCCTTGAAGTATTGCTGCGAAATCTTCTGGTATTCGCCACTGGCGCGAATGCCATCAATCGCCGTATTCAACTCGCTGACCAGCGCCTCGTTGCCCTTGCGCACCGCAATCCCCGCGCCTTCACCCACATATTTCGGGTCCTTGAGTTCCGGCCCGACAAAGGCATAGCCCTTGCCCCGTGGCATTTGCAGGAAGTCATTCAAGGGGATGGTGTCGGCAAAGATCGCATCCAGGCGCCCTGACGCCAGGTCCATGTAGATCTCTTCGTTATTGCTGTAGCGCTTGACGATGATGCCCTTGGGCTCGAACACCTCGGTGGCGTAGCGGTCAGTGGTGGTCGCACGCTGCACGCCGACGGTCTTGCCCTTGAGACTGGCGTACTGGTCATCGACCACGGCGCCGTCCTTCATCACCAGGCGTGACGAGGTGAAATAGTACTTGTGGGTGAAGTCCACCGACTTCTTGCGGTCTTCGTTGATGGTCATGGACGACAACGCCATGTCGATTTTCTTCACCTTGAGGGAAGGAATCAGTCCATCGAACTCACCTTCAACCCACACGCACTTGACCTTCATCTGCGCGCACAGCGCATTGCCAATGTCGTAGTCGAAGCCGACGATCGTGCCTTCCTGGGTCTTGGAGGCAAACGGCGGATAGGCCGCCTCGATGCCGATGCGCAGGGTTTTCTCGGCGGCCAGTACGTGGCTGGAAGCGATCAAGGCCAGCGCGGTGATAAGCAAACGTTTCTTCATGGGTGATCTCGCAGGTTGTTGTTGGTTTGGCAAGAGAGAAGAAAAAATGCAGCAGAAATATTTGTACTTATAATTCCATCCTGGACTTTTATGTATTAATCGTCAATCCAGCCTGCATACACATGACTTTTTTGCACAACGCACCGGTGTTTTTGAGCGTTCATCTCCGGATTTATGCATGCCTATACTCGGTCCAGCCTGCCGGTTTAGCCGCAGGCCGTCCCTACAACAATAATCAAGGACACCGACCATGACGCATCCCTTCCTGGCCGCCCGGGATTTCCTGCTCGCCCATCGCACCGACTACGCCATCGCCGCCCGCGACTTCCGCTGGCCGCAGTTGGATGCGTTCAACTGGGCCCTGGACTATTTCGATGTGATGGCCGAGGGCAATTCGGCCAACGCGCTGTGGATCGTAGAAGAAGACGGCAGCGAGCAGCGCTACAGCTTCCAGCAGTTGGCTGCGCGCTCCAACCAGGTGGCCAACCATCTGCGCGCCGTGGGCGTGCGGCGTGGCGATCGGGTGCTGTTGATGCTCGGCAACGACGTGGCGCTGTGGGAAACCATGCTCGCTGCCTTCAAGCTCGGCGCGGTGGTCATCCCCGCCACCGCCCTGCTCAACCCGGATGATCTGCGCGACCGCATCGAGCGCGGCCAGGTGCGCCATCTGGTGGTCGGTGAGGCGCATGTGGGCAAATTCGACGGCCTGGGCGATGGCTGCAGTCGCATCTGTGTGGGCACGGCACCCGCTGGCTGGGTTGCGCACAACGCTGCGTTTGAATACCCCGAGCAGTTCGACGCCGAAGGCCGCACGTTGGCAATCGACCCGATGCTGCTGTATTTCACCTCCGGCACCACCTCCAAACCGAAGATGGTGCTGCACAGCCACCAGAGCTACCCGGTGGGTCACCTGTCGACGATGTACTGGATCGGCCTGCAACCGGGCGACCTGCACCTGAATATCTCGTCTCCAGGCTGGGCCAAGCACGCCTGGAGCTGCCTGTTCGCGCCGTGGAACGCCGGCGCGTGCATCTTTATCCATAACGTCGCGCGGTTCAGCGCGCCGGCCTTGCTGACGGCGCTGGAACAGTATCGCGTGACCAGCCTGTGCGCGCCGCCCACGGTGTGGCGCATGCTGATCCAGGAAGACCTGGCCAGTCACAAGACGCGCCTGAACCTGCGTGAATTGGTCGGCGCGGGCGAACCGCTGAACCCGGAGATCCTCGAGCAGATCCAGCAGGCCTGGGGTTTGCCGCTGCGCGATGGCTTCGGCCAATCGGAAACCACCGCACTGGTCGGTAACACGCCCGGCCAGTTGCTCAAGCCGGGCTCCATGGGCCGCCCGTTGCCGGGTTACCGCGTTGCGCTGCTCGACCCCGACGGCGTGCCTGCCACCGAGGGCGAAGTCGCCCTGCCCCTGGATGTGCGCCCTCTCGGTTTGATGATGGGCTACGAAGACAGCCCGGAAAAAACCGCTGAAGTGATGCGCGACGGTTACTACCGCACCGGTGACACCGCGCAGATCGACAGCGACGGCTACATCACTTTCGTCGGCCGCGCCGATGATGTATTCAAAGCCTCCGACTACCGCATCAGCCCGTTCGAGCTGGAAAGCGCGCTGATCGAACACCCGGCCGTGATGGAAGTCGCCGTAGTCCCCAGCCCCGACCCGCTGCGCCTGGCCGTGCCCAAAGCCTTCCTGATCCTGGCCCATGACGCCCCCGGCAGTGCCGAGCTGGCCAGGCATATCCTGGCCTTCGCCCGCGAACACCTGGCGCCGTACAAGCGCGTGCGGCGCATCGAGTTTGTCAGTGAACTGCCCAAGACCATTTCCGGCAAGATTCGCCGGGTGGAATTACGGCAGATGGAAGTGCTGCGTCGCCAAGGGGCGACACGGGGTGAACAGGAGCATTTCGAGGAGGATTTTTCCTGAGCCGATACCCGGTATTGAGCGGGCTGTCAGCGGTACCAGACGTTCCAGATAATTAAGCTGGTAAACCATATGAAGCCGAAATTGATCGGCCACAACGCCCAGCGCTTGAGGGATAAGGGGATGGCGGCCAGTTCGGCTTCGGTCACGTCCCCTCGCTTGATATGGGTCTTGGGCATTGCCAACAATTGACTGATCAAGATCATGCGATGAACCCTGTCGAGATGCGTATTTCGGCCCCAAAAACGTTTGTTATCGCAGACCACTTTGTTCTCGCTGAAGTAGCTTTCCAACGCTTCGAGCTTTGTGTATTCGACGTAGAAAGACAGTCCTGAACCAATCAGCGCCCCTGCAAATATAAAGATCGTAAAGACGAGATAAAAATCCATGATTAGGCGCCTTCTGGTTGAAAGATCAAATCACCGTCGATCTCTAGGATTTGGCCGCCAAGAAACGAACCGCGAGCGCCAACTACATCGCCCCCTACATACCCTCCCGCAGCACCGCCAATAACAGCACAAGCCAGCTCACCGTTTCCTTTAGCGGCAACGCCCAAAAAGAGCGTACAGGCGCGACGGGCTAATTTTGCACCGAGCGGCCCGCCCCAATAAGAGCCCGCCACGCCGCCCACCAACTTCCCCGACTCCACATATTTTGCCCGCCGACACTGCATCTCCCGCCCGTCCACACACGCCTCCTTGATCTCCAAACCTGCCACGCCCACATCCAGCGCCAACCCCACATACGTCCCCTTCCCCAACCACTTCGACGTCTGCGCAATCGCCCGCATCCGCTGCGCATACCCGGCGATCTCGCCCTTGCGCAAATAGCTTTTGGTTGAAATCCCGAGCACCGTCTTCAACGCGTGATTGCCCCGCAACCCCGTGCCAAATCGTGCAGCGCCCTGCAACTGCGTTTCCAGCAGCCCAAACAGCACCTGGCGCTGGCGAAAAAACGCTTGCCGGTCCAGGCCGCCGTCCCGCAAACGCTGATGCAATCGCTCGATCTCCTCCAGGGTATGCACCACCTCGTTCAGATGCCGCGACCACGCCGATGTGGCGCTGCCTATCCCCAACGAGCTGTAGCCCAGAAGGCTCTGCAGCAAGTCATAGTCATTGACCACCCGGGCTCCGGCAGCACTCTCCAGTTCTCGGCGAATCGTCTCAGCCTGACGCACCAACCAGGCTTCCTCCAGCGAACAGGTGACGCTGTAAGCATCGGGAATAACGATCAACTGCCCAGGCGTCACCAGCCCATGGCGCAGATGATGATTCAACACATCGAAATGGGCCGAACGTTCCCGGCTTATGCCGCCGCCCATCAAGCGGGATTTCAGGCTGTGATAGTCCGTGGTGCGGTCGTTGATATAGCCCTGCGCCATGCTTTACATCCCTGGATGCAATGAAGATGGCGTCAAAATATAAGCAAGCGAATGCTCCCCGGACACAAGCCCAGAGGGGCTGAATTACATTTGGGAAGTTGCCTACATCGCAGGAACGAGTCACCTACGGAAATGCCGCACTTGGGGCTTAGCGGACAACTGCCCGATCATTCGGGCAGTGCCGCCAAGCTACTTTGCGAGTGCGCGAAACCGGTCACGCGCAAGCAGTGAACACGGTGCCGCCTACAGGTCGTAACGCAGCGCCATACCGAAGGTGCGCGGCGCGCCGGCGTCGATGATTTCGTCATCGCGGTTGTTGGTGACGTAGCGCTTGTCGAAGGCGTTTTTCACGAAGCCCGACACGGCTACGTTCTTGGTGACTTTGAATTCGCTGCTGAAGTTCGCCAGCACGTAGTTGTCGCTCCTGCGCTCGCCGTTGACCTTGCCCGCTGCATCGAATTCGTAGGCGGAAGGTGCACTGCTCTGGTACGTCACATCAGTGTTGAAGGTCAGGCGGTCGTTGACGCGATAAATGCCGCCCACCGAGGCCTTGTACTTGGGCGAGTAGTAGAACGCCTCGCCGCTGCGGTCCTGGCCATTGCCGACGACAAAATCCTTGTACTTGCCATCGGTGATGGCGCCGCCGACGGTCAGCGTCAGTTGCTCGCTGAGGTCTTTCTCGATGAACACTTCCAGGCCCTTGATATCACTGCGACCGGCGTTGTACACGTTGATAATGTTGCTGCCGGCTTGGCGCACGCTGACCTGCTGGTCTTTCCAGTCGGTGTAATACAGGTTGGCGCGGGCGCGCAGGGTATCTTCGAGGAATGAACCGCGGTACGACAGCTCATAGTTGGTGGTGTATTCCGGGTCATACGCCTCGTGACCGCTGCCGGAGCGCACGTTCACGCCGCCGCCGCGATAACCTTTCTGCACCATGAAGCCCAAGTACTGGCCGGTGGCGAGTTCGTAGTTGATACCCAGTTTTGGCAGTACGGCCGCGAACGATTTCTTGACCTTGGCGGCCTCGGACAGGTCGTCCTGCTTGATGTCGGTGTCGTTGGTTTCGTGGTCGTAGCGCAGGCCGGTGACCAGGGTCCAACGCGGGGCGAAGGTCCAGTCGACCTCACCGAACAGCGCCTTGTTTTCGATGACCGTGTCGCCTTTGACCGTGACCGCCAGCACGTTATCGAACAGCAGTCGGTCATGGAAGTTGTTGGAGTTGTGGCCGTAATAGGCGCCGAGGAAACTCTTCACCGTGTCCGAGTTGTAGTTCAGGCGCAACTCCTGGCCGAACAGGTTGCCATCCTGCTGGCGTCGGATGACTTCATTGGCGTCGGCGGTCTGGTCGAAGTCCAGGCGGTTGGTATAGTCGGACCGGGTGTTGGTGGTCAGGCTGGTCAGCGACCATTGGTCATCGAGGCGGTAGTCAACCTTGGCGCTGACGGTGTCCTGGTTGAGGTTGTCGAACGCCTGGGTATCGGAGGAAACCTTGTAGTAGCGGACCTTGTCCGGGGTGCGGATGACCGAGTTGTCACCCTGGCGGTGCTCGTTGTGGGCGTAGGTGAGCAGGACGTCGAGATCGTCGCTGGGCAGGATCAACAGCTTTCCGCGAGCATTGCTGGTGCGGTGCGGGTTGGCGTCTTTACCGAGGGCGATGTTGTCGATGTAGCCATCGCCGTCCTGATAATCCAAGGCGATACGCCCGGCGATCTTGTCATCGACGATGCTGCCACCGCCGGCCACCGCTGCGCCTTTTTCACCGTAGTTGCCCACGTTGGTTTGCGCCGAGAAGGTCGGCTGGAACGTCGGGTTGCGCGTTTGGATCACCACGGCGCCAGCCAGGGAGTTACGCCCCTGGGTGGTGGATTGCGGGCCGAGGAAGACTTCGACCTGTTCCACATCCCACAAGCCGGTCGGGCTCAAGGTCAGGGTACGGTTGGGCTGCACCGCGCCATCGACATACACCGAAACGGCACCGTTGAGGGTGGCCGGGCCCTGGTCGTCGAAACCGGATACCGGTACACCGCGAATACCCCAGTTTTCGTTGCCGGCCTGGCTGTACACACCCGGCGTGCGCGCAAACACGTCGACCAGGCTGTGGTCGGCCTTGTCCCGCAGTTGTTGTTCGGTCACCACCACGACGCTGGATTGGGTCTGTTCAAGGGAGCGGTTGATTTTCTCGCCGCTCACTGTGATCGGGGCGATTTCCATTGTGTTCGGCTCAGCCGCCCAGGCACCGCCAGCCAAGCACACCGACCCGACCGCCAACGCAATTGTGTTCTGTTTGAAATTCACACCCTGCTCCCCTGCCATCCATCGTTATTGTTTTTTGCGGCGGGCTGAAGGCAGCCAAACGCCAGCGGGGCGGAGTCTAAGGGATAAGAATTCCAAAGTGAACATAATTGATAAGTGATCTCATTTGAGATAACTACGCATTCACGTATCAGCTTGAATACATTAGCGTAACGCTGACCGCCCGCTAAAAGGCGGCCCCGACACGCCCTTTACGCCGCCCTAGAAATCCACCGTGGCCGACACCTGCAACGTACGCGGATAACCCGGCGAAAACGCGCCATACGAGGCCACGCCAGACCAATACTCACGGTCGAACACGTTCTGCACCGTGGCGCGGAACGTGGTCGGCCGCCCTTCTATCTTCGTCGCATAGCGCGCGCCGGCATCAATGCGCGTCCAGGAATCCAGCGCCTGGGTGTTGGCCTGGTTGACGTATTGGCTGTCGGTGTAGATTGCCCCGCTGGTGAGGGTAAAGCCTTCCAGCCACGGCGTGTCGTACTCGGCCCACAGGTTGGCCTGGATCTGCGGCACGCCGACCGGTTTGTTGCCCTGGTTGGCCGCCGTGGCGGATTTTGTCAGCTCGCCATCGAGAAAGGTCACGCCGCCCATCAGGCGGGTACCCGGCGCCACTTCACCGTAAACACTCAGCTCGACGCCACGGTTGCGCTGTTCGGCCTGCACTGAATACACACCGTTGGCCCCCAATTCACCGCTGGGCTTTTCGATCTGGAACAACGCCACGGTGGTCATGAAGGTGCCGTGTTCGTACTTCACGCCCAGCTCGTGTTGCCTGGATTCATACGGCGCAAAGGTTTCGCCCGCGTTGCTCGCCGTGCCGGGCGCGATATCGCCCTTGCTCAGGCCTTCGACGTAGTTGTAGTAGAGCGACACGTCGTCCCAAGGCTTGACCACCACACCCACCAAGGGCGTGGTCGCGTTGTCCTTGTAGCGGGAACTGACCGCGCCTGCGGCGTTGTAGTTGCGCGACTCAATGGCCTGGCGACGCAGGCCCAGTGTCAGTTGGATACGGTCATCCAGAACGCCCAGGGTATCGGTCAGCGCTACGCCAGACAGCTCGGATTCGGAAATGCGCAGCACCTTGGGCGTATTGATGGTTTGCTCGGGCCTGTCCACCGGATGGTAGATGTTCGAGCGAATGATCGTGCCGTTGTTGATGCCCCTGGACAGCTCGTCCTGGTAACGGGTCGCCATCAACGTGGTGGTGTGGGTCACCGGGCCGGTGGCGAACAGTGCGCGCAGGCCGACGTCGGCGGTGGAGCGGTCGACGTTGAATTTGTAATAGCCCGGAATGTTTTCGGTGTCACCGGCGTCGTTGAGGATACGCGGCACCTGGTCGGACATGCGCTTCACATCCGAGCGGCCACCACCGGCATGGGCGAACACGGTGAGCGAGTCATTCAGATCATATTCGCCGCCGAGCAACACCGACTGCTCCTTGGTGTCTGACCAACCCCACTTCTGCGGCAGGCTGGTGCGACCGTTCGGCGCAGAGGGCACGTCCACGCCCGGCGCGATGGTGAACGGCCGCGAGGCGCCCTCCCAGCTTTCTTTCTGACTGATGTAGTCAAGGTTCAGGCGCAGCCGTTCGCCGCGATAATCCAGGGCGATGGCGCCGATGCCGACGTCGCGGTGCTGGTCGTCGACGGCGGTGTCGCCGCCCTGGAGGCTGCCGTTGAAGCGCAGGCCAAACTGGTTTTCCTCACCGAAACGCCGGCTGATATCGAGGTGGCCGCCCACTTGGGTATCGGAGGCGTAGCTGCCGGTGAAGCGCGTCAGGTCTTGATCCAGCGGGCGCTTGGGCACAATGTTGATCACCCCGCCGACGCCGCTGTTGGGTGAGATGCCGTACATCAACGCACCCGGGCCCTTGAGCACTTCGACGCGTTCGGCGTACTCGGTAAACGCCCGATAGTTGGGCGCCACGCCATACACGCCGTCATAGGCCAGCTCGCCCAGATTGCCCTCACCAATGGCAAAGCCGCGCACAAAGAACGAGTCGACAATCCCGCCGGTTTGCCCGGTCGAGCGCACCGACGGATCGCGTTCCAGGGCGTCGGCCACGGTCACGGTCTGCAGGTCGGCGAGGGTCTTGGCGGTGTAGCTGGTGACGCTGAATGGCGTGTCCATCACATCCTTGTTGCCCAGCATGCCCAGGCGTGCGCCACGGGCCACCTGGCCACCGGCGAGCACCTCAGGCAAGTCGGTGGGGCCGCTGTAGCGGGCGTTGACGTTGGTCGCGTCAAGGGTCAGGCTCTGCGCGCTGTCGTCAGTCGAGCCGGCGGTGGCGGCCCAGGCGTTGCCGCTGGCAGCGGCGACAATCAGGGCGGTACGAATGGCGAGGGTTAACCGGCTGGCAACAAGCATGGCGTCGGGGTCCTTTGATCAAGAGAAAATGAGAATTACTCCTGATGCCAGCCGACGCGCGAAAAAGTATCAGCCCCTGCGCATTTTTTTGAACACTGAGAGTGATGCATGCCACCGACCCGCGTCCTGATAGCCCTGCTGTTCGCGATCCAGCTTGTGTCCATGGGCGCCATGGAAATGAGCGGGCCGTTCTGGCCCGTGCACCTGCGCGGGTTGACTACCTCCGACAGCCTGTTCAGCTTCGCCAGCGTCGCGGTGTACGTGGGCCCGATGCTTGGCATCCTGCTGACCAGCGCATTCTGGGGTCGCATCGGCGATCGTTATGGCCACAAGCTGATGATGATCCGTGCGCTGGCTGGACTGACCCTGACCCAGTTGGGCCTGGCGCTGTTCAGCGACCTGTGGGCAATCCTGATCCTGCGTTTTTTGCAGGGTGCGTTTGCCGGGTATATCGCCCCGGCCCAAGCCTACGGAGTGAGCATCGAGGTGCCTGCGCGGCGGGCGCGGCTGTTCGCGATCCTGCAGATTTCCACTAACGTCGGCTCACTATTGGGCGCGGTGGTCGGTGGCTTGATCCTCGATCACGCGACGTTCTTCTGGATCAACCTCAGCGCCGCAGCGCTCTGCGCGGTGTGCACGCTGATCGCAGCGGTGACCTTGCCGGATGTGCCGCCGCTGAAAAAATCCGCGCCCGCGCCAAAGAGCGATGCCTGGCAGGCATCTGCCCTGCTGCCGTTGCTGACGGTGATGGGCATTCTGCTCTTGGCGCGGATGCTGCCGCAGACCTCATTCGCGCTGTACGTGAGCACAACGTTCACGCTCAGCAACGCCCTGGTCGGGCTGTGCTACGGCTTGCTGGCACTGGGGTTCATCCTGTCGGCGACGGCGTGGGCGCGCCACTTCGAAGGCCGGACTCAGGCCGACACCTTGCGGCGCCTCACCTGGGTCGTAATCGGTTGCATTGTGCTGACTGCAGCGGCCGGCCTCACCCGCAACCCGCTGGTGTTTGTCATCGGCTACTTCCTGTGGGGCGTGCTGCTGGGCGCCACCACGCCGGTGCTGATGGCCTTGATTTCAAAGACTGCCGACAGCGCACAACAGGGCCACGTACTGGGAATCGCCCAAGGCACCGCGCAGTTCGCCTCGATTGCCGGGATAGCGGCCGGCGGCCTGCTCAGCCAGGCCTATGGCTTGGCGTATACCTACCTGTATGTGTGCCTGGCCTACGCCGCGGCGTTGATTGCGATTCTCGCGTTGCGCTCACGGCAGGTTTCCCCTTAGCATTGGGAATACTTCTCAATTGCACGGTTGCGCGCCATGAGCGAAAGCCTTCCCGCCGATAACTACAATCACCTGCGCGCAATCGAAGCCCTGTACAGCGGGCATCACGGCTGGCTGTACGCCACGCTCAAACGCAAACTCGGCAACGCCATGGACGCGGCGGATCTGGCCCAGGACACCTTCACCCGCATCCTGGCCTCCCAGGTCACGGTCATCGACCAGCCACGGGCCTACCTGACCTGCGTGGCCAAGGGCATCCTGGTCAATTGGTACCAGCGTAAGGCCCTCGAACGCGCCTATCTGGAGGCGCTCGCCCTCGTACCGCAGCAGGAAGCGCCCTCGCCGCAAGCCCATTTCATGGTCATGGAGACCCTGCACGAAATCGACGCAATGCTCGACTCGCTGCCACCGCTGGTGAAGCGGGCGTTCCTGCTGTCACAACTCAACGGCCTCAAGTACGACACCATCGCCGAGCAACTGGGCGTGTCGCTGATTACCGTCAAGCGCTACATGAAGCAGGCGTTCGTGCAATGCCTGATGCTGGTGGAATGAATGCTCAGCCTGCGCAAAGAGCCACCGCTGCCCACGGAAGTCCTTGAAGAAGCCGCCGAATGGCTGATGCGCCTGAGCGAAAACAACCTCAGCGACAGCGAACGCGCCGAGTGGCAACGCTGGAAGGTCAGCACCCCCGAGCGTGATCGCGCCTGGGCGCGGGCGCAATTGCTGCAAAGCAAGCTCGGTGGCCTGCCGCCGTCCCTGGCGATGTCGGCATTGGATCGCCCAAGCCACCCGGAACGCCGCGCCGCCCTGGGCAAACTCGCGCTGTTGCTGGCGTTGATGCCGGTGGGCTGGGGCAGCTGGAAACTCGCGCAATCCCAGCAATGGGCCGCCGACTACCGCACCCGCGTCGGCGAGCGCCGCGAGCTGACCCTGGCCGATGGCTCACACATCACCCTCAACACCGCTACCGCTATCGATGTGCGGTTCGACAGCCAGCAGCGCCGGGTGCACCTGCGCGAAGGTGAAATCCTGGTGCAGACGGCACAGGACGCGTCCCGCCCGTTTCTGGTCAGCACCCGCCAAGGCCGTATGCAGGCGCTGGGCACGCGGTTTACCGTGCGCGAACTGAGCGCGCGCACGCACCTGGCCGTGCTCGAAGGGGCCGTCCAAGTGGTGCTGGCCGACAACCGCCAGACCGCGCCGATAATCGTCAACGCCGGGCAACGCACGGAGTTTTCCGCGCAACAGTTCGGTGCGCTCACCGCCACCGACCGCAATGTCGGCGCCTGGACCCAAGGCATGCTGATGGCCGACAACATGCGCCTGGCGGACTTCGTCGCGGAACTGACGCGCTATCGCCACGGCTTCGTGCGCTACGACCCGGCGATTGCCGACCTGCGCATCTCCGGCGCGTTCCCCATCAGCGACACCCAGCGCACCTTGAACATGTTGGTGCAGACCTATCCGGTGCTCGCCAACGGTCTTTTGAACGGGTATTGGGTCACCCTCTCGCCGGCCTGAGCAGCTGCGAAAAATAAAACCCGCGGCGGCTGATACTTTTTCCGATCTCGGCTGGCAAACACACAGACCCCTTTTACCTCCCGTCCATAGGGCCGCCCTCCATGCTTGTAATTCGCAGCGCGCTGCTCAGCCTGGCCCTGGCCAGCACCGCCCTCGCGGCCGTGCCAGCGCAGCTGGATACGGTGGCGGTGCGCGCCTACCACATTGCCCCGGGCCCACTTGGCGCCACGCTGTCGAGTTTTGCCGTGGACGCCAGCATTGCCCTGTCGTTCCTCCCGGCCCTCACCGAAGGCCTGACCAGCCCTGGCCTGTCTGGCACCTACTCTACCCAGCAAGCCGCTACACGGCTGTTGGCCGGGAGCGGCCTGGAAATGGCGCTGCGCAGCGATGGCAGCTACACCCTGGTGCTGCGCCGGATCACGCTGTCGGACACCACGGTCAGTGCCGCCGAACAACGCGCCAGCAGCCTGCCGCCGCTGTACTCCGGCGGCCAGGTGGCCACGGGCGGACGCCTGGGCATGCTGGGCAATACCGACGTGATGGATGCGCCGTTCAGCGTCAGCACCTACAGCGCAGCGCTGATCAAGGACCAACAGGCAACCACCGTGGGCGATGTGCTGGAGCGTGACTCCTCGGTGCGCTCCACCGGGCAGACCGGCGGGATTGTCGACTCGTTTTTTATCCGTGGTTTCCCGGTGGGCGAAGGCAATCTCGGCGAGCTGGCGTTCGACGGCGTCTACGGTGTGGCGTCCAACTACCGCGTCTTCACCGAATACGCCGAGCGTATCGAAGTGGTCAAGGGCCCCGGCGCGCTGCTGTACGGCATGTCCCCCAACAGTGCCGTGGGCGGCGTGATCAACGTGGTGCCCAAGCGCTCTCTGGACGAAGACCTGACCCGCTACACCGCCAGTTATGCCCAGGATGCCCAGTTCGGTAATCACTTGGATATCAGCCGACGCTTCGGTGAAGAGCGCCGCTTTGGTGTGCGCCTCAATGGCAGCGTGCAGCGCGGCGACACGGTGATCGACGAGCAATCGCGCGAAGTCGGCCTGGGCGCCCTGTCCCTGGACTATCAGGGCGAACGCCTGCGCACCAGCCTGGACCTGATCTCCCAGGAAGAAGCATTTGGCGCTGCGTCGCGGCCGTTCCTGATCGAACCCGGCGTGGCCATCCCCTCTGCCGCCAATGGCCGTACCAACGTGAGCCAGGATTGGGGCTGGTCAAGAACCCGCGATAAGTCCGCCTTGCTCAGCGCTGAATACGACCTCAACGACAACCTGAGCGTATTCGCCCACGCCGGTGGCGGTCAGTCGGCGGTCGCGCGCATGTCCGACCAGACACCGAAAATCGTCAATGCCGCCGGGGACACCTCATCAACCCCCGGCTACTACCGCTTCGAAGTGCAACGCTACACCGTCGACATAGGCGCACGCCTGCGCTTCGACACAGGTCCCATCAGCCACAACGGCACCGTGCAGACCAGCCGTTACCGCGATCAACTGTCACGCGGGATTATTTCCGGGCCACCGGTGCTGTCGAATATCTACCACCCGACCGACCGTCCCGAACCGTCGATCGCCAAGCCCGATGCGCCCAAAGTCTCTGCCAGCGAATTGTCCGGCGTGGCCATCGCCGACACCCTGTCGGTGCTCGATGAGCGCGTCCAGGTCACCGTGGGCCTGCGCCAACAGCGCATCCAATCCAACAACTACAACAGCGCCGGCGCCGTGACGACGGCCTATGACGACGGCAAGACCACCCCGCTGTTCGGCGCGGTGCTCAAGCCGTGGGAGCATGTGGCGTTCTACTACAACTACCTGGAAGGCCTGAGCAAGGGTGACGTGGCACCGTCCAACGCGGCGAATGCCGGCGAAGTCTTTGCGCCCTACGTTTCAAAACAGCATGAGATCGGGGTCAAGCTCGACTACGGCACCTTCATGTCGACCCTTGCCCTGTTCCAGATCCAGAAGCCCAGCGGCGAACTGGCCTCGGGGACGTTCTCCGTGCAGGGCGAGCAGCGCAACCGTGGCCTGGAGCTGAGTGTGTTCGGTGAGGTCGCCCCAGGCACACGCCTGCTCGGTGGCGTGACCCTGCTGGATGCGCAGTTGATCAAGACCAGCGTCGCCGCCCACCAGGGCAATACCCCGGTGGGCGTGCCCGAGGTGCAAGCCAACCTCTGGGCCGAATGGGACACCCCGTGGCTCGAAGGCCTGACGCTGACCAGCGGCGCGATCTACACCGCCAGCCAGTACGTCAACCAGGCCAACACCCAGCAGCTCGATCCCTGGACGCGCTTTGATATCGGCGCGCGCTACAGCACGCGCATCGCCGAGCGGCCGACCACGTTCCGCGCCACGGTACAGAACCTGTTCGACCGCGAATACTGGTCGGGGGTCGCCTCCTACGGCGCGTTTTCCCAAGGCTCGCCGCGCACCCTCCTCCTCTCGGCCACGGTCGATTTCTGACACCTGCAAGGGCTTAATTCATGGTTTCCATTGTTCGACGCTGCCAGGTTTTTGCGGCGCTGCTCTTTACCGGCATGCTGGGGTTGGCCAGCGCCACAATGGCGGCGCCGACCACCGTCACCGATCTGCTGGGACGCAAGGTCCAGGTAAACCTGCCGGTGCAGCGGGTGATTCTCGGCGAAGGCCGCCAGCTGTACCTGCTGGCCGCACTGGACACGCAAAACCCCATCGAACGCATCGTCGGCTGGCGCAAGGACCTGATCCAGTCCGACCCGGACACCTACAACGCCTACCTGCGTAAATTTCCCGGGATCGCCAACATTCCCACCTTCGGCGGCTTTGAGGACGGCACCTTCGATATTGAGCAAGCCGTTTCCCAGCGCCCCGATGTGATCATCCTCAATATCGAGGCGCAACATGCAACTGAAGATGCGCGCTATATCGAGAAGCTCGGCGCCCTGGGCATCCCGGTGGTGTACGTGGATTTTCGCAACCAGCCGATGACCAACACCGAACCGACCATGCGCCTGTTCGGCCAGTTGTTCGGCAAGGAGCAGCGGGCCGAGGATTTTATTGCGTTTCGCAACCAGCAGATCCGCCGCGTCACTGACGTGATTGCGGCGCAACAACCGGCGCGGCCGACGGTGTTCATCGAGCGGATCGGCGGCTACACCGACGATTGCTGCCTGAGTTTCGGCAATGAAAACTTCGGTCTGTTCGTGGAGATGGCCGGCGGCAACAACATCGCCAAAGGCATCATCCCAAGCACCTTCGGCCAATTGAACCCCGAGCAGGTGATCGTGGCCAACCCCGACCAGGTGGTGGTCACCAGCGCCAACTGGGAGGCTTTCGCCCCAGGCGGGCATTGGGTCGGCGTAGGCCCCGACGCGGACATGGCCCAGGCGCGACGCAAACTTTCGTGGTACACCCAACGCCCGGCGTATGCCGGCATCAAGGCCCAGCAAACCCAGGCCTTCCACGCCATCTGGCATCAGTTCTACAACAGCCCTTACCAGTTCGTGGCGATCCAGCAACTGGCCAAGTGGTTTCACCCGGACCTGTTCACCGACCTGGACCCCGAGGCGTCGTTTCGTGAACTGCACGAACGCTTTTTGCCGGTGCCTTACGCACCCGGTTATGCCGTGAGCCTCAAGCCATGAGCGCCGTGACCTACCGCAGCCTGGTGCTGCGCAAACGCCTGATCCTCGCTGCGTTGTTCGTATTATTGCTGTGCAGCGTGCTGCTCGACCTGGCGTCGGGCCCGGCGCGCTATAGCCTCAGTGAAGTGATGGGCGCCCTGCTCTCACCCGACAGCGCGGCGCCGCAAGTGCGCGTGGTGATGTGGGATATCCGCCTGCCCGTCGCGTTGATGGCCGTCGCGGTGGGCGCGGCATTATCCCTGGCCGGGGCGCAGATGCAGACCATCCTCAACAACCCGCTGGCCAGCCCCTTCACCCTGGGCCTGTCCGCCGCCGCCAGTTTTGGCGCGGCCATGGGCCTGGCGTTCGGCGTGGCGCTGTTTCCGTTGGCGGCGCAGTACATGGTGCCGGTCAATGCGTTCATCATGGCGATGCTCTGCGCCTTGCTGATTCATTTCCTCAGCCTGCGCCGCGGGGTCAGCGCCGAGACCCTCGTGCTGCTGGGCATTGCGCTGGTGTTCACCTTCAACGCGCTGCTGGCGCTGGTGCAGTTTTTTGCCACCGAGCAAGCCGTGGCCGCCGTGGTGTTCTGGACCATGGGCAGCCTGACCAAAGCCACCTGGCCCAAACTTGGAGTGATCTGCCTGATCATCCTGCTCACCGCGCCCGTGTTCGCCCGGCGCGCCTGGGCCATGACCGCCCTGCGCCTGGGCGATGAAAAGGCCGCCAGCTTCGGCATTAACGTGCGCAGCCTGCGCTTTCAGACGCTGATCATGGTCAGCCTGCTCGCCGCGTTCCCGGTGGCGTTTGTCGGCACCATCGGCTTTATCGGCCTGGTGGGACCGCACATTGCGCGGATGTTGATTGGTGAAGACCAGCGCTTTTTCCTGCCGGCCTCGCTGCTCACCGGCGCGTTGATTTTGTCGGCCAGTTCGGTGGTCAGTAAAACCCTGATTCCGGGCGCGATCTTTCCCATCGGCGTGGTGACTTCGCTGATCGGCGTACCGTTCTTCATTTCCCTGATCCTGAGCGGGAAGAAACATTCATGGTAACCCTGCAACTGGAACATCTGGGCGCCCGCTACGGCCAGCGCAACATCATCAGCGGCGTGACCACGGCCGCCTTTACCGGCGGCCAGGTGGTGGCGGTGGTCGGCCCCAACGCTGCGGGCAAATCCACGCTGTTCAAGCGCATCGCCGGGCTGATCGACGGGCCGGGCCGGGTGATTTTGCAGGGCTCGCAACA
Organism: Pseudomonas sp. PB105; assembly: GCF_009764655.1. Lineage (NCBI taxonomy): Bacteria > Pseudomonadati > Pseudomonadota > Gammaproteobacteria > Pseudomonadales > Pseudomonadaceae > Pseudomonas > Pseudomonas sp. PB105. Next base: position 21,973 of record NZ_RWIO01000084.1, read on the forward strand.
AGGCGCCCAGGCCATCAGCTACATGCCCCAGGGCCTGAATGGCAGCGCCCGGTTGACGGTTTACGAATCAGTGCTGCTGGCGCGCAAACAACTGTCGCCAGGTTGGGTGGTACAAGACGCAGAGCTGCATCTCGTCGACGAGATGCTCGACGCCCTCGGCATCACCGACCTGGCCTTTCGTAACCTGGGCGAACTCAGCGGCGGGCAACAACAGCTGGTGTCCATCGCCCAGACCCTGGTGCGCGAGCCCGAAGTGCTGCTGATGGACGAACCCACCAGCGCCCTCGATATGCACCGCCAGGTGCAGGTGCTGAGCTTCATGCGCGCCCTGGCACGCCAGCGCGAGGTCATCGTGTTTATCGCCCTGCACGACCTCAACCAGGCCCTGCGCTTTGCCGACCAGGTGCTGGTGATCGCAGACGGCACTGCCCAAGGCAGCGGGCCGAGCCATGAAGTGATCAACGAAGGAATGCTGCGGGCGGTGTACAAGGTCGAGGCGCGCATCGAGCGTTGCAGCCGTGATCAGCTGCATATTTTGATCGATGACATCGTGTGCCAAATCTAAGCGGAAGGACTGAGTCTGAAAAAAGCAGTTTGACTTTACAATCCATTGGCTTTCGTAAAAATACTCCTTGGAACGCCCTCCCGACAGCAGTTCAATAGTCAAGAGAAAACCGTATAGCAAAAACCTAAGAACTCCAAAAACAGGAAGTTGCTGGCGGGAACAACGCGTCTAAAGCTTGCAGATGGGGAAAACACAAGCATCGACTCGTTGATAGCGTTTTGATACCATGCCTTCAATTCAAAAGGAGTTGAAATGAAAAATTTTTTTGTTATCAGTGAAATCCAAAAACAAAGATTCAATCAAGTTGCTCTTATACCCAACAGCTGGGACGACTTCAGTTACAAGACACAATTCTATGTACGCTACTATGACAACAATGGAAAAACTCACGACATTGGAAATGTAAAAATAGGATTCAAAGGTCAAACAGAGGGATGGACCAGCGATCATTTAGAAAAACAATTTAACACACTAGACGATAGTTTTTTCTCACTAGGTCAAGATACAGATTACTACTTAAACGCTAGAAATCTACCTAAAGAGTTACGCAAGGATATTCTTGAGGGGTTGCGAGACATCGTGAGCAGCAGTGAACAGCTCCCCCTAATACTTAATGAATCGGTATTCTCGACTTCACTCTTACGCCATACCAGCTTATCCGCAATACACCATCAATATAAACGCATCCTGAACGGCGGCGACGTCCTCACAGATTTTGACTTTTCTTATCAACAAAAAGACACCAAAGACATCTCGGGCTTCAGCTTAAATTTCTCGATATCTCCCGACTCCAAACCCCCTACTAACATGCATGTACTCATCGGTAGAAATGGCGTTGGAAAAACAACATTACTGAATGGCATGGTAACTTCAGTAACTAACAACACATCATCCTCACAGACTCCCGGCGAATTCCAAGACACGTCAGTTCGACGTGCACGCCCCATAGACAAAGATTACTTCAGTAGCGTCATATCTGTATCTTTCAGTGCTTTTGATCCTTTTACGCCTCCAGCAGACCAACCTGACCGTTCCAAAGGAGTACGTTATTTCTATATAGGCCTGAAAGCTACAGACACCAAAATCTCATCACTCAAAGAACCGAAAGATTTATGCGCTGATTTTATCGATAGCTTTGACGCTTGCTTCGCGCAAGAACGAAAAAGACGCCTATGGGAAAACGCTGTCGAAAAATTGAACTCTGACATAAACTTCAAAGAAATAGGCTTACTAAACCTAATTCGTTACGTAGAAGAAGAAAAATTCAAAGAACGACTTATAAAAGTATTCCAACGAATGAGCTCAGGGCATGCAATTGTACTTTTGACCCTCACCAAGTTGATCGCAAACATTGAAGAAAAATCTCTAATATTAATTGACGAACCTGAGAGCCACCTACACCCACCTTTATTATCAGCTTTCACTCGGACGTTGTCGGATTTACTGATTGAGCGAAATGGCGTCGCAATCGTAGCTACGCATTCACCTGTTGTGCTACAAGAGGTACCTAAGTCCTGCGTATGGAAACTCCATAGAATTCGGCTTGAATCCAAAGCTAAAAGACCTCTGAACGAGACGTTCGGTGAAAACGTCGGAACATTAACTAGCGAGGTTTTTGGACTTGAGGTTTCAACTTCAGGCTTCCACGCAATGCTACGACAGTCAGTCGAGGAGGGAAAAACATACAAACAAATCACTGAAGAGTATGGGGGACAGTTAGGATTCGAAGCAAAATCAATAGTCAGGGCGCTAATTTCTGCCAACTCAGATTCAATTGGAGACTCTCAATGAGAATCCTGCCACTGCCTAACCTTGACAACTCCGAAATCTTTCTAGAATGTGTCAAAGGCGTAAGTAACGCAGCACTACGCCAACGATACATGGATGCCGAAGACCTAATCAAAATATGGGCGATTAAATACTCCACAAACGCTCAAACCGCCAAGTTATTCAAATTCGCACCCCATACAGGAAAGAGAAATGAAATCGCCGTACAGACACTTACAAAACTAGAATGCTACAAACTATATGAACAATATTTTAGAGGCAGCACAAAGTCCGCCAGGCGACACTACGACTCGCTACTGCTAAGTATACCAACGCAACTATGTCCTTACTGCGGTTTTGGCCACATATACACCATTGACCACTATCTACCAAAAGCAAAATACCCTCAATTCTCAGTTACCATTCCAAACTTAATACCGGCATGCAGAGATTGCAATGAAGGATGCAAGAACGCGCTATACTCTGTGACTGAAGGTGAGCAGCCACTTCACCCTTACTATGATGGTGGGCAATTCATAAAGGAGCAGTGGCTTTTTGCAAAAGTTGTTGAAACTTCACCTGCTACAGTTCAGTTTTATGTGTCATGTCCTCATCATTGGAGCGACTCAGCAAAAACTCGCACTAGACACCACTTTAAGAGCTTCAGCCTCAAAAGCAGATTTGCTGTGGAGGCGGGAAAAGAGCTTTCCGGATTGAGTCCGAGCCTAGCTAGATATCATGCTAACGACACGCCAAAAAAAATTCGAGACAGGCTACACGAAACCCTTGATGTCGAAATTGAAAATCATATGAACTCGTGGAAAACCGCCTTATATGATGCGCTTATAAAGAGCAACTGGTACTGCAATGGCGGATTCAAAAACAAATAATAGAAACATTCACCAAGGCATTTAAATACAGTAAGATATTCCTAGTTCAATCACCGCCCTTCTTTATTACTCTGATGCCTGAGGGCCTAGCGTTCTTAAGCGGCCATGACTGACTGGGCGGTCACCTCACTCATGTGCTCGGTTTTCTTGCATTGTCCTTCACCGGTCACGCCTTGGTCATCCCAAAAGCAGCACACTCCATAGGAGTGTCTAGTGTTGCCGAAAAAGAAACTATGACCCAATCCTGTTGAATCCTTGCCTGATCCTCTGAACATCACAGCTATGGCATAGATCCGCCCCGCGCAGTGGTCTAGAGTTCGACGATGGGCGACTTGCAGTCGCACCACTCCTATAAGAAATCAGCACCACCAACCGATGATCAGCAGGTGAGCCAGCCATGGAATTACGTATCAACCAAAAGGCCTATCAGGTCGATGCCGAAGCCGACACGCCCCTGCTGTGGGTGATCCGCGACAATCTGGGCATGACCGGCACCAAATACGGCTGCGGCCTGGCCCAGTGCGGCGCCTGTTCGGTGCTGGTGGACGGCAATGTGGTGCGTTCGTGCGTCACCCCGGTGGCCGGGGTCGTTGGTCGCGAAATCACAACCATCGAGGCCATCGAAGCCGATGACGTGGGCAAGCGCGTGGTCAGCGCCTGGGTCGAGCACCAGGTCGCGCAATGCGGTTATTGCCAGTCCGGGCAAGTGATGGCCGCCACCGCGCTGCTCAAGCACACGCCCGCACCCACCAAGGAGCAGATCGACGCGGCGATGGTCAACCTGTGCCGGTGCGGCACCTACAACGCCATCCATGCAGCCATGGATCACTTGGCCACCGGGAAGGAGACTGCCTGATGAATACGCCAGCATTCATCCCGGGTGAGCCTGTCAACCTGTCGCGTCGGCGCTTCCTGGCGAGTACCGCCGTGGGTGCGTTGGTCATCGGTTTCGGCCTGCCACTCGGCTCGGGCCGGGTGCAGGCGGCCACCGGCGCCGCAGCCGAACGCGGTACGCAGGTGCCGGCATTTCTGGAGATTCGCCCGGACGGCACTGTGCGTTTGCTCAGCCCCTTTATGGAAGGCGGTCAAGGCACCCACACCGCCATGGCGCAGATTGTCGGCGAAGAACTCGACGCCGACCCGGCTACCTTCATCGTCGAAGCCGCGCCACCCGGCGAAGCCTATGTGGTGATGGACAACGGCATGCGCATCACCGGCGGCAGCATGTCGGTGCGCATGAGCTACCCGACCATGCGCCGCCTCGGCGCCCTCGCCCGCGCCATGTTGCTGCAGGCCGGTGCCGAGCAACTCGGTGTGCCCGTGGGTGAGCTGACCACCCAACCCGGCCGCGTGATTCACGCTGCATCCGGCCGTTCCCTGGGCTACGGCGAGTTGGCCAGCCGCGCCCTGGACATGCCAGTGCCTGACGCCGCGAGCATCACCTTGCGCGATCCAAGCCAATTCCGCTGGATCGGTAAACCGGTCAAGCGTGTAGACGCCTACGACAAATCCACCGGCAAAGCGCTGTACAGCATCGACCTGAAAGTCGACGACATGCTCCACGCCGCCGTGCAGCACGCGCCACGCCTGGGCATGACCGTGGGCAGCCTGCGCAACCAGGCGCAGGTCGAAGCCATGCCCGGCGTGCACTCGGTGCATCAACTGCCCGGCGCCGTGGCAGTCGTCGCCGAACGCTGGTGGCATGCCAAGCGTGCGGTGGAAGCCATCCAGGTCGACTGGCTGGAACCGACTGCCGACTCCAAAGTCCGTGCCATGCCCGCTGACTTTTCCAGCGATGGTTTTCGCGACTTCCTCGCGGCCCAGCAAGGCCCGGCCCGTGACGACGAAAACGAAGGCGATGTGGCCGGCGCACTGAAAAACGCCAAGACCCAGGTCGAGGCCACCTACCACAACCAGTACGTCAACCACGCCCAGTTGGAGCCGCCTTCAGCCCTGGCGCGTTTCAACCCCGACGGCACCCTGGACATCTGGCTGCCTAACCAGGCGCCGGACATGTTCCGTGCCGACATCGCCAAGCGCACCGGCCTGGCGCCCGAGCAGATCAACCTGCATTCGCCGCTGCTGGGCGGTTTTTTCGGTCGGCACTTCCTGTATGACTCGGCCAGCCCTTACCCGCAGGCCATTGCCCTGGCCAAGGCGGTGGGCCGTCCGGTCAAGCTGATCTGGAGCCGTGAAGAAGAGTTCCTGCGCGATGTGCTGCGCCCGGTTGCGGTGGTCAAGTTCCGCGCCGCGCTGGATGCCGACGGCCTGCCCGTCGCCATCGAAGCGGTCAGCGCCACCGAAGGCCCCAGCGAAGCCATCGCCGGCAAACAGGGCGAAAAACTCGACCCCACCGCCCTCGAAGGTTTGTCGGGCAAGAGCTACGCCATCCCCAACAAACGCATCGCGCAGATTTACGTCAAAGGCCCGGCCATGCTCGGCTACTGGCGCTCGGTGGGTAACTCGCTGAATGACTTCTTCTACGAAGCGTTCCTCGATGAACTGGCGGACCAGGGCAAGCGCGACCCCTATGAGTTGCGCCTGCATCTGCTGCGTGACAACCCCCGGCTGACCACCTTGCTCAAGGCCGTGGGCGAGTTGTCCGGCGGCTGGAAACGCGGCCCCTACACCGCCGAAGACGGCACACGACGGGCGCGTGGCGTGGCCATGGCCTCGCCGTTCGGCTCCCACGCTGCGGTGATTGCCGAGGTGTCGATTGAACACGGCCAGGTAAAAGTGCACCACATCTGGGAAGCCATCGACCCTGGCAGCATCGTCAACCCGGCAATTGTCCAGGCGCAGGTCAACGGCGCGGTGGCCCTGGGCCTGTCGCAAACCTTGCTGGAGGAAGCGGTGTACGTGGACGGCAAGCCACGGGCGCGCAATTACGACCTTTACCCGATCCTGCCGCCGTCCCGCATGGCGCAGGTGCATGTAAAGATCATCGAGAGTGGTGAAAAGATGGGCGGCATCGGTGAGCCTCCGCTCCCCGCTGTGGCGCCGGCCGTGGTCAACGCGGTGGCGCAATTGACCGGCCAGCGCGTGCGCAGCCTGCCATTAAGCCGACACACCTTCAGCTAACCGAGCGAGACCGCCCATGAACAACCGTCGATTCGCAAGAACCGTAGGCTGGCTCGCGCTGCCCTGCGTCGTCGCCGCCGGCCTGCTGGCCTGGTATGTCAGCCGCCAACCCGCTACACCGTTTGAAGCGCCACAGGCAGCCAGTGCCGACCCGGCCCTGGTCAGTCGTGGCGAGTACGTCGCCCGCGTCAGCGACTGCGTGGCCTGCCACAGCCTGGCCGGCAAGGCACCGTTCGCCGGTGGCCTGGAAATGGCCACGCCGTTGGGAGCGATTCACGCCACCAACATCACCCCGGACCGCACCCACGGGATCGGCACTTACAGCCTGGCCGATTTTGATCGCGCAGTGCGTCACGGCGTGGCACCGGGCGGCCGCCGGCTCTATCCGGCCATGCCCTATCCGTCGTATGCCAAGCTCAGCGACGACGATATCCAGGCGCTGTACGCGTTTTTCATGAAAGGCGTGCAACCGGCCAACCAGCCGAATATCCCCAGCGATATTCCCTGGCCGCTGAACATGCGCTGGCCCATCGCCCTGTGGAACGGCGTGTTTGCACCGACCGCCACCTACGCCGCCAACCCCAACCAGGACGCGCTGTGGAATCGCGGCGCCTATATCGTCCAAGGCCCAGGCCACTGCGGCAGTTGCCACACACCGCGTGGCCTGGCGTTCAACGAAAAGGCTTTGGATGAATCCGGCAAGCCGTTCCTCGCCGGCGCCCTGCTCGATGGCTGGTACGCACCCAGCCTGCGCCAGGACCCCAACAGCGGTTTGGGTCGCTGGAGCGAGCCGCAGATCGTGCAGTTCCTCAAGACCGGCCGCAACCAGCACGCGGTGGTCTATGGCTCGATGACCGAAGCGTTCAACAACTCCACGCAGTTCATGGCCGACGACGACCTGGCCGCCATCGCCCGTTACCTCAAGTCGCTGCCCGGCGACCCGCAGCGCGACGGCACGCCTTGGCAGTACGTAACCGCCGCCGTGCGCCAGGACGTCCCCGGCGCCCACACCTACGCCACCCGCTGCGCCTCGTGCCATGGCGCAGACGGCAAAGGCCAGCCCGAGTGGATGCCACCTCTCGCGGGCGCCACTTCGGCCTTGGTCAAGGAGACGGCGTCAGCGATCAACATCACCCTCAATGGCGCACAACGCGTGGTCGCCGCCGGCGTGCCGGATGCCTACCGCATGCCGGCGTTTCGCGAGCAATTGTCCGACCAGGAAATCGCCGAGGTGCTGACGTTTGTGCGCGGCACGTGGGGCAACCAGGGCGGCGCGGTGGACGTCAAGGCGGTGGGCAAACTACGCGGGCATACAGACCCGGCGAGCAGCAGTCCGATTATTTTGCATATGCGTTGAAGGTCGCTCTTGCGACCCTTTCCACGGCGTGGTCATTAACCTGAGCATGCCGCGGAATAAAGGGCAATGTGCACAAACTTGGTATTGACCCGGCCCCGTGCACGCTGACCTATCTGACTACTCGCCGGCTCAAGTTCGCCTCTTCTGACAATCAAAACAGAATCCTTCTACGTAACGGATTGGCCATTACGCGCGCAAATATGTTGGCAATTTCAGCAAGATCGAGACCCAACTGACCGAGCGGAACATGGCAAATTCACACTACCGCTATTTATAGCTGGCCATCTTCCTGACTGACGGTTTCTTCAACTGCTTTTTAATACATATAAAGTATGCATAATGAAGAGATTCAGGATTCAATACGACGAGGCAAAAAACATCGCAAATCAGCAAAAGCACAAGGGCATAACCCTGGCCGACGCAGAACCGGTGTTCAACGATGAGATGGCCCTGACCATACAAGACCCCGATCACGATGAAGAGCGCTGGGTGACCATGGGCAGCGACGCGAGGGGACGAATTCTGGTAGTAACGTACACTTATCGCGATCCAAATTTCGTACGCGTTATCAGCGCCAGGCTCGCATCAAGAAATGAACGGCGTCGTTATCTGGAGGCTTGAACAATGAAAGACGAATACGATTTCACCCATGGCAAACGTGGTGCTGTCGCCAGCAACAAGGGCAAGACCCGCATCACCATCATGCTTGACGACGCGGTAATCGAAGCCGCCCGTGAACGCGCCGAGAGCGCCGGTACGGGCTATCAGACCGTGATCAACAATCTGTTGCGTCAGGCGTTGATTTCGCAACAAGCACACAATCTGGCTCCCGCCCCCAAGAAGCGGGCTAAAACCCTGCACGTTATCAACAATGGCATCAGCCTCTCTGAGGTTGAAGCGCTTGAACAGCAGCTCATCGCTGTCGCTGGCGAGCTGAATCGAGTGCTGGGAACATCCAGATCGGTCGATTGACCAAGGCTTATACCGAGGTCGACCAGGGCATACCTGGCGGTCAAAGCGCCTCAGGCAGAAAAAGCCCGCGTGCGCTCTGCGGGGTTGGTGTGTGCCGGTGCGGTTGCTGACGGGCAAGCTGTGCCTGAAGCTGTGCGACGGCATCCAATACCCGCTGCGCCCACTGCTCATCCTGGGGGTCCACCACGACTACGCGAAAACCGTGGTCCTGGCCTTCACTGTGCACGCCTTCGGAGTCATCCACGTGCAGGTCGATGTCGAAGGCCGGTGGGAATTTCGACGGTGCGTTCGACAGCCCGTGCGCCGTCAGCGCCTGGTTGTGCAGCACGCTGTTGACCACGCCGTCGACGCGGATGCCGTACAGCATCAGCCAGCGCCGGATATAGGACGGCGTACGCCCGGACGAGGTGTAGACCCAGACGCTGCAACCCTGGCGGCGCAGTTCGCGGGTCAGGGAGCGTGTGCCGATGCGCAGCGGCTCACCCAGCCAGCGGTGCACGCAGGCTGGCAGCCGGCTCGGCTCGACGTCGCAGTGGTGGAGCTGGCAGGCCAGGGTGTCGTCTATGTCGAATGAAATACGGATGCGCGGGCGCTTGAGCAACTGCGTCGGGAGGAGGCGCTGCATGGCCTGCCCCGCCCTGGCGAACAGGCGAGAACCGCTCATCAATGGCCCCCTTGATAGGCGGGCACGGGCGTGTCCTGGAGAAAAAACCTCATTGGATCCGGTGCCTGTTCTTCCAGGAAGGCGGCGTATTTTTTCTTGATCTTGGGCAATTCGTACAACGCCTTGACTCCATGTTTGGCTGAGTTGCGGATGACCGACGACGGGTTGAAGTAACCCTCGGCGTTCTCCAGCGACAGCACGAACGGCGGCAAACCCGCACGCATCAGCAGATAGCTGACGATCAGCGAGCCGCTGCGGTGGTTGCCTTCAATAAACAACTGCGGCTTGCTGAGGATGCGCACATACACCCCGGCTGCGCGCTTCCACACCGATTCACTGCGATACGCGCAGTACCAGTTGTACAAGTCCTTGATGCCGCCCTCGACGTTGTTGAAGAAGTGTTCTTCGGTCGCCGCCAGGTGCTGGGCGTATTCCAGGCGACGGCTCGGGTCGCTGCCACAAAGTACGGTGGCGTTGATCTCCAGCATCAGGTTCAGTTGCTGAAGGTCAAACAGGTCGACGCCCCGCGCCACATAATCGTCAATCAGCGCATAGCCTTCAAGCACGTTGTGCAGCACTTCGTCCGTCAGTGGGTCGCGTGGCTCGGTGAAGTCCTGGCTGAGCGCGGCAAAGCGCTGCTGCACCTCACGCAGTGCGCGTTCAATCGCAGGCAGATCAAGGCGTCGCGTTGCAGGCATCAGCTGAACTTACCCGTGATGTAGTCCCCGGTCATTTGCTCGCGCGGGTTCTCGAAAATCTGCGCCGTTGGGCCCATCTCAACCAGATAGCCGGTGCGCGTGCCCTGGGAAATATCCACCGAGAAAAACGCCGTGGTGTCGGCCACACGGATGGCCTGCTGCATGTTGTGGGTCACCAGGGCGATGGTGTAGTCCTTTTTCAGCTCGACCATCAACTCTTCGACCCGGCGCGTGGCAATCGGGTCAAGCGCCGAGCAGGGTTCGTCGAGCAACAGCACTTCCGGCTCGGTGGCGATGGCGCGGGCAATGCACAAGCGCTGCTGCTGGCCACCGGACAGCGACAGGCCGCTGACCTTGAGCTTGTCCTTGACCTCATCCCACAGCGCGGCGCCTTGCAGGGCGTGCTTGACGCGGTCGCCCAGGTCGCCTTTGTAGCGGTTCAGGCGCAGGCCAAAGGCCACGTTATCGAAGATGCTCATGGAGAACGGGTTCGGCTGCTGGAACACCATGCCGATATAGCGGCGCACCACCACCGGGTCTACGCCCTTGCCGTAGACGTCCTGCCCGAGGAAGTGCACATGGCCCTCGAAGCGGAAGCCTTTGACCAGGTCGTTCATGCGGTTGAGGCTGCGCAGCACGGTACTTTTACCGCAGCCGGACGGCCCGATGAAGCCGGTGATCTTGTTCTTTTCAATCGGCACATGGCTGTCACGCACGGCCATGAAGTTGCCGTAGAAGATCTTGTCCAGCTTGCAGTCCATGACCACAGGCGCCTGGGTGACAAACGGAGCGGCTATTTGCGCAGTTGATACGTTCAAGATTCAGGTGCTCCCGTTTTCAATACTTTGGCTTGCCGAAAATACGGCTCACGATGTTCACGACCAGCACGATCATTACCAGTACCAGCGACGCCGCCCAGGCGAGTTCAAGCTGGTTGTCGAAGGGCATGCCGGAGAAGTTGTAGATCAGCACGGCCAGCGAAGCCGTCGGGTTCATCACCGCCAGGCTGCCGTCGTGGTAGATCCAGTAGTTGCTGAACAGCGCGGTAAACAACAGCGGCGCGGTTTCGCCTGCGGCGCGGGCCACGGCGAGCATCACGCCGGTGAGGATGGCCGGCAGGCCGGTGGGCAAGACGATTTTCCAGATCACCTGGGAGCGGGTGCAGCCCATGCCGTAGGCGGCGTCCTTCATGATCTTGGGCACCATGCGCATCGACTCTTCAGCGGTCAGCACCACGATGGGCAGCATCAGCACCGCCAGCGCTACACCACCGGCCGGGGCCGAGTAGGTGCCGGTGGTCATCACCACCAGGGCGTAGGCAAACACACCGGCCAGGATCGAAGGCAGGCCGGTGAGCATCTTCGCGGCGAAGCGCGCGGCGTTCGCCAGTTTGCTCTCCGGGCCCAGTTCGGCGAGGAAGATCGCCGCCATGATGCCAACCGGCACCGCAATGGCTGCGGCGATGCCAACCATCACGAAGGTACCCGCCATGGCGTTGCCGAAACCGCCGCCGGTCTCGAAACCGGTGGGCGGCAGTTCGGTGAACACTTCAAGGCTCAGGCGTGCCCCGCCGCGCATGATCAGCATGTAGAGCACGGAAATCAGCGGCACGCTGGCCAGCAGCGCGCCGGTCCACACCAGGGTCGTCAACACCAGGCTGCGCAGGGCACGGCCTTCGAACCGGCGTTGCAGGCTGGGCAGCGCACCGGCGGGAGACGTCAGGTCGGTTGCAGCAGAAAGATCAGTCATCACTTATTACCCCGTTGGGCGTACATCATGATCATGGAGCCGAAGATGTTGACGATCAGCGTGATCAACATCAGCACCAGTGCGGCGTACATCAGCACCTCGATCTCGTTCGGCCCGGCTTCGGGGAAGTTCAGCGCCAGCAACGCCGCCAGGGTGTTGGCCGGCGCGAACAGCGAAAGCGAGATGTTGTTGGCGTTGCCCACCAGCATGGCCAGCGCCATGGTTTCACCGAGGGCGCGGCCCAGGCCCAACACCAGGGAACCGAAGATGCCGGTAGCGGCGGACGGCACCATCACTTTGAGAATCGCTTCCCAGTGGGTGGTGCCCATGCCGTAGGCGGCCTGCTTGGTTTTCATGGGGACGGCGGTGAGGGCGTCCTGGGACACGGCCGCGATGGTCGGCAGAATCATGATCGCCAGCACCAGCGCGGCTGGGAGCAGCCCCGGCCCGCTCAAGGAGGTGCCGAAAAAAGGGATCCAGCCCAGTTCGCTGTTCAACCATGCGGTCAGCGGCCGAATCGCCGGGATGACCACGTAAATGCCCCACAGGCCGTAAACGACGCTGGGGATGGCCGCGAGCAGTTCGACGATGGTACGAAACACCGCCGCCAGCTTCGCCGGCAAGAAATCCTGAGTGAGAAAAATCGCCATGCTGACGCCAAAAACACCGGCGATCAGCAACGCGATAAAGGCACTGTAGAGCGTGCCCCAGATGGCCGGCAGGATGCCGTACTTGCCTTGATTGACATCCCAGACGCTGCCGAACAGCACGTCAAAGCCGTGCTTCTCCATGCCTGGGAGGGCCTTGCGCCCCACTTCAAACACCAGCGCAAACACCAGCGCCAGCACCAGCACCACGCCTATCCGCGCAAGCGCACGGAAGGTGCGATCAACCAGGAAATCCTTCGTCGAAGGTGGCTGGCAGGCAGAGTCCGGGTTACCCGGTACGACAAACGGTGTGTTCATTGGCTGATTCCGGAACAAGGGGGTAACTCTCCCGGCGGGGCTCACAGCGCCCGCCAAGAGAGGCCACACGAGCGTTACTGAATGTTGGCGGACGCTTTGCGAACCTGATCAACCACCGATTGCGGCAGCGGGATATAGCCCATCGAGTCGGCGATTTTCTGCCCTTCGGTCAGGCTGTATTCGACCATGTCACGCATGGCTTTGGCCTTGGCCGGGTTGCCGTTGTCCTTGCGGAAGATCATCCAGGTGTAGGACGTGATCGGGTAGGACTTGGCACCGTCCGGATCCGGCAGCCAGGCCACCAGGCTTTCCGGCATCTTCACTGCGGCCAGCGCTTCGGCACCGCTTTCGGCGTTAGGGACCACGTACTTGCCGGCCTTGTTCTGCAGCTGGGCAAAGTCAACCTTGGCCAGTTTGGCGAAGCCGTATTCGATGTAGCCAATCGCGCCCGGAGTCTGGCGTACGGTGGCGGTCACACCGTCGTTCTTCGGCGATTTGATGAATTTGTCGCTGGCGGGCCAGTTAACGGTGTTGCCTTCACCCAGGTCCTTCTGGAACTGCGGATTGATGGCCGCCAAGTGCTTGGTGAATACCGCAGTGGTGCCGCTGGAATCTGCGCGCACGACCACGGTGATCGGCATATCCGGCAGCTTCAGGCCAGGGTTGGCGGCGACGATCTGCGGATCGCTCCACTTGGTGATCTTGCCCAGGAAGATGTTGGAGTACACATCGCGGGGCAACTTCAGCTCTTTGGGATTGCCTGGCAGGTTGAACGCCAGCACGATCTCGCCCGCGGTCATCGGCAGAAGCTGCACGCCTTCGGCGACCTTGGCGATGTCTTCATCTTTCATGGCCGAGTCACTGGCGGCGAAGTCCACGGTTTTGTTCAGGAAGTCCTGGACACCCGCCCCGCTCCCCTTGGATTGGTAGTCAACCGTGACACCAGCGGTCTTCTTGCTGAAATCCTTGAACCAGGTGAGGTAGATTGGCGCAGGGAAGCTGGCGCCAGAACCTGTCAGACGGACGTTTTCGGCAGCAAATACCGAGGTGGCACTGAGAGAAACCGCAACGGCGAGTGCAGCAGACTTCATCAGACGTTTCATTCAGGGAAATCCTTGTGATTACGGGCTCCCGGAACTTTGCAGCAGCATTGTTACGCTTTTATGAAAATTGAATGGCAAACCGCTATTTCGTCCCTCATTTCCGCCACAGCCAACTATTTAGCGGTCAGTGGCGCCGGTAACTTTTCTGTCCGGAGGGCGTGAGGCAGAACACCCCGCCCCGTGGCCCGGTGCAGTACGTACCGCTACCGCAGCTGCAACTCTCTGAACGACCTTGCAGCGGTTGCACAGCGGGGCGTGCCAAGCGGTTGCCGGTATAGGCGGTGCAACTTCTTTTCGAGGCGCTGATGGAGCCGTCGTTGCAGAGGAAGACATCGCCATCACACCCGGCAATGCCCCCCTTGCGACCGGAGCAAGGGGTATTGGCCGCCAGGGCGGACAGGCTCGACAGCATCAACACGAGGCCCAGGACAAGTACGCGGATATGGCCAGGAAGCATAAGGAATACTCGAGATAAGTGGCCCAATGCTATCAATCTTTATACGTAACTGCTGGCTAATGTCACACAACCCTGTAGTGAGCGGGCTTGCCCCGCGCTGGGCTGCGCAGCAGCCCCAACAAGGCCACCGCAGAGTGCCAGAATTAAGCGAGGTGAAGGTTTTGGGGCTGCTACGCAGCCCAGCGCGGGGCAAGCCCGCTCACCACAAAAGCCGCTCACCACAAGAATATGGTGGTTCAGGGCGTCGGTTGCACGTCCTTGAAGACCAGCCCTTGGCTACCGCTCACTTGCCACGGGTTGGCGCCGCCGGTCTGGCTGAACACCACGTGCTCGAAGCGTGAGTCTTTCAACCCATCGATACGCGCCTTGGCCGCGCCGCTGAAACGTACGCGCTCAAACACCAAGCCCTCATGGTAGGCGCTGTGCGCAGCATCGCCCTTGACTTCGATCGCCGCGCCTTGGGCGTTTTCCACGCTGACATCGCTCACGCGGATGTCCTTGAACTGCCCGGCAATTGTTGAGCGCTCGTAGTCGAGTTTGGCGTTGGGGTCGTTGTAGTCAAGGGTGAAGATGAAGGCCTGCTTGACCGTGTTGCGAATCGCCGAATCACGGAAGGTGACGTTGCGCGCACCACCGCCCATGAAGTTGGTGCTTTTCATGCGCAGCCCGGCGTCGGTGCCGTCGGAGACGTTGTCTTCAGCCAGGATGTTCTGGATCCATGCGCCTGTATGACTGCCAGCCACCACCATGCCGTGGCCCTTGCGGAAGTAGTTGTTGAAAATCCACGCATCTTCCTGAGGCGGCTGGTGCACGGCATTCGCACCGGTGCCGGCGGCGAAGTTGACGCAGTCGTCGCCGGTGTCGAAGAAGTTGTTGAAGACCATCGCGCCCTTGCTGTTGGCGAATTCGATGCCGTCCCCGTTGTTGGCGTCGTAGGTCTTGTGGGTGGTGTTGGCCAGCACCACGTTTTCAGTCTCCAGGTTCATGATGCCGTGGAACGCCGGGTTGAGTACGGTGAAGCCGCCGTAGAACACGTTCTTGACGTTGCGCAGGGTGATCAACGAGGAACGCATCTGCCCATAGGCGTCCTTGACGTTCATGCCCCGTGCCACGGCTTGCTCGACCTGGGCCTTGGCGAGGATGCCGTCCTGGGCATAGCGGGTGTTGTCGCTGGGCAGGTAGAACGGCAGCGCCTGGCCGCGCTCGTCGATGACGTCGGCGTTGCGCTTCCAGCCATTGCCGTCGAGGGTGCCCTTGCCGACGATGCGGATGTTTTCGAACGTTTGATGCTGGCGCGGATCGCGGGGCAACGCGTTGATCAGCGAGGCTGGGCGCACGGTGGTGGAATACGGGTACTGGATATAACCGGCCAACGGGTAATCTTCAGCGCGTTCGGAACCGAGCAGGGTCGCGCCTTCGGCGATCTCCAGGGTCATGTTGCTCTTGAGGTAAAGCGCGCCGCTTTTATAGGTACCTTTGGGCAGCAGGACTTTGCAGCCTGGGGTGCAGGCATCGATGGCGTTCTGGATCGCCAGGGTATCAAGGTGGCTGCCGTCGCCTTTGGCGCCGTATTTCTTCACGTCAAACAGCGCCGCAACCTGGGTGGTGCGTTGCTGTACGGGGGCGCTGTCTGCCGACTCCTTGCCGTTTGCGTCCACCGAACGCACGGTGAAACGGTAGGCCGTGTCGGGCTTCAAGCCTTGGGCGGTGTAGCTGTGAATGCCGATGCGATGGTGGAAGTTGGCCGTGTCCTGGCGGTAGAACTGGTCGATATAGGGCTTGGCCGGTGACACCTGATCGTTGTTGGCGTTGGCACTGCCCAACAACACGCCGTTGGCGTACACGTGGTAATCCTGGATGCCGCCATGATCGGCAGGCTTCTCCCAGACCAGGATGATCTGCTGATCGTCATAGGCCAGGGTGGGTACTTGCAGTTTTGACGGTGCTTGCAGCGCCCAGGACAGCGGGCTGCAACCGAGGGCGATAAGGGCAAGCGCGCAATGCGCTGAGGGTTTATACGGCATGTTGTTCTCCTTGTTTTTGCCGGTATTCACGTTGAAGGGCTGCATCTGTTGCGTGGAAGCTTCGAGGTATTGGCTGCGGTTGAGGAAGGTTGAATCTATTCCCCCAGCAATCCCCGTAGGAGCTGTCGAGCTTTAGCGAGGCTGCGATGCAGGCGACTCGGTTTTACCGACACACCGCAGCGATCCCATCGCAGCCTCGCTGGGGCTCGACAGCTCCTACATTGGAGGTTCGTACGCGCCTTATTGGGCGCCGAGGGCCTCGATCAGCACCGCCAGTTGCTCCACTTCATCGGGCAGCAAGTCGGTCAGCGGCGCACGTACCGGGCCGGCGTCATGGCCAACCAAACGCGCACCGGCCTTGACGATGCTCACGCCATAACCTTCACAGCGGTTGCGAATCGCCAGGTACGGCAGGAAGAAATCATCAATCAAACGGCCCACGGTCGCGTGGTCGTCGGCAGCCACGGCGCGGTAGAAGTCCATCGCGGTTTTCGGGATGAAGTTGAACACCGCCGAGGAATAGACCGGCACGCCTAGGGCTTTGTAGGCAGCTGCGTAGACTTCGGCAGTCGGCAGGCCGCCGAGGTAGGTCAGGCGGTCGCCCAGGCGACGGCGGATGCTGACCATGGATTCGACCTCACCAATGCCATCCTTGAAGCCGATCAGGTTCGGGCAGCGCTCGGCCAGCTGTTCCAGGCTGTCGGCGTTGAGGCGGCACAGGTTGCGGTTGTACACCACCACGCCGAAATCCACCGAGTTGCACACCTGCTCAACGTGCGCCACCAAGCCCTTCTGGCTGGCTTCGGTGAGGTAATGGGGCATCAGCAAAATACCCGCGGCGCCCAGGCGCTCGGCTTCCTGGGCGTAAGCGATGGCTTGGCGCGTCGGGCCACCGGCACCGGCGAGGATCGGCACCTGACCTTTGCAGGTGTCCACGGCAGTCTTGATGATCTGCGTGTATTCCTTGGACTCCAGGGAAAAGAATTCCCCGGTGCCCCCTGCCGCGAACAACGCACTGGCGCCATAAGGCGCCAGCCATTCCAGGCGGCGAGCGTAGGTGTCGGCGCGGAAGTCGCCGGCGGCATCAAAGTCGGTGACCGGGAACGAGAGCAAGCCGGAAGACAGGACTGTTTTTAGTTCTTGTGGCGTCATGTTCGCAAACCTTTATTCGAAATTTGAATGGAATACCTTAAGAGGTATGTCATCGTACAACTACAAAAATAGTAATGCCACCCTCTAAACGCCTTTCATGGTTTAAATGCCATTAAACCCAATGAAATAAGCGTTTATTCACACCAATAAATAAATCAACTAAAGCCAAGTCATACGATGACTAGTGCTTTTAGCCCACACGTCGCCGCTCCGACTCCTGACTGAAGTCACGGCTGGCCTGCACCAGCATGCGCGTGTAATCGTGCCCCGCCTGGTCCTGGCTCAGGGCCTGACAGTCGAGCAGTTCGACGATCTTGCCGTGCTGCATCACCGCCACCCGGTCGCACAAGTGAGTCACCACGCCCAGGTCATGGGTCACCAGCAAGTAGGTGAGTTTCTCGCGCTGACGCAGGTCCGCCAGCAGGTTGAGAATCTCGGCCTGGACCGACACATCCAGCGCCGAGGTCGGTTCATCCAGCAACAGCACCCGTGGCTCCAGGATCAAGGCCCGCGCAATTGCCACGCGCTGGCGCTGCCCGCCGGACAGTTGGTGCGGGTAGCGAAAACGGAAACTGTCGTTCAGGCCAACCTTGAGCAGGATCTCGTTGATGCGGTCGTCCTTGTCCGCTACCCCGTGGATAATCAGCGGCTCGCGCAATGCGGTGTCGATGGTGTGCCGAGGGTGCAGGGAGCCGTAAGGATCCTGGAAGACCATTTGCACCTTGCGAAAGTGCTCCTTGGAAATTTTGTGATGCAACGGCGCGCCGGCAATGCTCAGCTCGCCGTTCCAGTGCCGGTATTGCCCGGCCAGGCAGCGCAGCACGGTGGTCTTGCCCGAGCCGGACTCCCCCACCAGGCCGAACGATTCTCCGTCGGCGACACTCAGGCTCACATCGTGCAGCACTTGGTTGATGGCAGCGCCTGTGCCGAAGCTCAGGTTCAAGGCGTGCGCTTGGATCATGGGCATGGTCGGGTTCCTTATTGGGTCAGCCAGAGAGGATCGCGCTTGAGCACCGGCAGGTGCGCACGGCGGTTATCCATGCTCGGCAGCGCGGCCAGCAGGCCACGGGTGTAGGGGTGCTCGGCGTAGTGCAGGTCGCAGGCGGCCAGGGATTCGACGACGCGCCCGGCATACATCACCAGCACGCGGTCGCAGTAGTTGCGCACCAGGTTGAGGTCGTGGCTGACGAAGATCAGCCCCATCTGCTGCTGGTCCACCAACTCTTCCAGCACGTTGAGCACTTGTTGGCGCACCGAGACATCCAGGGCCGAGGTGGGCTCGTCGGCGATGATCACTTCCGGACGAGTGATCACCATCATCGCGATCATGATGCGCTGCCCCATGCCGCCGGAGACTTCGTGGGGGTACAGGTTATAGACGCGCTGCGGGTCGCGGATGTGCACCTGCTCCAGCATCTGCAGCACGCGCTCGCGGGCATCGCTGCGGCTGGCCTTGTGGTGGGCCAGGTAGGCTTCGGCGATCTGGTCGCCGACCTTGACCACTGGGTTCAGCGAATACTTGGGGTCCTGCATGATCATCGAGATGCGCTGGCCGCGAATCTTCTGCATGGCTTTTTCACTGGCCGACAGCAGGTCGACCTCGCCAAACGCCATGGCCTTGGCGGTGATCCTGGCGCTGGGCGGATGCAGCTTGAGCAGGCTGCGGCCCACGGTGGATTTACCGGAGCCGGACTCACCGACAATCGCCAGTTTTTCACGGCCCAAAGTGAAGGACACATCGCGCACGGCGTGGGTTTCTTTCTGGCCACTGACGAAGCGCACGTTAAGCCCTTCGACATTCAGTTTGATGGCGGACATCAGGTGTTCCTCCGATTATTCGCTGCGCGGATCAAGGATGTCCCGCAGGCCATCGCCCAACAGGTTGAAAGCCAGGCTGACCAGCATGATCGCCGCCCCTGGCACCGCCACCAGCCACCAGCATTCGAGCATGTAGCGGCGGCCAGTGGAGATCATTGCGCCCCACTCCGGCAGCGGCGCCTGGGCGCCCAGGCCGAGAAAGCCCAGTGCCGCAGCGGTGAGGATGATCCCCGCCATGTTCATGGTCAGGCGGATGATCACCGAGGACAGGCACATCGGCACGATATGGCGCAGGATAATCCGCGCCGGCGAGGCGCCTTGCAGCTCCACCGCGACGACGAAATCAGCGTTACGCAAGGACAGGGTTTCAGCCCGCGCCAGCCGCGCAATCGGCGGCCAGGAGGTCAAGGCTATCGCCACCACCGCATGTTCCAGGCCAGGGCCGAGCGCCGCGATAAAGGCCAGGGCCAGGACCAGGCTGGGGAAGGAGATGAAGATGTCGGTCAGGCGCATGAACACGGTGTCGACCGCGCCACCGAAGTAGCCCGATACGGTGCCGATAAACAACCCGATCGGCCCCACAATCACCGTCACCAGACCAATGATGTACAGCGTGATCCGCGAGCCGTAGACCAGCCGGCTGAAGATGTCCCGGCCATATTCATCGGTGCCGAACCAATGCGCCGAGCCCGGTGCCTGCAAGGCATTGGCAAGATTCTGCGCCACCGGATCGTGGGTGGCGATCCACGGCGCAAAGGCCGCGACGACCACCAACAGCAGCGCCACCAGCAGGCCTGCCAGGGTCATGGGGTTGCGCAAAAGGTGACGCAACACCCGCAGGCCACTCTTGCAAAAAGCATCGAAGCTGGAGCCTGGCGAGCGATCCACCGGGCGCTTCGTCGCCGATTCGATGGAAGACAGATTGGCATTCATAAGCATCTTCTCTGTGTGAATTCTGGAAGCACTCAACGCTGCTTGTAGACACCCAGGTAACGGGTGGCCTCGGCATCGTCACCGGTGAAGCCCTTGACGTCGGCAGCGCTGACCACGGTGTCGGTCATCTGCGAAATCATCAGGATCGGCCCCACTTGCTGGTCGTAGAGGTTCTGCGCCTGGTGGTACAGGCTGACCCGCTGCGCCGAATCACGCGTCACGCCGGCCTGGTCGATCAGGCTGTTGATCTGCGGATTGAAAAACGAAGCGCGCCAGCCCTGGAAGTTCGGCAGGCCGGCGTCATCGCTGTTGTTGGGGTTGTAGGCAAAGGTGCGCAGGCTGAAATACGGGTGCGGGTAACGCTCGGCGCCACGGGCCACGATGATCTCGAAATTGCGCGCGCGCATCGCGCCGTACACCTGGTTGCCGGTACCGGTGACGATACTGGCCTTGATCCCGCCTTCGGCCAGCGTGGCTTGCAAGCGCGCAGCGATATCAATGAACGGCGGCTCCGACAGCGTGCGAATGGTGGTGTTGAAGCCCTCGGGGTAACCGGCCTCTGCCAGCAGGGCTTTCGCCTTGGCCACGTCCATGTGATAGCCGGGATCCGGCAGCCGCGCTTCCAGGCCCAACTGCATCGGCTGCTGGTTGAGCTTGCCGTAATACGGCATCACTTGTTGGTCCAGGCCTTTGTAGTCGATCAGGTTGCGCACCGCTTCGCGCACCTTGGGCTTGGCGAATTCCGGCTGCTTCATGCTCATGGCGACGTAGTACATGGTACCGCGTGGCAGCGACTGCACCTGGATCTTGTCCGAGCCGTCGATGGCGCGAATGTCCGGTGCGGCCATGCCGTAGGCCAGGTCCAGATCGCCGCGTTCGAGCATCAGGCGCAGGGACTGGGATTCGGTCATGTGCCGCACCACCACGCGCTTGAGCTTGGCCGCGCCGCCCCAGTAGCCATCGAAACGGGTCAGCAGCAGCGAGTCGTTGGCGCTCCATTTGGTCAGCACGAAGGGGCCGCTGCCCGCCTCGTTCGTCACCAGCCAACCGGCGCCGAGGTCACCGTTTTTTTCATGGGCCAGGGCGGTCTTGCGGTCCACGATCACGGCGCTGGGCGAGATCGCTAGGGAGTCCACCAACAACAAGGGGTCCATGGTCTGCGGCAGGTCGACCACCAGGGTGTGGGCATCCGTGGCGCGGATCAGCGCCTGAATGTTGTCGACGCTGTAGCCGTAGGCTTTCCAGGTGGTCGCCAGGCCGAAGTTGAGCTTCATCACGCGGTACAGCGACCACGCCACATCTTCGGCGGTCAGCGGGTTGCCCGAATGGAATTTCACGTCCTGGCGCAGATGAAACGTCACCTGCTTGCCGTCCTCGCTGATGTCCCAGCGTTCGGCCAGTTGCGGCAGGTGTTTTTCCGGGCTGCCCTGGTCACGCTTGATCAGCGTGTCGTAAAGGTTGGCATTGACGCCGGACGCATCCAGGCCGGGCGCGTTGGCCGGGTCGATGGAGAACAGGTTGACCATGCTCATGCCGACAATCAGTTGATCGGCCGGGGTCTTGGCGCTGGCCAGGGTCATCGGGCCGATGGCGAGGATGGCGGTCAGCAGGCCGAGGTGCAGTTTCGAAAATACAGTCGTCATTAAAGAATCCTTCTTTTTATAGTTTTTTTGCGTAGCGCCTTAACGAGTGCGCGGATCGAACACCTTGTACAAGGCATCGCTGATCAGGTTGAGCGCGACGAAAATCAGGCCGATCACCAGCACGCAGCCCATCACCGCGTTCATGTCACCGAGCATCAGGCTGCTGGTGAGGTATTGGCCGAACCCCGGCCAGGCGAACACGGTTTCGATCAGCACCGCACCTTCGAGCAGCGAGCCGTAGGCCAGCGCAACCACGGTGAGCAACTGCACGAGGATGTTGCGAAATGCATGCCCCCACACCACTTGGCGCCGGGACAAACCCTTGACCCGTGCCGTGATGATGTACTCCTGGGACAACTGCTCCAGCATGAAACTGCGGGTCATGCGGCTGATGTACGCCACCGAGTTCAGGCCCAGGATCAGCGCCGGTAACACGATATGCCGCAGAGCGCTGGCGAAGGCATCCCAGTCGCGGGCGAGTGAGGTGTCGATCAGCAACAGGCCGGTAACCTCGGGCACCATGCCGTCGTAGGCCAGGTCGATGCGCCCCGCGCCGCCAGCCCAGCCGAGCCAGGCGTAGAACACCAGCAGGCCCATCATGCCCAGCCAGAAAATCGGTGTGGAATAACCGAACAGGGTGATCACCCGCGCCACGTGGTCGCCGAGCCGACCTTGATTGCTCGCCGCACACACGCCCAGCGGCAAGCCGATCAGCACGCCGAACAGGATCGCCAACGTGGCCAGTTCGATGGTCGCCGGGAACACGCGCAGGATGTCATCCAGCACTGGGTGGCCGGTGAGCAGCGCATTGCCGAAATCACCGTGGAGCAAATCAATGAGGTAAAGGCCGAACTGGGTCCAGATCGGCTTGTCGAGGCCCATCGACCGGTACACCTGGTCGTAGGTGGAGCTGTCGGCGTCCGGCCCGACTACCGCCAGCACGGGGTCAAGCGGCATGACCCGGCCGATGATAAAGGTCAGCGCCAACAGGCCGAGCAGCGTCACCAACACGGTGCTGGCGCGCCGTAGGGTATTGGAAGCGCGAGCGCCCATGACAGAGGCAGTCATAACAAACATAGTGAGCTCCTGGTAAATCGATCAGCGCTTTTTGTAGACGTCTTTGTAGCGCGTGGTCGCAGCGGTATGGCCCTGGAAGTCGGCCACGTCGGTGTACACCACCACGGTGTCGGTCATCTGCGAGACCGGCAAAATGGCCCCGACCTGCTGATCGACCTGCGCCTGGATCTCGCGGTACTGCGTCAGCTGTTTGTCGGCATCCGGTTCAACTTCTGCATGCTCAATCAACTGGTTCAGTTCAGGGCTGTAGAACGAGGTGCGCCAGCCCTGGAAGTTGGTCAGTTTGGCTTCATCGCGGTTATCCGGGTTGTACACCAGGGTGCGCAGGCTGGAATGGGGATGACGCTCCGCCCCGCCACCGCCGCGACCGACGATGATGTCGAAGGTGCGCTCGCGCATGGCGCCGTAGATCTGGTTACCGGTGCCGGTAATGATGCTGGCTTCGATGCCGGCCTGGGCCAGGGTCGATTGCAGGTTGGAGGCAATGTTGATGAAGGGCGGTTCGGCCAGCACGCGAATGGTGGTCTTGAAGCCGTTCGGGTAACCGGCCTCAGCCAGCCAGGCCTTGGCCTGCTCGACGTTGAGTTTGTAGCCGGGATCCGGCAGGCGCGCCGCCAGACCCAACGGCATCGGCCGCTGGTTGATCACGCCGTAATGAGGCATGACCGTCTGGTTGATGCCCTGGTAGTCGATCAGCGAACGCACGGCCTTGCGCACACGCGCATCGGCGAACATCGGCTGCTTCACACTCAGGGCCACGTAATACAAGGTGCCACGTTGCAGGGTCTGGGTGCGCACCTTGTCACTTTTTTGCAGGGCTTCGATGTCCGGCGCCGACATACCTTTGGCAATGTCCAGGTCGCCGCGCTCGATCATCAGGCGCAACGACTGCGACTCGGTCATGTTGCGCATCACGATGCGCTTGAGCTTGGCCGGGCCGCCCCAGTAACCGTCGAAGCGGGTCATCAGGATGACGTCGTTGGCGCGCCAGTCATTGAGCACAAATGCACCGCTGCCGGCGGCGTGGGTCACCAGCCAGGCGGCGCCCATGTCGCTGCCTTTCTGGTGTTCGAGGACTTTTTTGCGGTCGAGGATGAACGCACTCGGCGAGGTCGCCAGGGTGTTGAGCACCAGCAGCGGATCGGTCGGCCGTGGCAGTTCGATCACGAACGTATTGGCATCCGTGGCGCGCATGTAGCGCTCGACGTTTTCGGCGGTGAACCCGTAGGCCTTCCAGGTGGAGGCCAGCGCGAGGTTGAGCTTGAGCACCCGGTGCAGCGACCAGGCGACGTCTTCGGCGCTCAAGTCATTGCCGGACTGGAACTTCACCCCACTGCGCAGGTTGAAGGTCAGGATCTTGCGGTCTTCACTGACCTGCCAGCGCTCGGCCAGCGCCGGTACCAGGCGATCTGGCTGGGCGACGTCCTGCACCAGCAACATGTCATACAGGTTGGCGTTGATTTCCGACACGTCCAGGCCGGTGGCGGCCGCTGGGTCGAGGGACAGCAGATTGATCATGCTCATGCCGACGATCAGTTGATCGGCCGGGGTTTTGGCAAAGCTTGCAGGTACGGCGGTAACGGCCAGGGCGGCAACGAATACCCGCGCCCACAGCGAAGGGAATATGTTCATAGCGAGAGTGCCTTTTTTATATTTATAGGGCTCTCGGCCAGCTCAACCTATGCCGAACTGACCGTTTACACGTCAGAAGCTCTTGAGCGTATTGGTCTCGATGTAGTTGAAATTGATGTCCTCGCCCAGGCCCGGCGCGTCGGACAGGTGCACAAACCCATCGTTGTCCATCGGGTCCACCAGGCGGTTGAGGTAGGCCGGTACTTCGTCGTAGTCCAGGTACGGGTGCAACAGGCCACGCTCATACCAGGTGCAGTTCTTGATCGCGCCGACCACCGCCAGGTTGGCAGCGCCGTTGCCGTGGATTTCGCAGTCCATGCCAAACGATTCGGCCAGGTGCGCGACCTTCAGGCACGGCGCAATGCCGCCGACGCCCGCAACACCGGCACGCAAGATATCGCACACATCGTGCTTGACCCAACTGGCGCGGGCGAGGTGTTTGCCGGACAGGGTTTCCGGGCCAAGCACCGGAATATCCAGCTGCCCTGCGAGCCAGGCATAGGACTCGGCGGACTCTTCCATCATCGGTTCTTCGAACCAGGCGAAGTCGAGTTTCTCCAGCTCGCGACCGATGTACAGCGCCTCGGTGCGGCTGTACCAGTGGTAACCGTCGAGCATCAGCGCGATGTCCGGGCCAACCGCTTCACGCACGGCCGCGCAGGCTTTGACGTCGATGCGCGGGCTCGGCGCGAAGGACACCGGCGGCATCCAGGTGTGCAGCTTGATGGCCTTGTAGCCGCGCTGCACCAGGGTCTCGGCGAAGCGCCCGTAATCTTCGGGGGTAGCGAGGCCGCCCGGCAGCTCGTCGCCACACATGGTCGAGCCGTAGGCCGGCACCTTGTCGCGGAAACCACCAATCAACTTGTGCACCGGCACGCCGAGTTTGCGCCCTGCCCAATCCCACAGCGCCTGCTCAACCAGAGCCAAGGCGCGGTCGGTCAGTTGGCTGGCACTGCCACGCTGCCAATGGGCGAGGTCCTGCCAGATCTTTTCGCGATCAAAGGCGTTCTGCCCCACCAGCACTTTGCGCACGAACCCATCCAGCACATACGGGCGGATCAATTCAGGGGCGCCGAACGCAAAACCTTCCTGGCCGTCTTCAGTCTGGATGCGCAGCAAAGCCATCTGCGCCTGGGTGACATCACCGGGGTGGGCATGGCCGGCGCTGTCGACTGCGCGGCGGGTCGGGTAGGAAAACACCTGGACGTTGACTGCTGTGATTCTCATGGACGTCTTAAGCCTTCTTATTGGATTTGAGACAGGAATGTCGTCTGTTGCGACCGATCATAGGTCATCGTACAACACTTGAAAAGACCCAATAACCTGCCCCACCTCAACGTGAATTTCCCGCAAAACACCGTAAAACCCCTATTTTTAAAGACAACCAAGGAATAACAGCGGTTGCTGTAAAGACCTATTCATAGGGCACATATGTTTCAAAGTGTTTCAAAACGACCGATAACCGCTAGACGAGTCATCTTGTCGTACGATAACGTATATCGGTACCTTAGATGAGAGCCACACGCAACAACGCATCGCCGTAGCAACCGTCAAACGACCCTAACAAAAACAAAAAAAGAAGACCGTATGAACACCACCCTACGCACGCTCGTTACTGCCCTGGCCCTCGGCCTGCCGCTGTATGTCAGCGCTGACTCTGCCAGCATCAACTACCGCCACCAGTTCACTGAGGAAGACAGCGCCCACGCTGACCGAATCAAGCTCAACTACCGCCTGGACAGTGGCCTGGGTTTTGAAGCGGAAATGAAATACCGCACGGCCGGGGACCGTGAAGATGTGGCCTACGACAACATGGTCAACAACGGGCATGAGTTCACTGTGAGCTACAACTACAAGCTCAGCCCGCAATCGACGTTGACCCCGGCGTTCCAGATGGACAGCTCGAAGGACTCGACCACCTACAAGCTGGGTCTCAAGTACAACTACAAGATCAACGATGCCTTCTACGCCGCCACGCGCTATCGCCTGGACACCAAGAAACTGGACCGCGACCAGGTCAATGAAGACCTGCCTGACCACATCAAGGATGACCAGACCACCCATCGTTTCGAAGGCTGGCTCGGCTACACGCCGGCCAGTAAGTGGGCGTACGAATATCAGTTCATCTACTTCAAGACTGACTACATCCGCTACGACAACAAGAAGAGCGACTACGAACAGAACCTGATCGTCAAATACAAGCTCACCAAGGAATGGGCCCCATTCATGGAGATTGGTGATGTGAAGGTCAATTCCACCACTGAGGACCGCCAGGCGCGGTGGCGCCTGGGCATCCAATACAACTTCATGTAACGCCCCCTCCCCGCGACTTGCCTGGCGAACGCGCATCGCTCGCCAGGCAACGCCTATGCCTTCAGCGCTCAAAGGAAGACCTGACCATGACCACACAGCCCAAACCCTTCACCCGCATTCTGCTCACCGGCGCCGCCGGCGGCCTGGGGCAGATCCTGCGCGAAACCCTGCAGGCCCACGCCCACATCGTGCGCGCCTCGGACATCAGCGCCATGGCGCCCAGCGCGGGCGCACACGACGAAGTGATCCAGTGCAACCTGGCCGACAAGGCTGCCGTGGCGGCGCTGGTCGATGGCGTTGACGCGATCGTGCACCTGGGCGGGATTTCAGTGGAGCGGCAGTTCGAGGAGATTCTCGACGCCAATATTCGCGGCACCTTCCATATTTACGAGGCGGCGCGGCAACAGGGGGTCAAGCGGATTGTGTTCGCCAGCTCCAACCACGTCACCGGTTTTTACCCCCAGGACGTGGAACTGGATGTGCACGCACAGCGCCGCCCGGATGGTTACTACGCGCTCTCCAAGGCTTACGGCGAAGACCTGGCGGCGTTCTATTTCCATCGCTACGGGATTGAAACCGTGAGCTTGCGCATCGGCTCGTCGTTCCCCGAACCGCGTAACCGACGGATGCTGCACACCTGGCTGAGCTATGCGGACCTCGATCATCTGGTAGCGCGCGCCCTGCTGGCCAAGGACGTAGGGCACAGTGTGGTGTATGGCGTTTCAGCCAATAAGGAGCGCTGGTGGAGCAATCGGCATGCCGAGCACCTGGGCTTTGCGCCGCAGGACAGCTCGGAGCAGTTTCGCGCCAAGGTCGAGCAGCAACCGCAACCGGCGGCGGATGAACCCGGCGCCGGGCTTCAAGGCGGCGCGTTCACCGCAGCGGGGCCGTTCGACAATTCGGCGGCCGCCGCTTCATAGGCCCGGCGCATACGTTCGCGACTGTTGGACAGATGCAGGCGCATAGCGGCGCGAGCGGCGTCTGCGTCGCGGCGCAAAATGGCTTTGTAGATGTCCTCGTGCTCGCGGCTCAGACGCTCCAGGTAGGGCTCTTTATTGGCGTTGGCCAAGCGCTTTGAGTGCAAGCGTGTACGCGGCAGGATGTTGACCCCGAGGTGCAACATGATGTCGGTGAAATAGCGATTGCCGGTGGCCAATGCGATCTGCTGGTGAAACTGGAAGTCTGCCGTCACCGCGTAATCGGCACTCACCGCCCGCGAATTCAGCGCATCCAGTGAGTCGCGCATCACCTGCAATTGCTGGTCGGTGCGGCCCACACAGGCCAGGCCGGCCGCCTCCACTTCCAGGCAGATGCGCAGCTCCAGCACCGCCAGCACGTCCTGCAGGGTGACGATGGTGTCCGGGTCGATCCGAAACCCGCTGGGGCTGGGAATATCCTTCACAAACGTGCCGACGCCGTGCCGGGTTTCCACCAGGCCAGAAGCTTGCAGACGCGAGATGGCCTCACGCACCACGGTGCGACTCACGCCGTGTTCGGCCATCACTTCGGATTCGGTAGGCAGTTTGGTTGCGCGCGCAAGTTCCCCGGTGCAGATGCGCCGGGAAAGCTCGGTGACCAGTTCTTCAGCCAGGCTGCGGTGCCGGCGGCGAACGGTGGGCTGGACGTTCGGGTTGTCCATCAAGAACGGGTATCTCGGTTGGCGAATGAATGCCCATCATAGCGCATTCAGTTGTACGACAACCTTCCCTTTAGCCCGCCCCGTCTCCACATAGGCCAACGCCTCCGCTGTCGACTCAAACGCGAAGGTGCGGTCCACCACCGGCTTGATCGCACCCGACTCCACCAGTGCGGTGATCTCACGCAGTTGCTCGCCATTGGCCCGCATGAACACGAATGAGTAGCTGACCCCGCATTGACGCGCTTTGCGTCGAATGCCGTAGCTCAATAGACCCATGACGCGCTTCAAGACCCAGGACAAGCCTTGCTCCTGGGCAAACTGCGGTGTCGGCGGGCCAGCGATGGAAATGAGCCGTCCGCCGGGCTTGAGGACTTTGAGCGATTTCGCCAGTACGTCTGCGCCCAGGCTGTTGAGGACCACGTCATAGCCTTGCAGGACACTATCGAATGCCTGCTTCTGGTAATCGATGACCAGGTCCGCCCCCAAAGCCTTGACCCATTCGACATTGCGCGTACTGGTGGTCGTCGCCACAAACGCGCCCAAGTGCTTGGCCAGTTGAATCGCGATCGTGCCCACACCACCCGAGCCTGCGTGAATCAGCACCTTCTGGCCTTTTTTGAGCTGGGCGGTTTCCACCAGCACCTGCCACGCCGTCAAGCTGACCAGCGGTAGCGCTGCCGCCTGCGTCATGTCGAGGTTGCCGGGCTTGAATGCCAACGCATCTTCCCTCACGCAGACCCGCTCGGCGAAGGTGCCGATGCGCTCGTCATGAGGCCGCGCATAGACCTCGTCGCCCGGCTTGAAGCGCTTGACCTTGGCCCCTGTCCGCACGACAACACCCGCCAAGTCATTGCCCAGCACCAGCGGGAACCGATACGGCAGGATCAGCTTGAACTCGCCCTTTCTGATCTTGGCATCCAACAGGTTGATGCTGGCGGCATGCACCTGCACCAGCACCTCGTTATCCCGCACTTCAGGCTCGGGCAACTGGCCGATCCGACCAGGGTCTTTGTAGCGTTCGATGAAAAATGCCTTCATGGGATCAGCTCTGTACGGAGTAAGTCGGCGGTACGCGATTGCACATTATTGAGGACGATAGCGCTCGGCGGCGTGGGCCTGACGCAGTTCCGACAGCAACCCCTGACGCGCAGACTGGAGGCTGTCCCAGCGCGCCGCGTCATGCAGCGGCGGTATGGTCACGAGTTCGCGGCGGTCGAAGCCGATCAGTGCGGCATCCACCAGCTCGCCCACCTCCATGACCTCCGGCAGCGTGTTGATGTCGATGCCCGAGCGTTCCCAGATTTCCGTGCGAGTGGCTGCCGGCAGTACTGCCTGTACATAAACGCCCTTGCCGGAAAGTTCCAGACTCATGCCCTGGGACAGGAATTGCACGAACGCCTTGGTCGCGCCATACAGCGTCATTCCCAACTCCGGTGCCAGGCCGACCACCGAGCCGATATTCACGATGGCGCCTTCGCCGGCCTCTGCCAATCTCGGGGCAATTGCCCGGGCGAGCCGCGTCAGCGAGGTGACGTTCAGCGCGATCAGTTGCTCGATGCTTTCGCCTGTCTGTGCCATGAAGTCTCCCGTTTGGGCGGCGCCTGCGTTGTTTATCAGCACGCCGATGCGCGTGTCATCGCGCAGGCGTGCTTCAACAACAGCCAGGTCCGCTTGCTGAGTGAGATCGGCCTGCAGCACATCCACCGCCACGCCATGTTCCTGACGCAAGCGCGCAGCCAGGGTGTCCAGCCGCGCCTTGTCGCGGGCAACCAGCACCAGGTCGTGGCCGCGCTGGGCAAAGCGCTCGGCGTAGGTGGCGCCAATACCGCTGGACGCGCCGGTGATCAGGATAGAAGAAGCGTTCGTCATGGCTGTGCTCTCTAGGTTAACAACGATTAGGTGGGACGGCCTTTATGATGTCGATCATAATCTTATTCGTCAATGGTTTTGATGCTGATCGACATCAATGTATAGTAAGGCGCAGAAAACAGTGGTCAGCAGCGAGGGTCAGGGTATGAGGGTCAGCAAGGCACAAGTGCAGTTAAACCGGGCGCACATCGTCGAAACGGCCTCCCGGTTATTCCGCGAGCGCGGTTATGACGGCGTCGGCGTGGCCGACCTGATGGCCGAAGCCGGATTCACCCATGGCGGGTTCTACAAGCACTTCGGGTCAAAGGCCGACTTGATGGCTGAAGCTGCCGCCAGCGGGCTGTGCCAATCGCTGACCGACAGCGCGGGGCTTGGCGCCGATGAGTTCTTCAATCGTTACGTGTCCAGGGAGCACCGGGATGCGCCCGGCCAGGGTTGCACGATGTCAGCCCTGTGCGGGGATGCCGCGCGCCAGTCAGAAACGGTCAAGGCGACGTTCGCCGAAGGCATCGACAACGCGCTGGCCGCCCTTCAACAGGACGCTGGCGGGCAGGATGAGGACGTTCGGGCACAGATGATCAACCGGTTCGCCCATGCCATCGGCGCCATTGTGTTATCCCGCGCCTGCCCTGACGACTCGCCATTGGCGGATGAAATCCTGGAGGTTTGCCGCAGGGCGTTGCTCGCTGACGAATCAGCCCTCAAGGCTTGATATTTTTCAGCTCATTGAGCAAGCCCAGCAATTGCTCCATTTTCTCCGCGCCAAACTGCGCCTCGATTTTCTGGTAGTTGCTTTCCATGCCCGCACTCATGGAGACGAAGCACTGCTGGCCGCGTTCGGTCAGGTCGACAAACACACGGCGCTGATCCTGGCTGGACTTCTGCCGACGCACCAGGCCATCACGTTCCAGGCGGCTGAGCACGCCGGTCATGCTCGGCTTGAGAATGCACGCCTGCTGGGCCAGTTGATGGCTTTCGAGTTCACCCTGCTGGTGCAGTATGCGAATGACTCGCCACTGTTGTTCGGTCAGTTCGTGCTGGTTCAGCGCGGGTCGGAAAAAAGCCATTGCGGCTTCACGCGCTTGCAGCAGGGTCAGGGTCAGCGACGGTCGGGGGTTGGCCATATCGGCACCAGTTGGAGGGGCGAGTCGGCAGCTTAGTGTCGCGGGCCAGCAGGTGCAAGCCTGTGAAAAGTGCAATCGGTTCCGTGTAAAAGCCATTCTGTCCCACCGCTGAGCTGGTCATGCTGATCCGTACAAGATCAACAAGACCAAGGCGCACTCCCCCATGCCTGGCTCAACGCAAACCCAATTGCCGCTGGCGGTACTCCCCCGGAGTGAGCTGTGCGTAGCGCTGGAAAAACCGACTGAAATAGGCCGGGTCCTTGAAGCCGAGCCGGTAGCAGATTTCATTGGCGGAGCTGCCCGTGAACATCAGCAGCCGCTTGGCCTCCTGCATGAGCCGCTCCAGAATCAGGCGCTTGGACGGCAAGTCGGCGATACGCCGGCACACATCGTTGAGCCGTGCCTCGGTCACCCCGATGCCTTGCGCATACCGCGACAACGGCCAGTGCTGCTGGTAGTGCGCTTCAATCAACTCGTTGAAACGGTGGAAAATCCTCAAGTCTTCATGCCGCGCCGGCGTGGCTTTGAGCGAGTGGGAGCACAGCCGCAACAGGCTGATCATGATCAAGCGCGTCAGGCTGTCCAGGGCCGCACTGTGCCCTGGACGCGGGGCCTCGACCTCTTCGCTGAGTGCCTCGAACAAAAAATCCAGGCGGCGGATTTCACTCGTGTAGTGCGGCCCCAACTGCGCCAGCGCCACACACGCGGCCGGCAGTTGCGCGCCGGCTGGCGCGAGGCTGGGGTCGGCATCAATCAGTTGCCAGACCAGTTGCTGACGCACCGTCAACACATGCCCGTCGCTGTCGGCCTCAGTCACAAAGGCGTGCGGCACGGTAGGCGGCGTGAGAAAGAACATCGGCCCCGACTCGACGTACTGCTGGTCATCCAGATAGACGCGCACCGTGCCGCTTTTCACGTAGTGCACCTGGAAGAACCGGTCGTGGCGGTGGACCGGCATATTGCGCCCGAAAAACCCCGCCAGGTTGGCCAGCCGGTCGTAATGGACCTGCGCGTCGCTGTAGCGCTGGTCGTACACCTGGCCAATGTTGATGTTCGGGATGGGTTGCCGGTCGGTCATCGCACGCTACTCGTTTTTATTCTGATTGGCGGGGTGCTGCCACGCTCATCCTGCATCGATTCGGGCCGCACAACCACCGCATCGAGAGTGTGCCACGCTTGACGATAGTTAACATCTTAATTATAACTGTTAACACATTAACGAAATACAGGGCCCATGGCTCTGCCAGGAGAACGCATGAGCCGCGCCTTGCATGACGTCGCGACGGGCACCCTTTTTGGGGTCGCGCTGAACTACCAGGGGTTGCTGAAACAGCACCTCGCCGAATTCGAACAACCGCCGTACCAGAAGCCTCCGGTCAAGCCGGTGCTGTTTATCAAGACGCCCAATACGCGCAACCAGCACGGCGCCAACGTTGTGCACCCAGGCCAGGGCGAACGCTTGCAACCCGGCCCGGCCTTGGGGGTGGTGATGGCCAAGAGTGCCAGCCGCGTCAGCCAGGCCGACGCGCTCGATTACGTCGCCGGATTCACCATTATCAATGAATTCAGCCTGCCGGAAGACAGCTACTACCGCCCCGCCGTCAAAGCCAAATGCCGGGATGGTTTCTGCGCCATCGGGCCAGAGTTGGTACCCACCGCCCAGGTCGCCGACCCGCACAGCCTGGCAATCACGCTGTACGTCAACGGCGAGATTCGCCAGCACAACACCACGGCAAACTTCGTGCGCAGCATTGCGTTGCTGATCGCCGAAATCAGCGAGTTCATGACCCTGCACGCCGGCGACGTGCTGATCACCGGCACACCGGAAGGTCGCGTCGATGTGCAGCCGGGTGACACCGTCGAAGTCGAAATCAGCGGTTTGGGCCGCCTCGTCAACCACGTCGTGGCCGAGTAAACAGGAGCTTCCATGAAACACGCCCGTATCCAGTTTGAAGGCCAGATCCACCTCGCCCACGTCGAAGACCACAACGCCGTGCGCCTGGCCGATGGTCGCCTGCTGGCCGAAGACCAAGTGCAATGGCTGCCACCGGCCACCGGCAGCATGTTTGCCCTGGGCTTGAACTACGCCGATCACGCCGCCGAGTTGGCGTTCAAGCCACCGACCGAGCCGCTGGCTTTCATCAAGTCGCCAGGCACCTACACCGGCCACAACCAGGTGACCTGGCGCCCGGACAACGTCGCCTACATGCACTACGAGTGCGAACTGGTGGCCGTCATCGGCAAGCCGGCACGCAACGTCAAACGCGCGGACGCGCTGGACTACGTGGCGGGCTACACGGTGTGCAACGACTACGCGATCCGCGACTACCTGGAAAACTACTACCGCCCCAACCTGCGCGTGAAAAACCGCGACGCCACCACGCCGGTCGGTCCGTGGATCGTCGACGTGGCCGACGTGCCAGACCCGAGCAACCTGACCCTGCGCACCTGGATCAACGGTGAACTGCGCCAGGAAGGCAGCACCAAGGACATGATTTTCGACATCCCTTACCTGATCGAATACCTGTCCAGCTTCATGACCTTGCAGCCCGGCGACATGATCGCCACCGGCACGCCGGAAGGCCTGGCAGACGTGGTGCCCGGTGATGAAGTGGTGGTGGAAGTCGAAGGCGTCGGCCGCCTGGTCAATCGAATTGTCAGCGAAGCGGCGTTCTTCAGCGCCCGTAAAGAGGCTTGAGCAGCATGATCAAACACTGGATCAACGGCCGTGAGGTCGAAAGCAAAGACGTGTTCGTCAACTACAACCCGGCCACCGGCGACGCCATCGGTGAAGTCGCCAGCGGCGGCGCCGAAGAAGTGGCGCAGGCCGTAGCCGCCGCCAAGGAAGCCTTTCCGAAGTGGGCAGGCACGCCGGCCAGAGAACGTGCGCGCCTGATGCGCAAGCTGGGTGAACTGATCGAACAGAACGTGCCGCACCTGGCCGAGCTGGAAACCCTCGACACCGGCCTGCCAATCCACCAGACCAAAAACGTGTTGATCCCCCGCGCTTCGCACAACTTCGATTTCTTCGCCGAAGTCTGCACGCGCATGGACGGCCACAGCTACCCGGTCGACGACCAGATGCTCAACTACACCCTGTACCAACCGGTGGGTGTCTGCGCGCTGGTGTCGCCGTGGAATGTGCCGTTCATGACGGCCACCTGGAAGACCGCGCCATGCCTGGCGCTGGGCAATACCGCCGTGCTGAAAATGTCCGAACTGTCGCCATTGACCGCCAACGAACTGGGGCGCCTGGCTGTGGAAGCCGGCATTCCCAACGGCGTGCTGAACGTGATCCAGGGCTACGGCGCCACGGCCGGTGATGCGTTGGTGCGTCACCCGGATGTGCGTGCGATTTCCTTCACCGGCGGTACCGCCACCGGCAAGAAGATCATGCAGACCGCCGGCCTGAAAAAGTACTCCATGGAACTGGGCGGCAAGTCGCCGGTGCTGATCTTTGAAGACGCCGACCTGGAACGCGCACTCGACGCGGCACTGTTCACGATCTTCTCGCTCAATGGCGAACGCTGCACCGCCGGCAGCCGGATCTTTATCCAGGAAAGCGTGTACCCGCAGTTCGTCGCCGAGTTTGCCGCCCGCGCCAAACGCTTGATCGTCGGCGACCCGCAAGACCCGAAAACCCAAGTCGGCTCGATGATCACCCAAGCCCACTACGACAAGGTCACCGGCTACATCAAGATCGGCCTTGAAGAAGGCGCCACCCTCCTCGCCGGCGGCCTGGAACGCCCGGCCAACTTGCCGGCGCACTTGAGCAAAGGCCAGTTTATCCAGCCGACGGTGTTCGCTGACGTGAGCAACAGCATGCGCATTGCCCAGGAAGAAATCTTCGGCCCGGTGGTGTGCCTGATTCCCTTCAAGGACGAAGCCGAAGCCCTCAAGCTGGCCAACGAAACCGAGTATGGCCTGGCGTCGTACATCTGGACCCAGGACATCGGCAAGGCGCATCGTCTGGCCTACGGCATCGAAGCCGGCATGGTGTTCATCAACAGCCAGAACGTACGCGACCTGCGCCAGCCGTTCGGTGGCGTGAAAGGCTCCGGCACCGGCCGTGAAGGCGGCCAATACAGCTTCGAGGTGTTCGCCGAGATCAAGAACGTGTGCATCTCGATGGGCAGCCATCACATTCCACGCTGGGGCGTCTGATTAAGACCGGCGAGGGAGCTTGCTCCCTCATCACCCGAAGCCCCCAAGACAAGAATAATATTCAGGAGAATCATCATGGGCGAAGTCGTCCTGGCTGCGAAAATCTGCCACGTACCCTCGATGTATTTGTCGGAGCTGCCCGGCAAGCACCACGGCTGCCGTGAAGCGGCGATTGCCGGCCACAAGGAGATCGGGCGCCGCGCCCGCGAACTGGGCGCCGATACCGCCGTGGTGTTCGATGTGCACTGGCTGGTCAATAGCGCCTATCACGTCAACAGCGGCGAGCACTTCAAGGGCACCTACACCAGCAACGAGCTGCCGCACTTCATCAAAAACATGGACTACGAATACCCAGGCTGCCCGGAGCTGGGCGAACTGATCGCCGCCGAAGCCAACGCCGCCGACGTGCGCACCCTGGCCCACAACATCCCCAGCCTGGAGCTGGAATACGGCACGCTGGTGCCGATGCGCTACATGCACATGGGCGTGCCTGAAGATCAGAAATTCAATGTCGTGTCGATCGCCGCCTGGTGCGCCTGGCATCGCCTGCAAGACAGCTTCACCTTTGGCGCCGCCGTGCGCCGGGCCATCGAAAAGAGCGACCGCAAAGTCGTGGTGCTGGCCTCGGGTTCTCTGTCGCACCGGTTCTCCGACGACCGCAAT
The DNA here is from genome assembly GCF_009764655.1 of Pseudomonas sp. PB105. Lineage (NCBI taxonomy): Bacteria > Pseudomonadati > Pseudomonadota > Gammaproteobacteria > Pseudomonadales > Pseudomonadaceae > Pseudomonas > Pseudomonas sp. PB105. The sequence continues at coordinate 58,292 of NZ_RWIO01000084.1, forward strand.
GCCGAAGCCAATATCCATAACTGGACGCGGGAATTCGACAAACAGGTCGACCTGCATGTGGTGGAACTCTGGCGCCAGGGCCGCTGGAAAGAGTTCTGCGCCATGCTGCCGGACTATGCCGAACACTGCTTTGGCGAAGGCAAGATGCACGACACCGCAATGCTCCTCGGGCTGCTTGGCGGGCCGGATTATGACAAGCCTGCCGAGATCATCACCGCGCCGTTTGGCAGCTCGGGCACCGGGCAGATCAACGCTGTTTTCCCTGTTTGACCGTATGGCCGCACGGTGTCGCCGTGTGGCCTGAAGGAGCCATTCATGCCCCATTTCATCGCTGAATACACCGACAACATCGAACAGCAGGCGGACTTGCCCGGCCTGTTTGAAAAAGTCCACGCCACCCTGGGCGACAGCGGCGTATTCCCGCTGGGCGGCATCCGCAGCCGTGGCGTGCGTCTGGACACCTGGCGCATGGCCGATGGCAAGCACGACTACGCCTTCGTGCACATGACTCTCAAAGTCGGCCACGGTCGCGACCTGGCAACCCGGCAGAAGGTCGCCGAACAGCTCTTCGAGGTGATCACCGGGCACTTTGCCGCGCTTCAGGCCCAACGCCTGCTGGCCTTGTCGTTTGAAATGATCGAACTGCACGAGCAGCTCAACTTCAAGCAGAACAACGTGCACGCCTTCCTCAAGGCGCAGGTGGGCTAGCACGCCCCGCCTGCTCACGCCATCGGCCTTCTCAGACAAAAAGTATAAAACCATGAGCACAGCCAATACCGCCGACAGCCTCGGCAGCGTCGTCCGCGACCGCACCCACGGCACCATCACCTGGCGGCTGATGCCGCTGTTGCTGATCTGCTACCTCTTCGCCCACCTCGACCGCATCAATATCGGCTTTGCCAAGATGCAAATGAGCGCCGACCTGAATTTCAGCGACACGGTCTACGGCTTCGGCGCCGGTCTGTTTTTCGTCGCCTACGCGCTGTTCGGCGTGCCGAGCAACATGGCCTTGGACCGTGTCGGCCCGAGGCGCTGGATCGCCACACTGATGGTGGTGTGGGGCGCATTGTCGACCTGCATGTTCATGGTCGACAGCGCCACGGGCTTCTATGTGCTGCGCTTCTTGCTCGGGGTGGCCGAGGCGGGTTTCTTCCCTGGCATTCTGGTGTTCTTGAACCGCTGGTATCCCGCCGGTCGACGTGCGCAAGTCACCGCGCTGTTTGCGATTGCCGTGCCCATGGCCGGGGTGATTGGCGGGCCGCTGTCGGGCGGCATCCTTGAGCATTTTCATGACCTGGGCGGCCTGCGCGGCTGGCAGTGGATGTTTGTCATCGAGGGCGCGCCGGTCATCCTGCTCGGGCTGGTGGTACTCAAGTGCCTGCCGGACAGTTTCGAAACCGTCACCTGGCTGACGCCTGGGCAAAAACAACAATTGCGCGAGCAACTGCACACCGAGGAACAGCGCAAATCCATCACCTCGTTTTCCGCGATTCTGCGCAACCCGCAAGTGTGGCTGCTGGTGGCGGTGTATTTCGCGGTGATGCTGGCGGTCAACACCCTGGCGTTCTGGATGCCGACGCTGATCCACGGCGCCGGCGTCGGCAGCGACGGCAAGGTCGGGCTGCTCAGCGCGGTGCCCTACCTGGCGGGCTGCTTTTTCATGATCGGCTGCGGGCGCTCGTCGGATCGCCAGCGTGAACGCCGCTGGCACCTGTGCGTGCCCTTGCTGATGGCGGCCGCCGGCATTGCCATCGCCGGGCTCGCCCCCGCCAATCCGGTCCTGGTGCTGGGCGGCCTGATCCTCGCCGGCATGGGCGCCAGCGCCGCGTTGCCGATGTTCTGGCAGTTGCCGCCGGCGTTCCTGTCCAACACCACCCAGGCCGCCGGCATTGCCTTGATCAGCTCCTTCGGCAGCATCGCGTCCTTTTTCGCGCCCTACCTGATCGGCTGGGTGCGCGACACCACCCACAGCGCCAGCCTGGCCCTTTACGCCCTGGCGCTGCTGATTGCACTCGGTGGTTTGCTGGTGCTGCGCACCCAGGCCGCCATCGTCAACCCTCACTGAGAGACCCTTGTCATGCTTGATCAACAGCTTATCCAGCAAGCCGCCGCCCGCCTCGACCAGGCCGAACGGTCACGGGAACAGGTGCGCCAGTTTTCCCTGGAGCACCCGGCGATCACCATCGAAGACGCCTACGCGATCCAGCGCGCCTGGGTCGCCCAGAAGATCAAGGACGGGCGCAAGCTGGTCGGCCACAAGATCGGCCTGACTTCCCGCGCCATGCAGGTGTCATCCAACATCACCGAGCCGGATTACGGCGCGCTACTCGATGACATGTTCTTCGATGAGGGCACCGATATTCCCTTCGAGCGTTTTATCGTGCCGCGGGTCGAAGTGGAATTGGCGTTCATCCTGGGCAAACCGCTCAAAGGGCCGAACGTGACGGTGTTTGATGTACTGGACGCCACCGAGTGGGTGATCCCGGCGCTGGAAATCATCGACGCCCGCATCCAGCAGATCGACCCGCATACCAATGCCACGCGCAAGGTGTTCGACACCATCTCCGACAACGCTGCCAACGCTGGCGTGGTCATGGGCGGACGCGCCGTGCGCCCCACCGAAATCGACCTGCGCAAAGTGCCCGCAGTGCTCTACCGCAATGGCGTGATCGAAGAATCCGGCGTGTCGGCCGCTGTGCTCAATCACCCCGCCAAAGGCGTGGCCTGGCTCGCCAATAAACTCGCCGCCTATGACGTGACCCTGCAACCTGGGCAAATCATCCTCGGCGGCTCCTTCACCCGGCCGGTGGCGGCCAACCCTGGCGATACCTTCCATGTCGACTACGACATGCTGGGCTCGATCGCCTGCCGTTTCGTTTAACCGGAGATTGCTCGATGGATATGCCTATCAACACCTTCAAGCAACGCCTGCACAGCGGCGAACCGCAGATTGGCCTGTGGCTGGGATTGTCCGATGCCTACTGCGCGGAACTGGCCGCCAACGCCGGCTTCGACTGGCTGTTGATCGACGGCGAACACGCCCCCAACGACCTGCGCGGCATGCTCGGTCAGCTCCAGGCCGTGGCACCCTACCCCAGCCATCCGGTGATTCGCCCGGTCATCGGCGACACCGCGCTGATCAAGCAAGTGCTCGACATCGGCGTACAGACGTTGCTGGTGCCGATGGTGGAAAGCGCCACGCAGGCCCGGGAACTGGTCAAAGCGATCCACTACCCGCCCAACGGCGTGCGCGGCGTCGGCAGCGCTCTGGCCAGGGCTTCACGCTGGAACAGCATCGCCGGTTACCTCGACAAAGCCGACGAGCAGATGTGCCTGCTGGTGCAGATCGAAAGCCGCGAAGGCCTGGCCAACCTGGATGCGATTGCGGCGGTAGAGGGTGTGGATGGGGTGTTTATTGGCCCTGCTGACCTCAGCGCCTCAATGGGTTATCGCGGCAACCCCGGTCACCCTGAAGTGCAGGCGGCGATTGAAGATGCCATCGCCCGTATCCGCCAAGCGGGGAAAGCCGCCGGTATTCTCAGCGCCGATCAGGCATTGGCCCGGCGTTACATCGAACTGGGTGCCGCGTTTGTGGCGGTAGGCGTGGACACTACGGTGCTGATGCGTGGGCTGCAAAGCCTGGCGGCGGCGTTCAAAGATGCACCGGCGCCCGCAAGCACCGCCGGTGCTATCTATTGACGATGCGAAGGTCACCGAGGCCTTAGAGCCGAATATCAGTCCAAATGTGGGAGGGGCTTGCCCCCTCCCACATAGGGAGATCGGTTATCAGCGCTTCAGGGTTTTGAGCTCATTGAGCAACGTCAGCAGCGTCTGCAACTTCTCCTCGCCGAACCCGGCCTGCAAACGCTGATAATTGGCCTCCATACATTGGCTCATCGAAGCGAAACAGGCCTGCCCCTTCTCGGCCAACCGCACCAGCACCCGCCGCTGATCCTGCTGCGCCTTGCGCCGCTCAACCATCCCTGCCGCCTCCATGCGCACCAGCACACCCGTCATGCTTGGTTTGAGGATGCACGCCAGCTCTGCCAGGCGATTGATCTCCAGCTCATCGTGCTGGCTCAGGATGCGAATGACCCGCCATTGCTGCTCGGTCAAACCGTGCTGGTTAAGGGACGGACGAAAAAAACCCATGGCGGCTTCACGCGCATGGAGCAAAGTAAGGGTCAAGGATTGGCGCGGTTTGGGCATGGGCACTGGCGTCGCAATTAGTTAACAGATTAACAACATTCTAGCATTGGCCATCAGTCGCCGTGTGCAGCTTTACCGCCGTGCGGGATCCATGGGTGACATTGGCAGCCACGGTCAAGACCGGCGGCACACAGAATCAAGACACCTACCGCTCGGAAGGCAGTTAATACACCCCAACAGGCACAGAGCTGTTTATCGGCTCTGCGGTGAGTTCCCCTTCACTTTCCAGGCTGCGCCATGATCAATATCGAAACGCCGACCTACTACTCGGCAACCAAGAAATACAACCTCAGCTTCCCGACCCTTGAACAGGACGTGGAAGCCGACGTGGTAGTGATTGGTGGCGGTTTCTCCGGCATCAACACCGCCCTGGAACTTGCTGAAAAAGGCATCACCAACATTGTGGTGCTCGAAGCGCGCTACCTGGGCTTTGGCGGCACGGGCCGCAACGGCGGGCAGATCATGGCGGGGATCGGCCATGACCTGGAAAAGATCAAGCAACAAGTGGGCGATGAAGGCCTGCGCCAGATCTTTGAAATCAGCGAGCTGGGCGCCGGCATCATCAAGGACCGCATCGCCAAATACGCGATCGACGCCGACTTCTGCCACGGCTACGGCTACATGGGCTTCAACGCCCGCCAGGAAAAAACCCTGCGCGCCTGGGAGAAAGACTTCAAGTCGATCAATACCCAGGATGAAATCCGCTTTCTGGGCGGCTCCGAGGTCAAGCAGATCATTGGTTCCGACGCCTATACCAGCGCGTTGCTGCACATGGGCGGCGGGCATGTGCACTCGCTCAACCTGCTGCTGGGCGAAGCCAAGGCGCTGGCCAGCCATGGCGTGCGCATCTATGAGCACAGCCCGGCGCTGGAAGTAAGTTATGGCGAGCGCATCACTGTGCGCACCGGGCGCGGCTCGGTCAAGGCGTCCAAATTGCTGTGGGCCTGTGACAGTTTCCTCAACAAACTCGAACCCGAGCTGCACAAGACCACCGTCAACACCTACGCCTTCCAGTTGATGACCGAACCGCTGTCGGACGAGATGATCCAGCGCATCAGCCCGATACGCGGCGCCTACAGCGACATTCGCCCGGTGATCGACTACTACCGCGTCACCAACGAAAACCGCCTGTTGTTTGGAGCCGCCACGCCGTTTGTCGAGCACATCCCGCTGGACCTCAAGGCCTGGAACCGCAACCTGATGCTGAAGATTTTCCCGTACCTCAAGGACGTGAAGATCGACCTGGCCTGGGGCGGCCCGATGGCGACCGGGACCAACCTGTTTCCGCAGATCGGCACCCTCAGCGGCCGCCCGAATGCCTTTTACGTGCAGGGTTACGCCGGCTTTGGCGTCACGCCCAGCCACATCATCTGCAAGGTCCTGGCCGAAGGCATGAGCGAAGGCTCATCGCGCTACGACCTGATCAGTTCGGTCAAGCATGCGCAGATCCTGGGCAAGGACCATATCCGCCCACTGCTGCTGACCGCCGGCAAAAGCCTTCATCAACTGTCGGGTTACTTCAACGGTCGTCGTTGATGCCCACCGTTTCATTCTCAAGGAGAACTGCCATGCCCATTACCACGCTCAAGAAAGACATCCAATTATCCGACCTCGATGCCTGGGGCACTGTTGCCGACCTCGGTTCCGAAATCCTTGAAGGCGAAGTCAACGCCTTTGGCAAAATGACCTTTGGCGCACCGACCGACGCGGTCAGCAGTGCCTATTTCGGCACCACCCAAGGCAAGTTCCGCATGGTTTACCCATTCGCGGAACAGGCCACCGTGGTCACCGGCGAAGTGGTGTTGACCGATGAAAGCACCGGCCAGAGCACCCGCTACAAGGCCGGCGACAGCTGGTTCGTGACCAAGGGCACGGCGGTGCTGTGGGAGGTTGTGAGCGAGAGTTTTGTGAAGCATTATTTCGCAGTTGTCTGATGGTTCTGGCTGCCGGCTTCGGTCGGCAGCGTTTTCTCCGGCGCAGGTGACCGACCATGCACGCCATCCCCGCTCAGGAAGTCGCCGGCCATTGCCTGCAGGCGTTCACCCAGCTCGTGCCCGCCAGCCAGGCGGCGTTCTATTGTGTCGACCGCCAGCTTCAAGCCCGCGACTTCCGGCTGCACGGCATGAGTGGCGAGATGCACCGCGACTACCTGGACAACTACCGACAGTTCGACCCGTTGCAACCGCGCAATTGCCTGTCCACCGGGCTCGCCGTGGTCCCGCTGGGTCTGGCCATGGCCCGGCAACCCCTGCGTGACAGTCGCCGCTATCGGGACTTTCTGGCGCGTTACGGAGTGGTCGACGTGGTGGAAATTGTCGCCCATCGCGCCCACCAGCCCCAGGCCGCCATTTCGTTACTGCGCACCGCCGCACAAGGCGCCTTTACCCCCGACCAATTGGCGCAACTCAATGCCTTGCAGGCCTTGCTGCAAATGGCGGTGGTCAACATGCAGCCCTGTGACGATGCATTGGCTGCCTTCACCCCCAAAGAACGCCAGATCGCGTGGTTGTTGCGGCAAGGCGCAAGCAACAAGCAACTGGCGCTGGAGCTGAACATCGGCCTGCCCACCATCAAGACCCACCTGATCCATCTGTTCCGCAAGGCGGGCGTGAGCAACCGCACCGAACTGGTGACGGCACTGTTTCTATAGCGGGCTCAACCATTCGGTTGATAGGCGGGTGCGCGGCTCCAGCCCATGCTCCGGGTTGTCCATCCAACCCACCGGAGCCATGCTATGACCACCCCATCCGACTGGATCACCGTAGGCGCCCTCGCCGACGGTTTCGCGCCTGACGCGTTCATCCTGCCCAACCTCGCCGACCTCAACGGCAAGACCTTCACCCTGCACTTCGCCAATGGCTGGCAGATCGAGCACCGCTTCGAGACCGAAGCGCTGCACTGGCATGCCGCCGATGGACATTCCAGCGGTTCGGCGGCCTACCGCGCCACGTCGGTGCGGCCGGGGCTGTACCTGGTCGACTTCATCAAGCACGAAGCCGGCCAGGCGTGGTCGATCAGCCTGGTGCTGGACACCGCCACGGCGTCGTTCACCGCCGTGATCGGCCGCATGCCGCGCCGCGAGCAGACTGAAGAAGGCCTCTACAGCCGCGCCCTGGCCGGCAAGGCATTGACCTCGGTTGAGGTGGACTTCCTGCACGGCAGCCTGGATCAACCCTGGCAGCCCGGGATGTGCCCTCACGCGCCAACCCAGGAACTGACCGGTTTGCGCAATCTGTATCGCTACAGCCCCAGCGAAGTGTACGAGCACATCTACTTGAACGATCAGTTCTACGCCTGGCAATGCATCAAGGGCGTTGAGCAAGGCCTGTGCGATACCGACCGCTGCCACTACTACAAAATCGCCGAGGAGCTGTACCTGTTTGTCTGGCGCGAAAAAATCATCCCGACCTTGGGCCTGGTCTTGATCGACCTGCAACAGCACCGCAGCGACGGCAAGATTTTCGGCTATGCCGATGCGTCCTTCGCTGAGCTGTCGAACTTTCCGGTCAGTTCCTATTGCCAAGTACTCAACCGCACGGAGTATCCCGATGCCTGACCCACGCACCGTCGTCATCACCGGCGCAGGTACCGGCATCGGCGCCGCCTGCGCCCGGTTGTACGCCGCCGAGGGGGCCAACCTGGTCCTGATCGGCCGGCGCCGCGAGCCGTTGGAACAGGTGGCCGGGGAAACCGGAGGCCTGGTCCTGGTCGGCGATGCGGCCTGCCCCGATACCTGGGAAGGGTTTATCGCGCACATTCGCACGCGCTATGGCCGACTCGACGTGCTGCTGGCGTGTGCCGGTGGGCACGGCGTCGGCAGCGTCAGCCAAACCAGCCCGTCCACCTGGGAAGCCGCCTTGCGCAGCAACCTGGACAGCGCGTTCTACAGCGCCCGCGCCTGCCTGCCGCTGCTGATCGAAAACGCCGGCAATATCGTGCTGCTCGGCTCCATCGCCGCCCTGGCCGCCGGGCCTGAAGTCTGCGGCTACACCACCGCCAAGCATGCGCTGCTCGGGCTTAACCGCTCGTTGGCACGGGACTATGGGCCGCGTGGAGTCAGGGTGAACGCAGTGTGCCCAGGCTGGGTGACCACGCCGATGGCCGATCAGGAGATGCTGCCGTTGATGGACTTTTACGGTGACACCTTGCCGCAAGCCTATGCCCGCGTCTGCGCCGACGTGCCGTTGCGCCGCCCCGCCAGCGCTGACGAAATCGCCAAGGTGTGCCGCTTCCTCGCCAGCCCCGATGCCTCGATCATCACCGGCGCAAGCGTGGTCGCGGACGGCGGTTCGAGCATCGTCGACGTACCGACGCTGGCCTATGCCCATCTGGAGACTGCCCATGGCTGAAGACTTGAATTTCAGCGGCAAAACCGTGCTGGTCACCGGCGGCGCCCAAGGCATCGGCCAGGCTATCGTCGAGGCGTTCGCCTGGCGCGGCGCGCGCGTGATGATCGCCGACCTGCGCCTGGCGCAAGCCCAGGCACTGGCCGAAGACTTGTGCGTGCGGGGCTGCCGGGTCGAAGCCATGGCACTTGATCTGGCGAATACCACCGCCGTGTTCGACGCCGTCAAGGCCATAGACCAGGACTGGAGCCGCCTGGATATCCTGGTGCACAACGCCGGCTACTTCCCCTTGACCCCCTTCGCCCAGATCACCCCCGCCGTGCTGGAACGCACACTTGCGGTCAACCTCTCGGCGCTGTTCTGGCTGACCCAGGCCGCCTTGCCGATGTTCCAGCGTCAAGGCGGCGGCTGCGTGCTGGTCACCTCATCGGTCACCGGGCCGCGGGTGGCCTATCCGGGCCTCAGTCACTACGCGGCGTCAAAGGCCGGGGTCAACGGGTTTATCCGCAGCGCGGCGCTGGAACTGGCCGGCGATGGGGTACGAGTCAACGGCGTGGAACCTGGGATGATTGCCACACCGGCCATGGGCAACCTGGGCGATGGGCAAGTCAACGCCGACATCGCCAACCGCGTGCCACTCGGAAGGCTCGGCGCGCCGGAGGATATTGCCGGGGCGATGCTGTTCCTGGCATCCGACCTGGCGGCTTACATCACCGGGCAGACTATTGTGGTAGATGGCGGGTCGACGTTGCCGGAGGTGAAATAACCGCTGCCGGGTCAACTGCGGGAGGGGGCTTGCTCCCTCCTACATTTTGATCAGGGTGTGTTCGTGGAATAACGCCCGGCCCTTTCCAGCATTGACAGTGAATCACCGAACACCCGCGACAACGCCGCCAACCGCTTTACGTAACCCTGTGGCGTCGAATAGATCAACTCCACATGCAAGCTGTCGACGATGCCCAGGTAGGCATCGCAAAACACCTGCAGCGCCTCGGGCTCTACCCTGCTGTACCGACCTCGTGCTGCACGCTGGAAGTCTTCACGGATGCAGCCCAGATACCCCTCGAATCCTGCGGTAATCACACCGCGAATCTGCGCTGGCGGAAAGTACGCCGTGCGCAGCAGAAAGCGCAGGTGCGCCGAGCCTTCATAGCGGCCAATCAAGCGCTCAAGGTGCAAGTGCCCTGGCATCCCCGTGCCCCCGGACTCGTCCTGGAAGCACCCCGCGATGTAGTGATGTTCGTGGTCCAGGGCAATCTGAAAGACCGTCTGAAACAGCGCATCCTTGCTCACAAAATGCGCGTACAGCGACGCCTTGCGCATGCCCGCACCGGTCGCGATGTCGTTCAGCGACGAGGCGTCGTATCCATGATCGGCAAAGTGGTCGACCGCCACCGCACAAATCTTACTGGCCGACAGGCTGAGCGCTTTCATTGATCAACCGATAACCTAAGCCGCGCCGACCGCTTGTTGCAGGTGGGTCGACCGAAAGTCCTTGGGCGACAGCTCGAATTGCTTCTTGAACGAGCGGCTGAAGTGCGCCGAATCGGTGAAGCCCCACTTGTAGGCAATCGAGGTGATCGACTCGCTCTTGAGGAATGGGTTGGTCAAGTCATCCGCGCTGCGCTTGAGCCGCGCCCGCTGGATGTAGCGGCAGACGCTGTCGTCCTGCTCTTCAAACAGGCGGTACAAGTGTCGCACCGAGATGTTCAGCCGATTGGCCAGGCCCACGGGGCTCAAGCCCGGTTGAGTCAAGGACTCATCGATGACTTTCTGCACATAGCTGCGCAGGTTGCTGCCTTGCAATGAAGCGGCGCTGTCACCCTGGGTGTTATCCACGTCAAACGCCGAACCCAGCAAGGACACAAACGCCGCCTGCAAGGCCTGGGCCTCTTCCATCGAATCCTGACCCTGCAGCCCTTCCCGGCACAGTTGGTCCATCAGCACATGGAGCATCCGCCCACAGGCCTTGCTCGATGAGATCTTGCCGAAGGTTTTCGAGGCGTTGCCCAGTTGCTTGCAGACTTCGTTGCGCGAGAGAGACAGCGACGCGTGTTCGATCAGGCCAAACGGGCTGATCTCGATTGAGCCGGTGGAATCCATCAGCAGCATGTCACCTGGCGCCAACTGGATAACCTCGTCGTTCTGGGTGATCTGGCAATAGCCGCTGCGCTGGCTGACGAGGAAGCAATGCTGGTCGTTGTCGTGATCGGGGTTGGCCCGTACGCGCTTGATCAGGCCGGCATTGGTACGCAGGGAAGCCAGTGACAGGCAGCCCCGTGAGAGCGTCGACACCTCGCCGATGAACAGCGAACGGTTGAAGGCCAGTTCAGTGTCGAAATGGCCGCAGGCCGCTCGCAAATCCTGAGTCCAGGTATCCAATCCAGGGTGCGCAGATTGATAGGTGCTCATGGCAACTCCACAGTGGCTTCTTGTTTTTGTCGGCCAATAGTTAACATGTTATCTATATAGGCGCAACAACTACGTAATGCCGTGTGTAGAAGCAGTAATGATGCCAAGTAACCAAAAATCAGAACGCGCCCAGCGCCCGCTTCAATCCCGTCAGGACATCGAACAAAGCCTCTCGCTGCGCACCGCTCAAGGCGATATAGCGACGAAACGCGGGCATGCGGTTGACCACCTCGCTGCCTCCCATGTGTTCAAGCCGTACCTGCCAATGCAGGCCGTCCAGTTCGATGCGCAGGCGCTTGAAATCCAGCACCATCAACGCGTGATGCAGTGCCTGATCTTGCTTCAACGCAACTTCCAGCCTGGGCAGCAAAGTCGGCGCACCCGCCCGTTGCCGAAACCCCAGCCCCGTGCGCCGAATCGACCCGCGGTGGTGCAGCTCAAAGCGTGCATTGCCCTGCTCTGAGGCGGGCACTTTGATCACGAATTCAGTCATGACCAGGTGCATCAGCAACTGCGATTCAGTGCGCTCGCCAACCGCCACTTGCAGGCCGCCATCACCCAGTCCGAACACCGCGCCTGTCGGTCCCGTCGAGGTAAAACCCGCCAGGCCAAGGTTGCGGCGCAGGTACTCAAGCGTGACGCCGGGGCGGTAGCCGGCCGGGGCGCGTTGGGCACTGAACAGCTCAGACAGCTTTTGCAGCATGCTCGATATACCCGTAGTGAGGGTTGCCAGGCTCATGGGAAAACTCCTTGGCCAGCACGTCTTCTACCGACGCCGGCTTGAATGGATTGACCTTCTGCACCACCAATGTCCAGAACAGCGCATAGGTCGCGGTGATCCCGAGCATCACGCCAAACGGCACATAGATGTCGGCGGGATTCATGCCCGGTGGGGTGATGAACCACATGCCCAGCAAGATGCCGACGCTGGACAGGATCTGCGGCAACGGGAAGAACGGCGAACGATAGGCCCGTGGCAGATCAGGACGACGAATGCGCAGGATCACCACCGACAGCGTCACCAGCAGGTAAGAGAAACTCCACGCACACACCGCAGCCAGCACCAGGTGCATGATGTTGTCGGTATTGCCGCCCAGCCACAGCGCATACAGGCACGGGATCAGCATCGCCACCAGGATGCACACCAGCGGTGTCTTGAAGCGCGGGTGCAGGTAGGTGAACACCTTGGGCAATGCACCGTCCACGGCCATGCCGTAGAGAATCCGCGGTACACCGGCCATCAGCGTGTTGATAGTGGCGGCACCGGCAAACAGAAAACCGATCCCCAGCCACAGCGGCCCGACCTGCCCCATGACCTGCTCGGCAAATCGGGGGATCGCCATCGGCGTGTCGAGCAGGTGCACGCCCGAGGCGGCGTCCAACAGCACGTTTTCGACTTGGCGCTTCATCGCCGCGCCATAGATGAACATGCAGGTGGCCACGCTCAGCAAGCCCAGAATCATCGCCTTGGGCATGACCTTGGCCGAGTTGCGCAAGTCCGGGGCCAGCGGCGTGACAAACTCACAGCCGACAAACATGAACATCGCCATGCCCACCAGCGACAGAATGGTGATCAGGTCAGTGCCCACCAGCGACACGCCGAACCAGCCATCCAGTTGCACCGCCGGTGCCGCAATCAGGCCCATCACGCCAAACACCATCAGCGTGGTCCACATGCCGAAGGTCAGGATGATCTCGGCCCGGCCAAAGGCGCTGACCCCGAAGGCATTGAGGATGCCGAACACCACGACGAACCCGACCCCCAGCAACCAGGAACCGCCGGCCGATTCCGCGAGGGTATTGAGGTGCTCGAAGTTCACCAGGGCCATAACGCCGGACAGAATGGTCTCGGCGGTGCCGGCGAACACATGCACGATCAAGTAGGCCGACAAGGTGCCGGTGATCGCAAAGAAACGCCCCATGCCGCAATTGATGTAGTCGTAGACCGAACCGGTGGTCGGCAGGATCGAGGCGGCTTCGGCAAAAGTGGTCGCCTGGGCCAGCATCATCACCACCGCGATCAACATCGCCACCGCAAAGGCGCTGCCGCCGATCCCGAACCCCATGGTCGCGGTAAGAATCACCGGGCTGGCCATGATCAGGCCAATGGTGCTGGCCAGCGCGGTCGGAAAGCCGACGCTGCCTCGTTTCAAATGCTGTGTGAGCCGGTCATTGATCGACATGGTGCGGATCCTCGAAAGCGGATTTCTTAGTGGATGCATCGAGCCGTACAAGGAGCCGGCGATAACGCCCTCCCCAGCCAGTCCCTGATCGAAACGGCATCGAGCCAAATCACTGTGCGCCCAGGACATACCGAGCGTCTTGTCCATGTCTGCCGCCGCTTTTGTTGCTGCCTGCCAACGCCTGCGGCTGGGCTGCCTCAAGGCGACCACGTTGGAAAGCCTCACGGTCGTGCCCGCTTTCTAGTGTTTGTGCTGATGCAACATCGTCTGAATCTGATGGGTCGCCTGGCGGGTGTTTTCCGCCAGCTTGCGTACCTCATCGGCCACCACTGAAAACCCACGGCCGACCTCACCCGCCCGCGCCGCTTCAATAGCAGCGTTCAAGGCCAACAGGTTAGTCTGGTCGGCGATGCCCTTGATCACACTCACCACGGTGGCGATCTGGCCGTAGGTTGCCTGATTGTGCTCCAGCAACTGCTGATGGGTGGTCTTGGCCGACTGTTCATCACTGATGTCGCGCACCGCGCCGATTACCCGCGTCAACTGCCGCTGGGCATCGCGCACCGCCCGCCCACGCTCGCGACACCAGATGTAGCCACGGCTCTTGTGGCGCATCCGGTATTCGAATACATACTCGCCGCTGCCATGGGACGCGAGGATTTCCCGGTCGAAGATCGCCATGATCTTGGGTAAATCATCGGGATGGGTGACGCTCACCTGAGCATCCCAGCCATCGGGCAGCTCATGGGGAGCATAGCCCAGCAGCAGGCGAAACTGATTGAAAATCCGCATCTGGCTGCCGGGGTTCTGCACGTCGCCGTTGACCACCGTGATGTCCCAGCAGCCTTCAGTCATGGTGGAGAGCAGCAGCTCCCAGATCTGCGTTTCGTGTTGATGCTGATCGCAAAGCTGCCGGTATTGGTGCACCTCAGCGTCCAATGTCCCCTCACGCTGGCGGGCCTGCTCCAGTTGTTGTCGAAGGGTTTGAAGCGCCTGTTCGCTGATTGCCTGCTGGGTAGCCTGGTCCCTGGCGGCGGCCTCGGCGAGAAGCCGTTGGTGGTCTGCCTGTGCAAGCTGTTGAGCGAGCTGTTGCCTGAGAGACTCCGCGAGGTCCTGCATCGGCTTTTTTTTCCTGAAGAACATCGGTCTGTCCTTTGCGCATCGAGTCTAAACCCTGGATCTGATCGCAAACCGACCGTGATTGCTTGTACGAGCCTGCAAGGGACTTGCGCCTGGCTGCCACACACGATGTGGGAGGGGCTTGCCCCCTCCCACATTTGACCGGCTGTGTCTGCAGGACCGGTGAACTGCTCACCCGCTCATCAGCACTGGCTGATCAACTGCTTGAGCACCGTCTTGAAGGTTTCGATCTGGTCCTGGCTGAACTCGGCAAACACCTTCTCCTGCTGCTCCCGCGCAATCGCCCACAGGTCTTCGGTCTGCTCGACGCCGGCTGCGGTGAGGCGTACGCCGTGTTCATCGTCGTCCACCAGGCCCTTGCGCTTGAGGTTCGCCACCGCATCTTCAATTTCCCGCACTGGCATCGCCACTTCCCGCAACAGCTCGCTGGGGCTTAGCCGGGCATCATTCTCCAGCACCATCAGCATCCGCGCCTCGTTGGTGCGCAGGCCGGTGGACAGTTGCCGGGGCTGGTAGCTGGATTGGTAGGCGCGTACCGCCTGGGTCATCAGGTAGTACAGGTTGTGGCGCAGTCGCCCTTGGAAATGGCTGCTCGGAGGTTGGCTTTCATCACGTTTGGTCATGCGCGTATGGGGCAGGACCATGGAGTACGCGCCCTGATGGTAGAGCAGCGGCGCGCGGCCGAAATCGTCGAAGGCCACCACCTTGCCGATCATGATCCAGTGATCACCGCCATCCACTTGCTGGTAGTTCTCGCAGTGAAACCGCGCCGAACAATCGGCGAACACCGGTGCACCGCCCGCCCCTGGTTCGTACGCGATCTCGGCGAAACGGTCGTCCTTGGGCCGCGCAAAATTGTTCGACAGGTCAATCTGGTCTGCCGCCAGCACGTTGACCGCAAAATGGCTGGCCTGCTCGAACACCTCATGGCTGTTGGAGCGTTTGTCGAGGCTCCACAGCACCAGCGGCGGGTCGAGAGACACCGAGTTGAAACTGTTGGCGGTAACACCCACCTGGCGCCCGGTAGAGTCGGCGGCGGTGACCACGGTGACGCCCGTGGCGAAGTTGCCCAGGGCGCGGCGAAAGGCCCGTGGGTCGAAGATCGATTCAGACATGCAAGACTCCCGGGCTGCGTCAGGCGCAGCCCTGATTGTTGTTTTCAAAAGCAGCTTCAGATCATGCTTGGATCGGGCTCCAGGCCCATCAGCTCGCGGCCGAGGATCTGCGCGCAGACGTCGTAGTCGGTGTAGGCATGGGCGCCGGTCATGTGCGAATCGCGGAACAGGCGCTGCATCTCGTTGTGTTCGAACCAGGCATTGCCGCCGGCGGCTTCGAACAGGCGATCCACCGCCTGGATGCACATCTTGGTGGCATACGCCTGGTTGGTGCGCCAGAACGCCAGGGTTTCGCGGCTGGGGTAGCGTTGCTGTTCACTGTGCTCGGCATGTTCGGCCCAGGTCTTTTCCAGAAACGCCCGCGCAGCGCCGACCTGGTGCGTCGACTCGGCCAGCCGCATTAACGCCGGAGTCGCCGCACCGACCGCAGCGCCGGTGTAGGCACGCACCCGCGTCCTGGTCTTTTCGCGGAACACCTCCAGCATCCGCTCGGCGACGCCCAGGCTCACTGTGGAAAAACCGCTGGCGAAATACGGACGGTAAGGCGAGTAAAATACCTTGCTGTCCGGGTACAAGCCGAAGCCTGCAGACTTGCCCTCCATCATGTCCTTGGCCTTCTGGATGCGGTGCTCCGGCACGAAGGCCTTGTCGATGATCAGGGTCTTGGTGCCGCTGCCTTTCATGCCCGCCGCAAACCAGTCGTCGCGGATCTGATAGTCGCTGCGCGGCAGCACCGCAAAGCAGTAATCCTGAGTGCCCTCGGCAGTGGGCCGACGGAAACCGACAATCGCCCATTCAGCGTGGTCGCAGCCGCTGCTCCAGCCCATCTCACCGCTGAACAACACACCGCCCTCGACCGCCTCGGTGCGACCGAACGGCGCGATACTGCTGCTGGCCGTGGCATTCGGGTCCAAGCCCCAGACTTCCTGCTGCAACCGGGCCGAAAACAAGGCCAATTGATGACTGTGGGTGCATAGCAAGCTCATGGCCCAAGCCGTGCTGGCGCAGGCTCCGGCGAGCAACGCAATACAGTCGGCAAATTGTGGCAGCGACAACTCCATGCCACCGAACGCCTTGGGCTGGAATGCACGGTGCAGGCCGATGCCTTTGAGCAGCGCAATGTTCTCGGCAGGCACCTTGCGGTCCTGCTCGGCCTGGAAGGCATTGGCGGCGATGGTCGGCAATACGGACTTGAGGTCTTCGAGGAGCGGGTTTGGCTTTTTCATGGATGGCCCTGCTTATTATTGGATGTCCGGGCAACCCCATGAAGCGAGGCGTGGCGCCGGATGCAGGGCCAGTATGGAGCGCGGCTTCCCCGCCGAACATGCACCTTCCAGAGTCAAGATTGTACTTTTCACAGGGCTGGCAGCCACAGACATAGCGCTCGGCAGGCACAGTCAAGCCGGGCACTCCCGTGAGGATTAACCTCGGGGCTTTCTTTGTTCGCGATCAGGAAAACCCCATGAGCGATATTTCACTGCTGCCTCAGGTCGACGCCTTCCTCGCTCGACACCACGCGCTGTTTATCGACGGTGGCTCTGTGCAAAGCCACTCCAGCCGCACGCTGGACGTGATCAACCCGGCCACCGGCCAGGTCATCGCCCAGGTCGCCGATGCCGACCCGGCCGATGTCGATGCGGCTGTAGCGTCGGCACGGCGTGGCTTCAAGCAGTGGTCCCAGGTGGCACCGGCCGTGCGCGGCAATGTGCTGCTCAAACTGGCCGACCTGCTGGAGCAACACCGCGAAGAACTGGCGCAGATCGAAACCTGCCAATCGGGCAAGATCATCCAGATTTCCCGCGCATTCGAAGTCGATCAGGCCGCGCATTTTTTGCGTTACTACGCCGGCTGGGCCACCAAAATCAGCGGCCAGACCATCACCCCGTCGCTGCCCTCCTTCGCTGGTGAACGCTACACCGCATTCACCCTGCGTGAGCCGGTCGGGGTGGTGGTCGGCATCGTGCCGTGGAATTTTTCGACCATGATCGCCATCTGGAAGCTCGCCTCGGCGCTGGTGACCGGTTGCAGCGTCATCATCAAGCCCAGCGAGTTCACGCCGCTGACCATCCTGCGCATTGCCGAACTGGCGATTGAAGCCGGCCTGCCTGCCGGTGTGCTGAACGTACTGACCGGTGGCGGCCTGGTGGGCAAAGCCCTGATCGAACACCCCGGCACCAACAAAGTGTCATTCACCGGCTCGGTGCCGACCGGGATCGCCGTGGGCCAGAGCGCCATGGGCACCGGACTGACCCGCACTACCCTGGAACTGGGCGGCAAAAACTCGGCCGGATTCCTGCGCGATGTGGATCTGGACAAGGCCGTCAACGGCATCATAGAGGCGGGTTTCCTGCATTCCGGGCAGATCTGCGCCGCCGCCGAGCGCTTCTTTGTACATCGTTCACAGATCGAAGCGGTCATGGACTCACTGGCCAAACGCCTGAGCAGCCTGAACATCGGTTCGCCCCTGGATGAGCGCACCGAATTCGGTCCGGTCACCAACCGCCAACATCAACTCAAACTCGGTGAGTTCTTTGCCAAGGCCCGCGCCGAAAACAACACCATCATTCACGGCGGCCACCTGATCGACCGTCCGGGCTGCTACGTCGAGCCGACGATCATCCTCGCCAACACCGTCAACGACACCTTGCTCAACGAGGAGACCTTCGGCCCGATCGCCACATTCTTCCCCTACGACACCGAAGAAGAGCTGCTGGCCTTGATGAACAACACGCCTTACGGCTTGAGCGCCAGCCTCTGGACCAATGACCTGGGCAAGGCCCTGCGCATGGTGCCCGCCATCGAAGCCGGCACGGTGTGGGTAAACATGCACACCATGCTGGACCCGGCGGTGCCGTTTGGCGGCAATAAATCCTCGGGGATAGGCCGGGAGTTCGGCAGCGCATTCATTGAGGATTACACCGAGCTGAAATCGGTGATGATTCGCTACTGAACCCAACCGCGAGATTTTTCGGTTTCCTTGTGACGGCCTTTACGGTTCTGGCTATCAAACAACGCGCGCCTGGAAAAAAGCATACAAGGTGTCCCATGGGACAGAGTCAAGCATGTCCGGGCCTGACTCCACCTGCCTCGACCGCTGCACCGGCCATCAAAAATGTGCAGAATTGCTCGTCGCGCCCCGCCATGATCGGGCTATGATCGGCCGATATGAACCGGATGCTCGATGCCCCATGCCCGTAGACCTGCAAGCGCTGTACCCCAAATTGATCCACCTGATGCTGGATACGGTGTTTGTCGTCGACAGTGATAACCAGATTGTCTTCGTGAGCGACGCCTGCGAAGCCCTGCTCGGCTACCGTGCCGAAGAGCTGACGGGCACGCTGATCACCCGGTACATGCACCCGGAAGACCTGGCACGTACGCGGGCCTCGATTGTCCGGGTCATGAATGGCAAACCCCATGTCGACTTTCGCAACCGCTATATCCGCAAGGATGGCAGTGTCGTGCACATCCTGTGGGCGGCGTTCTGGTCCCAGGAAGTCGGCGCGAGGATCGGGGTCGCACGGGACGTGACGGCGCTTACCCAGGCCGAAGAAGAATTACGCTTCCTTGCCCATCATGATCCGCTGACGGCGCTGACCAACCGGTCGCTGTTCAATGATCGACTGGACGGCGCCCTGCTCGCCGCACGGTCTCACAACAGTGCCCTGGCACTGCTGTTTCTGGACATCAATGACTTCAAGGGCATCAATGACGTGCATGGCCATGCCATGGGCGACCGGGTGCTGTGTGTGATTGCCCGCCGGTTGGAACGCTGCGTGCGCGAGAGCGACCTGGTGGCCCGGATGGGCGGGGATGAATTCACCGTGCTGTTGGCGGATGCGCCGTCGCGGGACGCGATTGGCGCAAAGGTGGCGCAGATCCTCGCGGTCATGGCCGAGCCGCTGGGCGCTGAGTTTGGTGGGGTAAAGATGCCGTCCTGCAGTATCGGCGTGGCGATCTATCCGGCGGACGGAGAAGACGCCGATACCCTGCTCAGCCATGCCGACGGTGATATGTACCGGATCAAAAGACACCGGTCTGCCGCTGAGTGACGAGGGGCATTGAGGCGGCTGGGCCTTGTAAACGACCCATCGCCAACCACACCTCGCCATTTGCGAAAGAAAGCACATCATTACGCAATCAGTGGTACGACAACATTCAAATCACATGATAGTATTTCTCATGCAGCGGACGTTCGATTCGCTGCACCAGTGGCAAGGACGTCCGCTCGAGAAACGCGCATGCCTGTGCGCGTTCAACTACTCAAGTTAATCAAGGATCTGATTACTCATGACAAAACCCTCAGCTTTCACTGCTTGCAAACTGGCTAGCGCCGTTGTCGGCGCCCTGCTGTTTTCCAGCGTTCCAGCCCACGCAGCGGACATTTGGCTGGATTCGGCCACGACTGGCTGGGCCACTCAGAACGGCGGGACCAAGGGTGGTTCCCGTGCAGCAGCGAATAACATCTACACGGCAAAAAACGCCGCCGAACTGAAAACCGCACTGAAGGCTTCGGTCGGCGCCAACGGCCGCATCATCAAAATCACCGGCATCATCGACATCAGCGAAGGCAAAGCTTATACGACGACTGCCGATATGAAAGTACGTGGTCGCCTGGATATTCCCGGTAAAACCACCATCGTCGGCACCACCAGCAATGCCGAAATCCGCGAGGGTTTCTTCTATGCCAAGGAAAACGACGTCATCATCCGCAACATCACCATCGAAAACCCTTGGGACCCTGAGCCGATCTGGGACAAGGACGATGGCAGCGCGGGCAACTGGAACTCCGAGTACGACGGCCTGACCATCGAAGGCGCCAACAACGTATGGGTCGATCACGTGACCTTCACCGACGGCCGCCGCACCGATGACCAGAACGGCAGCGCCAATGGCCGTCCGAAGCAGCATCACGACGGTGCGCTGGACGTCAAGAACGGCGCCAACTACGTGACCATTTCGTATTCGGCGTTCAAGTCCCACGAGAAGAACAACCTGATCGGTTCCAGCGACTCACGCACCACCGATGACGGCAAGCTCAAGGTCACCATCCACAACACGCTGTTCGAAAACATCTCGGCCCGTGCGCCGCGCGTGCGTTTCGGCCAGGTGCATCTGTACAACAACTACCACGTGGGCAGCACCAGCCATAAGGTCTACCCGTTCTCGTACGCCCATGGCGTGGGCAAGAACTCGAAGATCTTCTCCGAGCGTAACGCCTTCGAGATCAGTGGTATCAGCGGTTGCGACAAGATCGCCGGCGACTACGGTGGCAGTGTCTACCGCGACAGCGGCTCGACCCTCAACGGCAGTGCCCTGAGCTGCTCATGGAGTTCGAGCATCGGCTGGACCCCGCCTTACAGCTACACCCCACTGGCTGCCGACAAGGTCGCCGCCGACGTCAAGGCCAAGGCCGGCGCCGGTAAGCTCTAAGTGACGGAGCAACATCAGTGAAAGGAAAGCCCTCGGTGACGAGGGCTTTTTTGTGCGCCTACTGCACCAATTGGTTGATCTCGATGATCGGCAACAACACCGCCAGCACGATCACCAGCACCACCGCGCCCATCACCACGATCATCAGGGGTTCAAGCAGTGCGGTCATACCCATCGCCCGGCGCTCGATATCGCGGGACAGCGTTTGCGCTGCACGATCCAGCATCGGCGGCAGCGAGCCGGTTTTTTCGCCGCTGGCGATCAGGTGGATCAGCAATGGCGGGAACACTTTCTCCACCGCCAGCGCCGTGGCCAGACTGACGCCTTCACGCACTTTGGCAGTGGCTTCGTTGACACTTTGGCTCAGGCAATCGTTGGACAGGGTCTGGCGCGCAGCTTCCAACGCACGCAGCAACGGCACCCCGGCGCCGCCGAGAATCGCCAGGGTCGACGCAAACCGCGCGGTATTGAGCCCCAGCACAAAGCGCCCGATCAACGGCAGGCGCAATACCCGACGATGCCAGCGCAAACGCGCCACGGAGTTGCGCAGGTACACCCGCCAGCCCCATAACCCTGCCACCAGCGCGCTGAAACACAGCCACCCCCACCCGCGAATGAAATCACTGGCGTTGAGCATGACCAAGGTCAATCCGGGCAAGTCTTGGCGCGCCTGGGAAAATGCGCTGACCACCTGCGGCACCACGTAGCTGAGCAGGAAGATCACGATAGCAATCGACACCAGCCCGACGACTCCCGGATAGATGAACGCGGTGAGGATTTTACTGCGCAGGTTGTTACGCTCTTCGATGTAATCGGCCAGCCGCTCCATGACCTGGGCGAGGTCACCGGACTCTTCCCCGGCCGCAATCAGCGCCCGGTAAATCTCTGGAAAGTCCCGTGGCCGTGCGGCCAAGGCATCGGCCAGGCGCATGCCACCGCGCACATCGGCACGCACCGCAGTCAGGGCCTGGACGATGTGCTTGCGCTCGGCCTGTTCCACCGTGGCACTCAACGCTGCCTCCAACGGCAGGCTGGCGCTGAGCAGGCTGGCCAACTGTCGGGTGGCCCAGGCCAGGTCGTTGTCGGACAGCTTGGCGCTGAACATCCCCCCGCGCCCAGGCTCACTGTTCTCAAGCTGGACTTGCAAGGCGGTCAAACCGCGCCGGTGCAACAGGCTGAATGCTTCGCGCTGGCTGTCGGCCTCCAGGTGCCCGGTCTCAACCTTGCCCGTGGCGTCGGCGGCCTCAAAACGGTAGCGGTTCATCAGGCGTCCCGTGTCACGCGAAGCACTTCTTCAGGCGCGGTCACGCCGCTGCTGACCCAACGCTCGCCGTCTTCACGCATGCTGAACATGCCGGCGTTGCGCGCTGCGGCTTTAAGCGCCTGTTCGCCGGCGCCCTGATGGATCAGCGTGCGAATGTCATCGTCAATGCAGAACAACTCATGAATGCCGGTGCGGCCGCTGTAACCCGTGTGATTACATGCAACACACCCCAGCGGGCGCCAGGTGCCTGGACTGGCGGAATCTTCTTCCTTGCAGTGCGGACATAGCCGGCGTACCAGGCGCTGCGCCAGAACGCCGAGCATTGACGACGCCAGCAAGAACGGCTCGACCCCCATATCGATCAAGCGATTGACCGCCGACACCGCGTCGTTGGTGTGCAAGGTGGCCAGCACCAAGTGCCCGGTAAGCGAGGCCTGCACGGCGATCTGC
>NZ_RWIO01000085.1:0-33991 GCF_009764655.1 Pseudomonas sp. PB105
GGTCGATCAGCTCTTGGGGAATGGATGGAAGGTCTCGCGGGGCCTCACGGGCCGGTTTCTTTTTGGTCGGCATACATGCACCTCTATCAACATGTTATGCCCGAACACAAAATTTATGACAGTCCCGCTTTTTCAAACCCTGACGGTAAACGTATCGAGAGTAATATTTCACGGCAGAACACGGATTGTTTTTATCAGGTTGAAGTAAGTGATCTAGTTCGCCATACCGCCCATCTCCCCCCGGCAGCACCTTCACCTCATCGCCCCCAACGCCACGCCCTGAAAATGATGGCAGACCTAAGCTTCGGTCCTCCCCAGCCGACCTTGTTCGGGGTCGTACTATTCCCCAACAACCACACCGTTCTTGAAGTCCGCCCGCTTCGAGCCCTGCGCCCGATGTTGTCAACGCAGGATGATTTCTGCGCCTTGAACCTATACCAGTTGGCGTTATTTGCATCACTGAGCTATTGCAGCTTCGGTCAGGTGCCGCCGGAGAAACCCCAGGATGAAGTGCGTTTTCCGCTGGATCCCAGTGTCGGGAATCTGTTTGCCGAACAGCTCGCTGGGCATCAGGAAGCGTGGCGAGTTGATCCTGAGCAAACACAGCGTTTCTACCCACTCTATGAGGAAGTCCCGTACTCCCGGCGCTTCGAAATCCTGCCGTTCGACCCTGCGTTGTACCCCCAGAATCGCCGGGAACTGGGCGATCAACAGGAACACCCCGCGCGCTCGCATTTCTTCGATGACGAAAAAGACGGCACTGATACCCAAGCGTTCATCACTCACCACGATGAGGTCATCCTGATAGCGGTGCGTGGGACTGCCAGTGCCGCAGATGGATTGCGCGATGCCAACGCCCACCAGGTGCATTTCGCGGAGGGGGTTGGCAAAGCGCACGATGGTTTCTATCAGGCGTACCGAGCAGTACGTAAGTTCGTGTTGCGCTACCTCGATCAGTTTCACACCGGCCAGCGCATTGTGATGTGTGGCCACAGCCTGGGCGGCGCGATTGCGTTGCTTCTGGCTGAAGGCTTACGACGAATTCCCGATGCAAACTACAACATCCTCCTCTATACCTACGGCGCGCCCCGTGCCGCCGACTCCGCGTTCACCGCTGGCGCTTCCACGCTGGTCCACCACCGCATCGTCAACCACAACGACCCCGTCCCCAGCGTCCCGGCACCCTGGATGAACACCACCGCGAAACTCTGGATTCCCGGTGCCGTTGCGCTATTCAGCGCGCCCACGGCGGGTGGCCTGTTGTTCGCCGCAGGTCTGGTACGCATTGGCGGCAACCCTTACCAGCATCATGGCGAGCAGCAACACTTCATGCCGATCATGCTCCCCGATGGCACGCACTCGTCGGTACTCTGGAAGCCCGGCTGTGAGTCCATCGAAGAGGCAGGCCGCAATCGGGCGTTGCAAGTGCAGGGGGATATGCCCGACCGCGAAGGTTTGATCAGACAGTTGGTGCAATACAAGCAGCACTTCATGACCGCCAGCTACATACCTGCCGCCTGGGCGACGTTGCGGCGCTGGCAACAAGCGGTGGACAGCGACGGCCCTCTGGTGACCCAGCGCGAATTCGACCTGCTCGACCATGCCCTGGCGTCCATGCGCAAACAACTGCAAGACAAGCGGCGTGAATTGACTCGACATCGCCCAGCCAACGACCGGACCTATGCATATCACGAGCCCTTGAACGCCGAGATCGACCGCCTGAACAGCAGTCGCGAACGCCTGCAAACCCTGCGCTGGCGGCGTCTTGAGGCCCGCGATATCTACGGGAGCCATGCCCATTCCGTCACGTTGCAACCTTGCCTCAAGCGCTGGTTCCGCCATCGTGAAAATCAGACGCGGACTCAGATCGCCAGTATCCCTCCCGCCACGCAGAGCGAGTTGGGGAGGGCGCAACCGCTGGATATCGACTCAATCCAGTGACCCGCTCGCTTACACAAACTCTACCTGTGCCGGCTGACGCTTCATCAACACCTTGCCGTTACGAATCGAGTACAGCGGCAGGCCCTGGCTGCGAATCACTTCGTAGTCGCTGTCCGCTGAAAGGATCAACAGGTTGGCCGGGCGTCCAGGCTCCAGTCCGTAGCGATCACCCAGGGCCATGGCCTTGGCGCTGTTGTCGGTCACCAAATCGAGGGCGCTTTGCAGGTTGCGGTAGCCGAGCATGTGGCAGATGTGCAAACCGGCTTCCAGCACCCGCAGGATGTTGCCGTTGCCCAGCGGGTACCAGGGGTCGACGATGGAGTCCTGGCCGAAGCACACGTTCATGCCGGCTTCGAGCAGTTCGTTGACCCGCGTGACGCCCCGGCGTTTCGGGAAGCTGTCGAAGCGGCCTTGCAGGTGGATACTTTCGGTCGGGCATGAGACGAAGCTGATACCGGAGTGCCCCAGCAGGCGAAAGAGCTTGGCGCAGTAGGCATTGTCGTAGGAACCCATGGCCGTGGTGTGGCTGGCGGTGACGCGGGCCCCCATGTCGCGGCTGCGGGCTTCTTCGGCCAGCACTTCGAGAAAGCGCGAATGGGGGTCGTCGGTTTCGTCGCAATGCACATCGACCAGGCAACCCGTGCGTTCGGCCAGGTCCATCAGGAACTTCACCGAACTCACGCCTTGGTCGCGGGTGTATTCAAAGTGGGGGATGCCGCCGATCACGTCGGCGCCCAGGCGGATGGCTTCTTCCATCAGCTCGCGGCCGTTGCGGTAGGACTCGATGCCCTCCTGGGGAAAGGCGACGATTTGCAGGTCGATCAGGTGCGTGCTTTCTTCGCGCACTTGCAGCATGGCCTTGAGCGCCGTGAGGTCGGGGTCGGTGACGTCGACATGGGTGCGTACATGCTGGATGCCGTGGGCGGCGAGGGCCTGGATGGTTTTCTTGGCGCGGGTCCTGGTGTCTTGCTCGGTGATGGTGGCCTTGCGTTCGCCCCAGCACTCGATGCCTTCGAACAGCGTGCCGCTCATGTTCCAGCGGGGTTCGCCGGCGGTAAGGGTGGCGTCAAGGTGGATATGGGGTTCGACGAAGGGGGGGATCACCAGGTTGGCAGCGGCATCCAGGTCACCGGCCGTCAGTACGGGCGGCGTCGCCTGTGGGGTGATGCTGGCGATCCGGCCGTTTTCCAGGTGCAGATCATGCAGGCCTTCACGGTCGCGCAGGCGGGCGTTGATGATGTGCATGGGCAAGTTCCTCTTGGCTAAAAACAATCAGGCAGACAGTCGCCAGATCATCAGGGCGATGCCGATGTTCAGACGGCCATCAGGTTACCATTCTCGTGAAACCCGGGTTCCAGGGTCAGCGTCGGCCAGGGGCACCCGCACGCGCAGTACGGCGGTCAGTGCGATGTAGGTGAGCGATGCCGCAGCGATCCCCACCAACGGCGCGACCCATGGCGAGTTGAATGCCAGCACGGTGCCCACTGCATACGCCACCAGCCCCGGCCAGTTGAACGCCGGCAGGCGTGCGTCGGCCAGGCGAGGGTAGTGGCCGCGATAGCGGTAGAAGAAGTCCGCCATGATGACGCCACCAATCGGCGGGATCACCGTGCCCAGCAGGATCAGGTACGGCACCAGCATGTCGTACATGCCGAGCAGCGCCAGCAGAGTGCCGATCACCGCGCCGGCCAGGGTGACGGTTTTGCGGCGTTTGGTGCGCAAGAGATTGCAGCCGGCCACGGCGAAGTTATAGATGGTGTTGTCCTGGGTGCTCCAGATATTGAGCAGCAGCATCGCCATCGCGGCCATGGCAAAGCCTTGCAGCAACAAGACTTCCACCACATCAGGTTGCTGATAGACGATGGCGCCATAGGCTCCTATCAGCACCATCAGGCCATTGCCGATAAAGAAACCGATCAGGCTGGCCAGCACCGCCACCCTGGCCGAGCGGGAAAACCGCGTCCAGTTGGTGGCCTGGGTTGCGCCGCTGACAAAGGTGCCGAACACCAGGGTAATAGCCGTGGACAAGTCCAGTTCAGCGCTCGGCACTACCGCCAGCAACCCATCCAGCCCGCCGACTTTCATCGTGGCGACCCACATCGACAAAAACAGCAACAAGCCCATGGCCGGCACTGCGATGTAGGACAAAATCTCCAGCCCGCGATAGCCCACGTAGGCCGTGGCGCAGAACACCAGCCCGAACAGCACCATCAAGGCCAGCACGCTGCCCTGGCTCAGCTCGAAATATTTACCCAGCACCACGGCCGCCGTGGCTGTTCCCCAGGCGTACCAGCCGATTTGGGTGAAGCCGAGGATCAAGTCACTGAGCTTGCTACCCACTTCGCCAAAGCAGAAGCGCCCCATCAGCACCGAGTTCAAACCACTCTTGAAAGCGATGTAGCCCAGGGCTGCGGCGTAAATACCCAGCAGCAGGTTACCCAACGCCACTACCCCGAGCATGTCAGTGAAACTGAACGCCACCCCCAACTTGCCGCCGGCAAACATGGTCGCGGTAAAAAACGTAAAGCCCAGCAGCACCATGGCGGTCGATGCCAGGCCCTTGCGCGCATGCATGGGGACTTCGCTTAAGGGGTAATCGTTGCCCGGTTCTTGCTGCGTCATGTGCCTTGCTCCCTGAATGAGTGACGAGGCCTGTTGCACCGCGCGTGCCAAATCAGTCGCAGTGACCGGCGTTCGGTACGGTGCACAATCTTTATAGCCAAACAGGGAGCCAACGCAGGAGGGAGTGTCCGTGGTGCCCAATCGGGCACGAAAGCGGTGCGGGGGTGATACAAATTGGATCAGTGGATTCGCCACCACAGTTGGTGCGCAGCCACAAAAAAACCACCGCCAAGGGTGGTTTTTTCACAACGCCGGCTTACTCGCCGCGATAGATGCAGCCGCTGGTGCAGGTCTCATGGATGCGGATCGCGCTGAGTTCCGGCAAAAGCGGTTTCAGTTCAGTCCAGATCCACTTGGCCAGCACTTCGCTGGTTGGGTTTTCCAGGCCTGGGATGTCATTGAGGTAGTTGTGGTCGAGGCGTTCGTAGAGCGGCTTGAAAATCGCCTTGATCTCCGAGAAGTCGCGAATCCAGCCGGTATGGGGATCCAGGTCGCCGCTCAGGTGGATCGCCACCTTGAACGAATGCCCATGCAGGCGCCCGCATTTGTGGCCATCCGGCACGTGCGGCAGGCGGTGGGCGGACTCGAAGGTAAACTCTTTGAAGATTTCCACAGTATTTTCAGCTCGGTCAGGTATCTGGCAGGCGGCGAGTTTAACAGCTTGATCACGCGCCGCGCATACCGCTGGGTCAAAGCGCCTGCAAGCGCTCGCCCAAGCCATCGTTATCCGCCAGTTGCAGAAACTCATCCCCCAGCCGCTGGCTTTCGCTCATCGCGGTTTGCCAGTATTTATTGCGACTTTTGTCGTCGCCCAAAAAGCGCTTGAAGTCGCTGCGGTCCGGCAGTTTGCCGTGGGGCAGGCGGGCCAGGTAGTCCCTGGATGGCGCCAGCAGCAACACGTCCTGCAAACCCTGTTGATTGCTGCGCCGCCATGGCAGGCCTTTGTCGAACCAGCCGGGGATCACCCGATCGGTGAAGTGCGGGTACAGCACGATGTCCTCGCCGTGGTAGGGCAAGTCGAGGTGGTAGTCCAGCAGGCCACCGTCGCGGTAGGTGCCGGCGCCTGCGCCGGGCAGGTCGCGCACGCCTTGCATCACCATGGGGATCGAACCCGAGGCAAGCAACGCCTGGCGCAGGTTGCCTGCATCCAGCTCAAGAAACCGCGACGGAAAATCCTTCAGCGGATGCACCGGTGGCAACTGGCGCGGGTCATGGATGATCAATCGCTCGAAGTGCCGCGACAACCGTGCGCGGCCACGCAGGTTATCGGCAATCACCGACGACAGGCCGAGGCCCAGGCGTCCGCGATGGTCATCGGCGAGCAGGCCGTGGCTTTTGACTACCATGATGTTCAGCCGATAGTCGGGGTTGTCCAGCACCCGCGCGTCGCGGCCGGCCAGCAGGTCGTCGAGCATGCGCTGGCAGCTCTGGGTGACCTCGGCCATGGTCACGCCTTTGGCAAAGCGTTGTTCGTTGTACAGGCGGCCGAGGTCCAGCAGGCCTTGCACCGGGTCGGGCAGGCAAGCGCTGGCGAAGCGCCAGGAGCCGATGGACGCACCGATCAGCGCCCGTTCCCGTGGTGCCCGAGGCAGCCAGTCGCCGAACAGCGCCAGGTCCAGGCCCTGAATGCCCAACGCCTTGGGGCCGCCGGCCGCACCGGGAAGGATGCCGACATCGACAGGCTCAAGGCCTTGTTCGCGGATGCGGGTGAGGGCGCGTTTGCCGGCCTTTATGGTCAGCGCGGGAAACTTGATGTGGATGGCTGTCATACCGGTCTCTGTTGAAGCGAGGGGGCAGTATAGGAAATCTCGCAAGCTGTGGGAAAACCGCTGTCCGCGCAATTGCCATGGTGGCAATTCAGTTTCAGTTAAGTTGCAGCAGATACCGTGGCCGGCGTAGGAATAACATCGTGTAACGGAGACTTATCATGAAACGCCTCACTGCTCTGGTCGCCGCCGTTATCATCGCCTCCACGGCGACCCAGGCCGGAGCCGTGGACCCCGACAAGCCACTGACCGTGCCGGCCACTGTTACAATTGTCGCCTTTGACCAACTGGAAGCCACTGCGCTGGCCCTGCACCCCGGTTCGACGCTGCTGGACACCGATCTGGACGAAGCGTACGGCAAGTATGTCTACGAGGTCGAACTGGAAGATCGCAACGGTATTGAATGGGACGTTGAATTGGACGCGCTCACCGGGCAGGTTCTCAAGAATCATCAGGATACGTAATGAAGGTAAATTTACGCACCGGCAGTCGCGTGGCGTTGGTGTTGGTGGTGTTCTGCTCGGGCTTGCAGGCCCGCGACCTCAACCAGGATGAAGCCCTCGCG
The DNA here is from genome assembly GCF_009764655.1 of Pseudomonas sp. PB105. Taxonomy (NCBI): domain Bacteria; kingdom Pseudomonadati; phylum Pseudomonadota; class Gammaproteobacteria; order Pseudomonadales; family Pseudomonadaceae; genus Pseudomonas; species Pseudomonas sp. PB105. The sequence goes on from NZ_RWIO01000085.1 coordinate 6,895, forward strand.
CTGCGCCAGCAGGGCGTGATCCTGCCGCTGGAGCAACTGTTGCAGCAGGCCATGGCACGGTATCCCGGCTCCCGTCTGCTGGAGGCGGAGCTTGAGAAAAAACACGGCCAATATGCCTATGAAGTGGAGCTGGTGACCACCGAAGGTGTGGTGCGTGAGATTAAACTCGACGCCACCAACGGTGTACTGATCAAAGACGAGGAAGACTGATGCGCCTGCTTCTGGTGGAAGACAACGTACCCCTGGCCGATGAACTGCTGGCCGGCCTGCAGCGTCAGGGCTATGCCGTCGACTGGCTGGCCGATGGGCGCGACGCCGCGTATCAGGGGCGCAGCGAACCCTATGACCTGATCATCCTCGACCTTGGCCTGCCCGGTCTGCCCGGCCTTGAGGTGTTGGCGCAATGGCGTGCGGCCGCATTGGCCACTCCGGTGCTGGTCCTTACCGCCCGCGACTCGTGGGCCGAGCGGATCGAAGGGCTCAAGGCCGGTGCCGACGACTACCTGAGCAAACCTTTTCACCCTGAAGAGCTGCACCTGCGCATCCAGGCGCTGTTGCGCCGTTCCCACGGCCAGGCCAACCAGCCCACCTTGCAAGCCGCCGGCCTGCACTTGGACGAAGGCCGTCAATGCGTACTGCGCGACGGTGACGAGATCCAACTGACCGCCGCCGAGTTCCGCCTGTTGCGCTACTTCATGCTGCACCCCGAACAGATCCTGTCCAAAAGCCACCTGGCCGAGCACTTGTATGACGGCGAGACCGAGCGCGACTCCAATGTGCTGGAAGTCCACGTCAACCACCTGCGCCGCAAACTGGGCCGCGCCGTGATCGAAACCCGGCGTGGCCAGGGTTACCGCTTTGGCGCCAGCCCTGCATGAAGTCGATTCAGCGCCGCCTCAGCCTGGGCCTGATCAGTGTGATGGTGATTGTCGGCCTGGTGCTGGCACAAACCAGCCTGTGGTTATTCGAAGCTGGCTTGCAGCGCTATCTGGAAGCAGGGTTGCGCAACGACGCTGAAAACTTGTTGGTGGCCCTGGTGCGCGGGCCCAACGGCGTGCAGTTGGATGAGCAGCGCCTGTCGCCGGCCTATCAGCGGCCGTTTTCCGGGCATTATTTCCGGATTGATTTCGCCGACACTCATTGGCGCTCCCGTTCGCTGTGGGACCAGGAGTTGCCCCAACTGCCCGAAGCCGGGATCAAGGGCAACCTGCAACTGGGCCCGGAAGGCCAGCAATTGCTGGTGTTGCGTTCGGACTACAAACGCTTTGGCCAGTCGATCTCAATCAGCGTGGCCCAGGACTACACGCCAGTGCGGGAAAGCTTCCGGTTGATGCGTCAGATCGGTCTGGTGCTTGGGTTGGCGGCGTTGTTGCTGGTGTTGGTCCTGCAACGGGTCACTGTGCGCCGTGCCTTGCGCCCGCTGGAAACTGCGCGCAATCAGATCGCCCAGTTGCAACAGGGCCAGCGCTCGCAACTCGACACCCAGGTTCCGCTGGAACTGGAGCCGCTGGTAGCGCAGATCAACCACTTGCTGGCCCACACCGAAGACAGCCTCAAGCGCTCACGCAATGCCCTCGGCAACCTCGGGCATGCCCTTAAAACGCCACTGGCCGTGTTGCTGAGCGCGGCGTCGAGCGAGGCGCTCAAGGATCATCCCGAGCTGAGCAAACTGCTGCGCAACCAGTTGGAACAGGTGCAACAACGCCTTAATCGTGAGCTCAACCGCGCACGCCTGGCCGGCGAAACCCTGCCGGGTGCCTTGTTCGACTGTGAAAAAGAACTGCCCGGTTTGCTGGCCACCCTGAACATGGTCCATGGCGAGCACCTGGACCTCAGCTACCACGCGGCCCCCGGCCTGCAATTGCCCTGGGACCGGGAAGACCTGCTGGAACTGCTCGGCAACCTGCTGGATAACGCCTGCAAATGGGCGGATGCCGATGTGCGGCTGACGATCAGTGAAACCGCCCGCAGCTACCTGCTGGCGGTTGAAGACGACGGCCCCGGCATCCCCGAAACCCAGCGCGACCAGGTGTTCAGCCGTGGCACGCGCCTGGATGAGCAGATCGACGGCCATGGTTTGGGGTTGGGGATCGTGCGGGATATCGTCGAGGTGTGGGGCGGGGTACTGCAATTGCAGGAAAGCGAGCTGGGCGGTCTCAAGGTGCTGATCGAATTGCCACACCGCCAGATCTGACCGCCCGTATCTACGGCTGATTCAGATCAGACACGAAACTGATCCATCAATCCCTGCTGCTGATTTGCCAGGCTATTCAATGCCTGGCTCACCCGCGCCGACTCATTGGCCTGTTCCGACAGCGACTCGGTCACATCGCGAATGGTCGCCACGTTGCTGTTGATCTCCTCGGCCACTGCGCTTTGCTCTTCCGCGGCGCTGGCGATCTGCAGGTTCATGTCGCTGATGACCGTGACCGCATCGCCGATCTGGCGCAGGGCGGTGACGGCCTGGCCGACCTGTTCGACGCTGCCCTGGGCCTGGCGATAGCTGTTGCCCATGGAGCCGACCACATCCTCGGTGCCGCTTTGCAGTTGCTCGATCACCAGGCGGGTTTCTTCCACCGATTCCTGGGTGCGCCGCGCAAGGTTGCGCACCTCATCCGCCACCACCGCAAAGCCACGACCGGCCTCACCGGCGCGGGCGGCTTCGATGGCGGCGTTGAGCGCCAACAGGTTGGTCTGCTCGGCAATGCCGCGAATCACTTCCAGCACCGAACCGATTTTCTCGCTATTGGCGGCCAGGCCTTCGACCTGGCCCATGGCGGTGCTCATGTCCGCCGCCAGGTGACCGATGTTGGTGGTGGTCTGGTCGATCACGGTCAAACCGTCGCGGGTGGCCTGGTCGGCATCGCGTGCGGCTTGTGCGGCCTGGGCGGCACTGCGGGCTACATCCTGGGCGGTAGCACTCATCTCGTGGGAGGCAGTGGCCACCTGGTCGACCTGGCGGTATTGCTGCTCCATGCCGGCGCTGGTCTGGGTCGCAATCGCGGCGGATTGGTCGGCAGTGCCACGGGCGTCCTGCACCGAGCGCTTCACCTCGGCAATGATCGGTTGCAGCTTGTCGAGGAAACGGTTGAACCAGCCCGCGAGCTGCCCGAGTTCATCTTTCTTGTCGTAGGCCAGGCGCCGGGTCAGGTCGCCTTCGCCGCTGGCGATGTCTTCGAGCATGTGCGCCACGCCGAGGATCGGCCGCGTCACGCTGCGGGCCATCAGCCACACCAGAATCAGACCGATCACCGCCGCCAGCAGGCCCAGCCCCAACTCCAGCAGCGTGCCACGTGCATTGTCGGCATCCAGTTGGGCCTTCAGCGCTTCGGCGGGGCCGACCAGGACTTTTTCCGGTACATCCAGCAACACGCCCCACAGCTTGCCGTCAGGAATCGGCGCGAACGGCGCCAGCACTTTGAGCTGATGGTCGGTGCGCAGGCTGCGGATCTGTGGGCCGCTGGCCAGTGCACTGAGCACTTGCGCGCCGCTGACGGTGTCGACCTGATCCAGGCGTTTGCTCAACTGGGTGGCGTCCGCGCTGTAGCCGGCCAGCAAGCCGGTAGTGCTGAGGATGCTCACCTGAGTCTGGCCGTCGTACAGTTTCTGGCTGGCCTGTTGGCTCACGGCCTGCAGGCTGTTGAGGTTGATGTCCACCGACAGCGATGCGATGACTTTGCCATTGACCGTCAGCGGGAACACGATGCTGGTCATCAGTACGTTCTGGCCGTTGATCATATAAAAGTAGGGTTCGATCACGCAGGGCTTGAGCGTCGTGCGCGGGCAAGTGAACCAGGCGTTGGCCGGTTCACCGCTGGGGCCGATGCTTGTGTCGGCCATATCGCTTTCCGGCAGGGCCATTGAGGTGAGCGTGCCCGGCGTCGGCTGCGACCAGTACAGGGCGAAGCGGCCTTTGTCGTTGCTGCCCAACTCTGCCTGATCGGCGAACAACTCGTCCTTGCCGTCCAGCGCATTGGCTTCGAACACCAGGGACAACCCCAGCAGGTCCGGGTTGGCCTGCAAGGCGGCCTTGACCTGGCGGGTCAGGTCTTCGCGGGTGTCGAAGGCGTCGAGGAAGCGCTTTTCGGCCTGCTCGCGCAGGAACAGCACCTGACGGGAAAAGCCATGGCCGTACTGGTAGGCATCCATGAACTGACGACGGATACCCAGCGCCTGGGCTTCGCCTTGAGCCTCGATGCGCGCCTGGGCGGAGGTATTGAGCATCTGCATGCTGGAGGCCTGGACCTGCTCCGAACTCTGCGCCATGCGATACAGCGACAAACCCACCAGCAGGGTCACGATCCCCAGCAGGCAGAGGCCCGCGAGCAGGGTGATTTTCCATTGAATGGAGAGCTGCCTGAGCGACATCGGGACATCCTTAACCTGAAAGCACATAGAGTCAGGTTGTCGGCTGCTTTGGGGGGTTCTTTATTCAAACGATCAATTTAAATTTGCTTTTTTGGTGAGCAAGCTTGCTTGGGCGGGGCCTTAGAGGGGGGGGTAAAAGCCGGCTCCAGCTGCGCTGTCGAACGGGAGCAAGCTCCCTCGCCACAGCAAGCTCCCTCGCCACGGTTTTTTGACATGCAGCCCCACGTCCTGCAAAGTGCGCGCCCTCTAATAAGACCTCCTTGAAGCCTGCACGCGGGTCGCCAGCCAATGGCCACCTGAGCGAGGGTATGCCTGTTTTTTATGTTTTTGCTTGAGGTAACCATGATTAACGCAGTCATCGCCGCGGTCGGCACCATGCTGGTGCTCAGCCTGTCCCGCGTGCATGTGGTCATCGCCATTATCGTCGGCGCCCTGGTGGGCGGTTTGACCGGTGGCCTGGGCATCGAAGCCACGCTCAAAGCCTTCAACGGCGGTTTGGGCGGCGGTGCGACCGTGGCGTTGTCCTACGCATTGCTCGGCGCTTTCGCGGTGGCGATTGCCAAGTCCGGCCTGGCCCACGCGTTGGCGGACAAGGCGCTGTTACTGGTAGACCGCCAGGACGCCAGCGGCGGCAGCCACGTCAAATGGCTGTTGATCGGCCTGTTGTGGATGGTGGCGATTGCGTCGCAGAACATCCTGCCGATCCATATTGCGTTCATTCCTCTGCTGGTGCCGCCGCTGTTGTACGTGCTGACCAAGCTGCAACTGGACCGTCGCCTGATTGCCTGCGTGATGACCTTCGGCCTGATCACGCCCTATATGTTCCTGCCGGTGGGCTTCGGCAATATCTTCCTCAACCAGATCCTGCTGGCCAACGTGGCCAAGAGTGGTGTGGACATCAGCCAGGTCAACGTGACCCATGCCATGAGTCTGCCCGCCCTGGGCATGGTGGTTGGCCTGCTGGTGGCGGTGTTTATCAGCTACCGCAAGAAGCGCGTGTATGACCTGGAAAAAATCGAGCGCGTCGAGCAAGTCGCGGTGCAATACAACCCGCTGACCCTGCTGGCGGCTGGTGTGGCGATTGCCTCGGCGTTCATCATTCAGCTGTGGCTGGACTCGATGATCATCGGTGCCCTGGCCGGGTTCCTGATCTTTTCGGTGTCGGGCATCGTGCGCTGGCGCGACACCGACGACCTGTTTACCGAAGGCATGAAGATGATGGCCATGATCGGCTTCATCATGATCGCCGCCTCAGGTTTTGCCGAAGTGCTCAAGGCCACCGGCGACGTGCGCTCGCTGGTCGAAACCTCGGCGGCGTTTATCGGCCATAGCCGTGGCGTCGGTGCATTGTTGATGTTGCTGGTGGGCCTGCTGGTGACCATGGGCATCGGCTCGTCGTTTTCCACGGTGCCGATTCTTGCCGCGATTTTTGTGCCGCTGTGTGTGCAACTGGGCTTCAGCCCGATGGCCATCGTGTGCATCGTCGGTACGGCGGGTGCGCTGGGCGATGCCGGCTCACCGGCGTCGGACTCCACCCTCGGCCCGACCTCCGGCCTGAACATCGACGGCCAGCATCACCATATCTGGGACACGGTGGTGCCGACTTTCCTGCACTACAACCTGCCATTGCTCGCATTTGGCTGGCTGGCGGCGATGACACTCTGATCTACAGATTCACCGCCGCTGGCCGATAACCTCTCAAGTCGCCTAATAAGAGAGAAAAGCCATGCGTCTGAGCCTGAAGGCCAAAGTCCTGTCCCTTGCCGTTGTGCCGGTGTTGCTGTTTGCCGTGGTGATCAGCCTGACCACTGTGTGGATCCTCCAGGGGCAGGCGCGCAACGAGGTGGATGAAACCCGCCAGCGTCTGCTCAACAACGCCAAGGCCACCCTGCAAAGTTATGTGGAAGTGGCCATGAGCACCATCAAGCCGCTCTACGACGCAGCCGCCCCCGGTGACACGGCGGCGCGGGCCGAGGTGGTCAGACTGCTGTCCAACACCAGTTACGGCAAGGACGGCTACTTCTTCGGCTACGACTCAGAAACCATCCGCCTGTTCAAGGGCAACAGCCCTGATGGCGTGGGCAAGAGCTTCAAGGACAACCGCGACCCCAACGGCGTCTACGTCAACCGCGACCTGGTCAAGGTCGGCAAGGACGGCAGCCACTACCTGCAATACAGCTCCACCCAGCCCGGCCAGACCGAACTGGTGCCCAAGCTCGGCTACACCGAATACCTGCCCAAGTGGGACATGGTCATCGGTACATCCGTGAACCTCGACGGCATCGAAGCCCAGGTGGCGGTGGTCGAGGCCAAGGTCGAAAAACGCATGGAAGGCGTGTTGCTGAGTATCCTCGGCGTGGCGGTGGTGGTGCTGCTGGTGATCGCCGCCGTAGGCATGTTGCTGGCCAATACCATCCTGCGTCCCCTGCACTTGATGAAAGCCAACCTCGATGACATCGCTGCCGGTGAAGGCGACTTGACCCGCCGCCTGGCCATCACCAGCCAGGATGAGTTGGGCGACCTGGCCGGTGCGTTCAACCGGTTTGTCGACAAGATCCACGGGCTGGTGCGCCAGATCACGGAAATGACCGCGCAACTGACCGGGCTGGTAAGCCAGGTGTCCGACCAGGCCCAGCGCTCGGAGCAGGCCATGGAACGCCAGCGTCACGAGACCGATCAGGTGGCCACCGCGATCAACCAGATGTCCTCGGCTGCACAGGAAGTGGCGCGCAGTGCCCAAGGCGCCTCCGTGGCGGCGCAACAGACCGATGCTGAAGGCCAGGCCGCCAAGCGCGTGGTGGACGGCAGCATCGCGCAGATCCATGCACTGGTGAGCGACATCCGCAGCAGCGGCGTGTCCCTCGACAGCTTGCAGCAGGATGTGGCGTCGATTGTCAGCGTATTGAGCGTGATCCGTTCGATTGCCGAGCAGACCAACCTGCTGGCCCTGAACGCGGCGATTGAAGCCGCACGGGCCGGGGAGGCTGGTCGTGGTTTCGCGGTGGTCGCCGACGAAGTGCGCGCCTTGGCCAGCCGCACCCAGACCAGCACCCAGGAAATACAGGGCATGATCGACCGCCTGCAAAAAGGCACGGTCGCCGCCGTAGACGCGATGCGCCGCTCCAGCGATGCCGGTGACGGCACCTCGGCCCAGGCCAACCAGGCCGGCGCGTCCCTGGACACCATGGCCCAGTTGATCGGCACCATTAACTCAATGAACGCTCAGATTGCCAGCGCCGCCGAAGAGCAGACCGCCGTGGCCGAAGAGATCAACCGCAGCGTGCACCAGATTGCGGTGGCGGTGGACAGCGTCGCCGATGAAACCCAGTTGGGCGCTCAGACTTCTCGCAGCCTGGCGGACTTGGGCCAGCGCCTGGGGCAGTTGGTCGGGCAGTTCCGGATCTAAACGTCGCGCATCAACAGGCCGAAGCGCAGGTCCATCTCGGTCGGGATCGGTACATACACGGTGTGCCCATCCCCCGGCGCCACCTTGATGGCCTCGCCCTTGGCGTTGTGCAACGTGGTCAGGTCAAAGTGGAAGTTGCCGGCGGGGGTCATCAGCTCCAGGTGGTTGCCCACGGCAAAGCGGTTCTTTACTTTGACCTCGGCCAACTCGCCCCGGCGCTCGCCAGTCAACTCGCCCACAAACTGCTGGCGCTCGGACACGGAGCTGCCGTTCTGGTAGTTCTGGTATTCGTCGTGCACGTGCCGACGGAGAAACCCCTCGGTGTAGCCGCGTTGGGCGAGGGACTCCAGATGGGTCATCAAGTCGCGATCAAATGCCCGGCCGGCCACTGCATCATCGATGGCCTGGCGATACACCTGGGTGGTGCGTGCACAATAGAAGTGGGACTTGGTGCGCCCTTCGATCTTCAGCGAATGCACGCCCATGTGGGTCAGGCGGTCCACGTGCTGCACGGCGCGCAGGTCCTTGGCGTTCATGATGTAGGTGCCGTGCTCGTCCTCGAAGGCGGGCATCTGCTCATCGGGACGGTTGGCTTCCTGCAACAGGAACACCTGATCTGTCGGCGCGCCGATCCCGAGGGTTGGCTGATATTCCTGGACGATATCCCCCGTGGCGTTCTCCACCGCCGGTGTAGCCTGGTATTTCCAGCGGCACGCGTTGGTACAGCTGCCTTGGTTGGCGTCGCGTTTGTTCATGTAGCCCGACAGCAGGCAGCGGCCGGAATAGGCCATGCACAAGGCGCCGTGCACAAACACCTCCAGCTCCATGGCCGGCACCTGCCGGCGGATTTCTTCGATCTCTTCCAGTGACAGCTCCCGCGACAGGATCACCCGGCAAATCCCTTGCTGCTGCCAGAATTCCACGCTGGCGCAGTTCACCGTGTTGGCCTGCACCGACAAGTGAATCGGCATCATCGGGAAATGCCGGCGCACCAGCATGATCAGGCCGGGATCGGACATGATCAGCGCGTCCGGGCCCATGGCAATGACCGGGGCCAGGTCTTTGAGGAAGGTCTTGAGCTTGGCGTTGTGCGGCGCGATGTTGACCACCACGTAGAAGCGCTTGCCCTGAGCATGAGCCTCGTCAATGCCGAGGGCCAGGTGGGCGTGGTCGAATTCATTGTTGCGCACGCGAAGGCTGTAGCGCGGCTGGCCGGCGTAGACCGCATCGGCGCCGTAGGCAAAGGCATAGCGCATGTTTTTCAGGGTGCCGGCGGGGGCGAGCAGTTCGGGGGCGATGACAGGAGGCATGGGCTTGGGTCGCAAAAAAGCGCGAGGGTAGATGAAGCGGTGCAGGGCTTTATTGATCTGGGTCTACGCTTAGCGCAACAAAGATGGCACTCCCAGGAGTTGCGGCGGACTAAGCACCGGGACGTAAACGCGCGCCCTGCTTTTTTGACATGGACCGAACATGAATCAAACCAACCTGCAATTCAAAACCCTGTTGTTGCTGCTGGTCCTGGTGACCGTCGCCTTTATCTGGATATTGCTGCCGTTCTACGGAGCGGTGTTCTGGGCGGTCATCCTCGGCATCATCTTTGCGCCCATGCAGCGCCGCCTGCAGCAGCGGTTTGGCTGGAACCGCAACCTGACGTCACTGGCCACCTTGCTGGTGTGCCTGGTGATCGCGATCCTGCCGGTGATCATCACCAGCGCCTTGCTGGTGCAAGAGGGCGCAACGCTCTACAAAAACGTTGAAAGCGGCAAGCTCGACGTGGCCGGTTATATCGAGCAGTTCAAGAACTTCCTGCCGCCGTATTTCCAGCATTTGCTGGACCGCTTTGGCATGGGCAACCTTGAAGGCCTGCGCGAGAAAATCGTCAAGAGCGCGATGCAGGGCAGCCAGTTCTTCGCCACCCAGGCGTTCAGCTTCGGCCAGGGCACGTTTGATTTCCTGGTGAGCTTTTTCATCATGCTCTATTTGCTGTTTTTCCTGCTGCGCGACGGCCCGGAACTGGTGCGTAAAGTGCGCACGGCGGTGCCGCTGGCCGAGCCGCAGAAGCGCCGGTTGCAGCTCAAGTTCAATCGGGTGGTGCGCGCCACGGTCAAGGGCAACGTGCTGGTGGCCGTGACTCAAGGGGCATTGGGTGGTTTGATTTTCTGGTTCCTGGACATTCCCAGCGCGTTGCTCTGGGCGGTGTTAATGGCGTTCCTGTCGTTGCTGCCGGCGGTGGGCGCGGGGATTGTGTGGGGGCCGGTGGCCGCTTACTTCCTGCTCAGCGGTTCGATCTGGCAGGGCGTGGTGCTGGCCTTGTTTGGCGTGTTTGTGATCGGGCTGGTGGACAACGTACTGCGCCCTATCCTGGTGGGCAAGGACACCAAGATGCCGGACTACCTGATCCTGATCTCGACCCTGGGCGGCCTGTCGGTGTTTGGCCTCAACGGCTTTGTGATCGGGCCGCTGGTGGCGGCGCTGTTCATGTCCAGTTGGGCGCTGTTTGTGGAGAGCAAGCCGCGGGTCAAGATGCCGTTGCCATAAGCCTCAGGCGTGGAGCCGGAAATTCGAGGCGTGTTGCCGTTGTTTTTCGGCGGCGGACAGGGATGTGAGCGGGCCGCTGATGGTTTCGCCATCGCGTACCAGGTACCAGCAGGCGAGCAAGCCCAGCTCCCGAAGGGGGGCGGGGACGGCGCTGCCGATGACGGACATGATTTGAACAGTGGGCATAAGGACCTCCAATCGCTATGGGGGTCACCTTACGGGGCCTGGCGATTTAGGAAAAATCACCTGGGTCAATAGTCGACATCAACAAAAGGCGTCAGTCGACTACCTGATCGAGCATGCTCACCACTTCCTGCTCATTGAGCAGGCCTTTGCGCACCAGGTTTTCCGCCAACAACGCCAGGAACTTTGCAGTGCGGTGGCCTTCCAGGTGCTTGAGCTCCGTGAGGGCGCTGTAGACCTTGCTGGACGTACAGAGGCCAGCGGTGCGGTGCGGGTTTTGTGTGGGCATGGTCTGTCGTCCTTGTTGTTATTGGGTTGTTATTGGGGGACTGGATCGATAGTGGGAGTGTGTGGTGACACAAACATGACAGCGTAAGCCCCGGTCGGGCAAGTAGACTTTCGACCTTAATAGTGTGGGATTGCCGCTTGGCCATTGTCCTCAGAACGACCTTGGCACGATAAATCCGGACGTCGTACACAAAAAAAGGCCCCGCTTGTAGGGCGAGGCCTGTTTCCGACATCACGATAAGGGCTTACCAACCGCGACGGTAGTAGCCGTGGGGAGGGCCGTAATAACCACGGGGTGGGCCGTAATAGACCGGTGCCGGGCGGTAATACACCTCTTGCTGCACATACACCGGCGGGGGCGGTGCGTAGTAGACCGGCGGTGGCGCGGCATATACCGGCTGCGGTTGCACGTAGACCGGCTGCTGCACATAGACCTCACGGGGTTGGCTGGCAACCACGGAGCCCACCACGGCGGCGCCGACCAGTGCACCCAAGACGGCCGGGCCACCCCATCCACCACCGTGGGCGGAGGCTTGGCCGGCCATAGCGAGTGCACCTACCAGCAAGGCGATCTTGGGGATTTTACGAATCATGGTCATTCCTCGGTTGGTCCCTGCGCTTGTGGTCTGCAATCAATAGACTCAAGTAACGTCGCGGGGATACTTTTAAGACAACATATTTCTGAAAAACAGCACGGCCGCTAGGTAAAGGTTGTGTAAGGTCTGTACCGATTTGCTTACTCAAAGGAGTTATCCATGCAGATGCACCCCAACAAGGACACCCAGCTGTGCATGTCACTGTCGGCCCGCCCCGGGAATTTTGGCCTGCGGTTTCATAACCACCTGTACGAACAGTTGGGTCTGAATTTCTACTATAAGGCGTTCAGCAGCCAGGATTTGCCCGGCGCGATCGGCGGTATCCGGGCGTTGGGCATTCGCGGTTGCGGGGTCTCGATGCCGTTCAAAGAGGCCGCCATCGCCTTAGTGGACGAACTCGACGATTCGGTTCAAGCCATCGCCTCCCTCAACACCATCGTCAATACCGATGGGCACCTGAAGGCCTACAACACCGATTACATCGCCGTCGAGCAACTGCTGAAAAAGCACGCTGTGCCGAAAGATTCCACCTTCGCCTTGCGCGGCAGCGGCGGCATGGCCAAGGCCGTGGGCAGCGCCTTGCGTGACGGGGGGTATACCAACGGCGTGATCGTGGCGCGCAATGAAGCCGCGGGCAGGGCGCTGGCGCAGAGCTTGGGGTATGAGTGGCGTGCAGAACTGGGCGACATGCGGCCGCAGATGCTGGTCAACGTGACACCGATCGGCATGACCGGCGGCGCCGAGGCCGATGCGCTGGCGTTTGAAGCGGATGCGGTTGATAACGCCGAGACTGTGTTCGATGTGGTGGCGATCCCCGCCGAAACGCCGTTGATCGTGCGTGGGCGGGCTCAAGGCAAGCGGGTGATTACCGGGCTGGAAGTGATTGCAATCCAGGCGCTGGAGCAGTTTGTGCTTTATACCGGGGTGCGGCCAACCCAGGATCAATTCGAAAAAGCCGTGGCCTTCGCCCGAAGCTGAAGATTGCTGGTGATCAAATGTGGGAGGGGGCTTGCCCCCTGATAGCAGTCTGTCAGTCAAAGCTGTTCCAACTGAACCACCGCCATCGGGGGCAAGCCCCCTCCCACATTGTTTACTGCGTTACGCCTGTTCCAGGTGTGCCAGGCGCTCTTCAAGCGCTGCAATCCGCGCTTCCAACTCTTCTATGCGCTCCGCAGACACGCCAGCCCCACGCTCCACCGGATTCCCCCGCGCCGCGATGATCACCTCGATGTCCGCCGGATCCCCCAGCGCATGGGTATAGCGATCTTCACGCTGCCCCGCCTGACGCGGCACCAGCAGCGCCAATCCGCGAGCAATCAGGCGTTCCAGCTGGTGCACCACTTGCTCGGCATCTTCGAAGTCATGCATGCGCCCGCTACGGGTCAGCAGCTCATTGACGGTCTGCGGTCCACGTAGAAACAGCAGGCCGATCAGGATCACCTGGGCCGGCACGAGCTCCAGCGCCTTGTCTACGCGATGTTCCCAGCGGTCGGCGCGGCTGCCCATCACCAGTCGGGCAAAGCCTTGGCCTTCCAGAGCGCGAAGGCTTTGCCCGACCTGGCCCTGGCTGAGGTTTGTCACCGGCTCGCGGCTGGTTTTCTGGTTGCAGGCCAGCACCAGGGCGTTGAGGGTCAGGGGGTAGGTTTCCGGGTTGGTCGCCTGTTTTTCGATCAGGCAGCCCAGAATGCGGATTTCCGTGCTGTTCAGGCGCGGCTCAGGGGTGTCGGTGTCGTGCTCGGCGGTCATCGCGCTTTCCCTATGCAGTGAAGGCCACTAGCCTAATCCTGAAAAAATAAAAGACAAGCCGCAGGCATGGCTATAATCGCCGCTGGTTCCAACCCTGCCATTACCGATGAGACTGTTATGACTATTTCCCTGTACGCCGCCTCCATCCCAGTCTTCAAGCAAATGCTCAACGCCTTGAGCGATGTGCTGAACAAGGCTGAAGCCCACGCCACCGCCAAGAACATCGAACCCAACGCCCTGCTGCAAGCGCGTCTGTTCCCGGACATGTTCGCGCTGGTGCGCCAGGTGCAAATCGCCGTCGACTTCGCCAAGGGTGTTTCTGCGCGCCTGGCCGAGATCGAAGTGCCTAAATACGAAGACAGCGAAGTGACCTTCGCCGACCTGCAAGCGCTGATCGCCAAGGTCCTGGCGTTTGTCGACACCATCAAGCCTGAGCAAGTCGACGGCAAGGAAGGTATCGAGATCATCACTCGCCCGGGCACCCCGAAAGAGAAGCGCTTCAGCGGCCAGTCCTACCTGCTGACCTACGGCCTGCCGCAATTCTTCTTCCACGTCACCACTGCTTACGCCTTGCTGCGCCACAACGGTGTGGAAGTGGGCAAGCGTGACTACATGGGCGCTTTCTAAGCCTCCAGCCATAAAAAAGCCCGGTGTGGTTCACTCAAGAACCACACCGGGCTTTTTTGTCAGCGGCGTTTAAGCCGGCTGTTCTTCCTTGCCCAGGCATGCGGCGGCGGTGAACAGCACGTCGGTGGACGAGTTGAGCGCGGTTTCCGCCGAATCCTGCAGCACGCCGATGATGAAGCCGACAGCCACCACCTGCATGGCGATTTCACTCGGGATGCCAAACAGGCTGCACGCCAGCGGAATCAGCAACAGCGAGCCACCGGCCACACCCGAAGCGCCACAGGCACACACGGCCGCGACCACGCTGAGCAGCACGGCGGTCGGCAGGTCGACGTTGATGCCCAAGGTATGCACCGCCGCCAGGGTCAGCACGGTGATGGTAATCGCAGCACCGGCCATGTTGATGGTGGCGCCCAGCGGGATCGACACCGAGTAGGTGTCTTCATGCAGGCCCAGGCGCTTGCTCAACGCCAGGTTGACCGGGATGTTCGCCGCCGAACTGCGGGTGAAGAACGCGGTGATGCCGCTCTCGCGCAGGCACATCAGCACCAGGGGGTACGGGTTGCGGCGCAGTTTCCAGAACACGATGGCTGGGTTGACCACCAGGGCCACGAACAACATGCAGCCGATCAACACCATCAGCAGATGTGCATAGCCGAGCAGGGCGCCGAAACCGGAAGTGGCGAGGGTCGAGGCGACCAGACCGAAAATGCCCAGCGGGGCGAAGCGGATCACCACGCGCACGATCAGGGTCACGCCGTTGGACAAATCATCCAGCACGGTACGGGTGGTTTCGCCCGCATGGCGAATGGCGATGCCCATGCCGATGGCCCAGGCCAGGATGCCAATGAAGTTGGCGTTCATCAGCGCGCTGACCGGGTTGTCCACCACGCTGAGCAGCAGGCTTTGCAGCACTTCGGCGATGCCGCCGGGGGCGGTAACGGTCACGTCGTGGGTGGCGAGCACCAGGGGCGACGGAAACCACATGCTTGCCACCACCGCCACCACTGCGGCGGCAAAGGTGCCGAGCAGGTAGAGGAACAGGATCGGCTTGATGTGCGTTTCCTGGCCGTGTTTATGGTTGGCGATCGACGACATTACCAACACGAACACCAGGATCGGCGCCACGGCCTTGAGCGCGGTGACGAACACCTTGCCAATAAATCCGGTGGCCTGGGCGGCCTCGGGCATCAGCAGGGCCAGCAGGATACCGGCGATCAGGCCGATAACGATTTGGGTAACCAGGCTGACGCGCATAAGTCGTTGCAACAGGGAGGGGGCAGCAGTCATAAACAGTTGTCTCTAGTTTTTTTAGTAGGACGCAGCATTGCAGGCGAAAGCGCTGTAGGAACAGGCGCCAAGTCTACCATGCTGTAGGACACGTCCCGCTCGATGCGGCATTCCGTCACCCGCGCCGTAGGGTCTTGGTCAAACCCGGACACACTCTGTTAAGATTCATCCCTCTCACTTTTCCTATTCCGTCAGCGGGCCCTTCGGGCTGTCGTTGATGTCGTTGTTTCTGGAGTTTTGATGCTGTTTCCCATCCTGCTGCTGTCGGCCGCCGGCTTTACCGTGCTGACCACAGAGTTCATCATCGTCGGGCTATTGCCGTCGATTGCCCGGGACCTGAACGTCAGCGTGTCCCAGGCGGGTCTGCTGGTGACGCTGTTCGCGTTCACCGTGGCAGCGTTTGGGCCGTTTCTGACGGCGTATTGCGCTCGTTTCCCACGCAAGCGCCTATTTATCAGCATCCTGATCATGTTCGCGGTGGCCAATACCGTGGCCGCGTTGGCGCCGAATATCTGGGTAATGGCCGTGGCGCGGCTGATCCCGGCCCTCGGCCTGCCGGTATTCTGGGCTTTGGCCAGTGAAACGGCGGTCGACATCGTCGGCCCGGAATATGCCGGGCGTGCCATCGAAAAAATCGGCTTCGGCATTGTCTGCGCCACCGTGTTCGGCATCCCGGTGGGCACGCTGATTTCCGATATGTTCGGCTGGCGCACCGCGTTCGCTATCCTGGCGGTGGTGGCGTTGGCCAAGGCTTTGCTGCTGTTTATCTACCTGCCGGTGACGAAGCCGAAGAACGATGAGGTGACACTGCGCTCGCAGTTCAAGATCCTGCGCAACCCCTTGATGCAGGGCCATATCCTGCTGTCGATCCTGGTGTTCAGCGGTATGTTCACGGCCTACACCTATTTGGCCGACATCCTTGAGCGCCTGGCTGGGTTTGATGGCACGTTGGTGGGCTGGTGCCTGATGGGCTTTGGCGCGGTCGGATTGATCGGCAACTCGTTGGGCGGCCGTGCGGTGGATCGCCACCCGTTGATCGCGTCGATGGTGTTCTGCGGCTTTATGATCGCCGGCATGGTGGCATTGGTCCCGGCGATTCATTCCGCCGTCGGCCTGGCTGCGGCGATGGCGGTGTGGGGCGTGACCCAGGCAGCGATGTTCCTGGTCAGCCATGTGCGGCTGATGAAGGCCGCGCCCCATGCGCCAGCGTTTGCCGCGTCGCTGAACATTGCCGGGGCCAACCTGGGGATTGGCTTGGGCGCGTTGGTCGGTGGACAGGTGATCGACACCTTGGGCCTGGGCAGCCTGGGGTTTGCAGCGTCCGGGTTTATTCTGGTGTCAATCCTGCTGGCGCTGTGGCTGATGACCGCCAAACAACCGGTCGCCTCCAGGGCCTGAGCCGTCAAGGCAGGGCGGTAAACAACTCGCGCCTTGCCCCTTCGGTAATCGCCACGATGCCGGGGTGCTTGACCTTGCGTTCCACCGAGATCGCGTAGAACGACTCGGTGACCGCGTCAGTCTGGCCAATCAGCGCCACGCCGTATTGGCGCACGACTTCTTCGGCGATCACGCTGGGGGCGATAAAAATCCCGCTGCCGGATTGGCCAAATGCCTGCATCAGGGCGCTGTCGTCGAACTCGCCGATGATCTTCGGCTGGATCTGCTGCTCGGCAAACCAGCGTTGCAGGCGGCTGCGCACCACCGTCTCCGCGCCCGGAATCAACAGCGGCGCGCCATGCAGGCACTGTGGGAAATCGCCGCCATGTTGGTCAGCCAAGGCCTGAGTAGCAAAGAAGCTGATGCCACATTCCCCCAGTTTCTGGCTGTAGCCCTTAATGTCCAGGTGCGACGGCATGGGGCTGTCGGAAATCACCAGATCCAGGCGCTGGATCGCCAGGTCGGCCAATAGGCGTTCGAGTTTGTCTTCGCGGCAGGTGATGCGCAGCGGCTCGCTCAGCTCCATGGTCGGCGCGATCAGGCGATAAACGATGGACTTGGGCACCACATCCGCCACCCCGACCCGGAACACAATCTGCTGTTCATTGGGTTGTGCGCGCAGCATCGCTTCCAATTCATTACCGGTCTGGAACATTTGCTCGGCATAGGGCAGAGCCTGGCGCCCGGCTTCGGTCAGCTCCAGCTGGCGGCCGACCCGTTGGAACAGCGCGATACCGAAGGTTTGCTCCAGCAGGCTGATCTGCCCGCTGATGGTCTGGGGGGTAAGGTTGAGTTGCTCGCAGGCGCGCACAATGCTGCCGGTCTTGGCCACAACCCAGAAGTAGTGCAATTGTCGGTAATTGAGCATCGCGGCCGTCACTTCGTAAAAACCGAAGTATACGCGAGAAAAATACGAATTTTCCTGAAGTGTTCGCCTGCATAGAATGCCTCGCTATCGCGGGGCCACTATTTGGACCCAATGGTTCTAACGAGGAATACATCATGAAACTCAATTCCCTGGGCGCGGCATCGCTGCTTGCGCTTTCATTGGTAGTGATCAGCGGTTGCGATCAGGTCGAGAAAAGCGCGCAGCAGGTGTTGGGCAAGGCCACCGAGTCGGCCAAGCAAGCCATCGATGACACCCACAAGGCCGCCGAGCAGGCATTGAGTGAAGCGACACAAGGCCTGATCAGCCCGCAGAAAAAGGACGATCAGGAAGAAAAAGAGTCTGACTCGAACAGTAAAGAAGCTTAATTTCCCAGCACAACCTCAGGACTGACCTATGGATTACCTTTTACAACTGGCCGCCAGCCCCACCGCCTGGGTTGCACTGGCCACCTTGATCGTCATGGAAATCGTGCTGGGCATCGATAACCTGATCTTTATCTCCATCCTCACCAACAAACTACCTGAGCAGCACCGGGCCAAGGCACGGCGCATCGGTATCAGCATGGCGCTGATATTGCGCCTGGGCCTGTTGAGCACCATCGCGTTCATCGTGCAGTTGACGGCGCCGGTGTTCGAAGTGCTCGGCCAGGCGTTTTCGTGGAAGGACATGATCCTGATCGCCGGCGGCTTGTTCCTGGTGTGGAAGGCCACCACCGAGATCCATCACAGCATGGACCCGGAGCCGGAAGAGAAAGCATCGGTTGGCAACACCGTGGCCATCGGCTTCGCCGCAGCGATCGGGCAGATCCTGTTGCTCGACCTGGTGTTCTCCATCGACAGCATCATTACCGCCGTGGGCATGACCGAGCACTTGCCGATCATGATCATTGCCGTGGTGACATCGGTGATCGTGATGCTGGTGGCGGCTGAACCGCTGGCCAAGTTCATCAACGACAACCCGACCGTGGTGATGCTGGCCCTGGGCTTCCTGATTATGATCGGCATGACGCTGATCGCCGAAGGCTTCGGCGCCCATGTGCCTAAAGGCTACGTGTACGCGGCCATGGCCTTCTCGGCGGCCATCGAGTGCTTGAACATCGCACGACGTAACCGCCACAAGCGTTTGCTCGCTGCCCGCCAGTAACCGCCGAAACCTGAAAGCCGGCTGTGCTCACAAGAGCCCAGCCGGCTTTTTGCTGTCTGTTAGAATCCCGACACTTGATAGCGTGAGGTCCTACATGAACGAGCCGATTCGTCTTACCCAATACAGCCATGGCGCGGGGTGTGGTTGCAAGATATCGCCCCAAGTGTTGGAAGTGATTCTCGCCGGCAGCGGCGCCCAGAACCTCGACCCCAACCTGTGGGTTGGCAATGCCTCGCGGGATGATGCGGCGGTGTACGCCATCGACGACGAGCGCGGCGTGGTCTCCACCACTGACTTTTTCATGCCGATTGTCGATGACCCCTTCGACTTCGGCCGCATCGCCGCCACCAATGCCATCAGCGACATCTACGCCATGGGCGGCGACCCGTTGATGGCCATCGCCATTCTCGGCTGGCCGGTGAACGTGCTGGCGCCCGAGATTGCTCGGGAAGTGATCCGTGGTGGCCGCTCGGTGTGCGACGCCGCCGGTATCCCCCTGGCAGGCGGCCACTCTATCGACGCGCCGGAGCCGATCTTCGGCCTGGCCGTGACCGGCATCGTGCAAAAGCGCCATATGAAGCGCAACGACACGGCTACCGCCGGCTGCCAGTTGTACCTGACCAAGCCGCTGGGCATCGGCATCCTCACCACTGCCGAAAAGAAGGGCAAGCTGCGCGAGGCCGACATCGGCCTGGCCCGCGACTGGATGTGCACCCTCAACAAACCCGGCAGCCGCTTCGGCAAGCTGGCCGGGGTAACGGCCATGACCGATGTCACCGGTTTCGGCCTGTTGGGTCATCTGGTGGAAATGGCTGACGGCAGCGGCCTGACCGCACGCATCGAATATGAAAAAGTCCCACGGCTGCCTGGGGTCGAGTACTACCTGGATCAGGGTTGTGTGCCCGGTGGCACGTTACGCAACTTCGACAGCTACGCCAGCAAGCTCGGGCGCGTGCAAGAGCTGCACAAGCGCGTGCTGTGCGACCCGCAGACCAGCGGCGGGCTGCTGATCGCCGTCACACCTGAAGGTGACGCCGAGTTCCACGCCGTGGCGGCGGAACTGGGCTTGAGCCTGGCGCCGATCGGCGTTCTGGTTGAGCGACAGACCAACGCGGTAGAGGTGTTTTGATGGCAACTGACATCACCGATTACCGCGACATTTTCCTCAGCGACCGGCCGATGATGGATACCCGCGCGCCGGTGGAATTCATCAAGGGCGCGTTCCCCGGCGTGGTCAACCTGCCGTTGATGAACGATGACGAGCGCCAGCGCATCGGCACCTGCTACAAGCAGCAAGGACAGCAGGCGGCGATTGTGTTGGGGCATGAGTTGGTGTCCGGCGCCATCAAGGCCGAGCGCATTGCACAGTGGGCACAATTCGCCCAAGCCCATCCCGACGGTTACCTGTACTGTTTTCGCGGCGGGTTGCGTTCGCAGATTGTGCAGCAATGGTTGAAAACCGACGCCGGCATCGAGTACCCACGGGTCGGCGGTGGCTACAAGGCCATGCGAACGTTTCTCGTGAACACTATTGAACAGGCCACCGTTCAGTGTGATTTCGTGTTGCTCGGCGGCATGACCGGCACCGGCAAGACCGAAGTGCTCGGCCAGTTGCCCAATGCCCTGGACCTTGAAGGCCACGCCAACCATCGTGGCTCCAGCTTCGGCAAGCGCGCCACCACGCAGCCGTCCAACATCGACTTCGAGAACCGTCTGGCGGTGGACCTGCTGAAAAAACGCGCGGGCGGCATTGAGCAGTTTGTGGTCGAGGACGAAAGCCGCATGATCGGCAGCTGCGCGCTGCCGCTGCCACTGCACAAAGGCATGCAGGGCTACTCGATGGTGTGGCTGGAAGACAGCGTCGAAGGGCGTGTCGAACGCATCCTGCGCGACTATGTAGTCGACCTGTGTGTTGAGTTTGATACGGTGTTTGGCGAAGACGGCTACGCATTGTTCGCCGAACGTCTTACCCAAAGTCTGGCGAATATACACAAGCGGCTGGGCGGTGAGCGCTTCCAGCGCTTGCACGCGATCATGCAGGACGCCCTGGCGGAGCAGGCGTGCAGCGGCGCCGTGGACCTGCATCGCGCTTGGATAGAAGGGCTGTTGCGCGAATATTACGACCCGATGTACGCCTTCCAGCGTGAAAGCAAAGGCGCACGGATCGAGTTCGCGGGAGAGCAGGGCGCCGTCACGGCCTATCTGCGCGAGCGAGCCCTCAGAGGATAAACGCCCCGATCAACCCACACACCACGCCCACCAGCATGGTCAACCCGGCTACCGTCACCAGCACCCGCGCATCGAAATCCTTGCGCAGCATCAACAGCGACGGCAGGCTCACGCTCGGCAGGGTCATCAGCAAGGCCACGGCCGGGCCGGTGCCCATGCCCAGCGCCATCATGGTTTGTACGATGGGGATTTCAGCCGCTGTAGGAATTACAAACAGCGTGCCGACAATCGCCAGCGGTACCAACCACACCAGGCTATTGGCCATGGCGCCGTCGACATGGGGGAACAGCCATACCCGCGCCGCGCCCAGGACCAGCACCGCCAGGATGTAGATGGGGATCGTGTTCCAGAACAACTGCCACAACGTGCGCAGCCAACGGCTCAGGAATGGTTGCGACTCCGTGCTGCTGACTTCGGCTACAGCCTCCAATGCCGCTTCCGGCACCTGATCCGGCCGGGCAATACGCTGCGCCACCAGCGACACACCCACCACCAACACAATGCCCGCCACCAGCCGCAACGCGGTAAAACCCCAGCCGAGCACAAAGCCCATAAACACCAGGGTGGCCGGATTCAGCACCGGGTTGGCGATCCAGAAGGCCAGCGCCGCGCCCACCGACACCTGCTGGCGGCGCATGCCCGCCGCCACCGGCGCGGCGCAGCAACTGCACATCATGCCTGGCAAGGCGAACAGCCCGCCGCGCACGGTCGAGCCCAGGCCGGCGCGGCCGAACAGGCGTAGCAACCAGTCACGGGGGATCAGCACTTGCAGCAGGGAGCCAAGGATCACCGCCAGCACCGCGGCTTTCCAGATCGCCAGGAAATACACCTGGGCATAGGCCAGTGCTGCCGCCAGTG
Organism: Pseudomonas sp. PB105; assembly: GCF_009764655.1. Taxonomy (NCBI): domain Bacteria; kingdom Pseudomonadati; phylum Pseudomonadota; class Gammaproteobacteria; order Pseudomonadales; family Pseudomonadaceae; genus Pseudomonas; species Pseudomonas sp. PB105. The sequence goes on from NZ_RWIO01000085.1 coordinate 28,493, forward strand.
GCGAGCTTTGTTGATCGTTGAGAATCGAGGCGCCGATGCTGTGATTGTCGGCCGCCACAAACGCCTTGAAGTAGTAGGGCGACCACTTAACGTAATAGAGGCCTACGCAGGCCACCAAGAGGAATAGCGCTGGTTTCCACCAGAAAGACCAGCCCCGGACGGGCTGGGTGGAGGAGAGGTTGGACATGCTGATGATCCGCCGATGAGTCAATAGCGACGCATCATACGCTGTCAGCTGTCAGCACTCACCTGTGTCGGTTCCGGGCAGGTTTCATCGCCGTCGTTCAAGCCCTGCTTGTAGTTGCGGCTCAGCAGCGAGGCCTTGCCGTTGTGCCAGGTCAGCGTCAGCACATAGAGCGTGTCGTAGTCACTGCCGGACCAGTCGTCGGTAATCGTGTGTTTTTCGCCGGACGCTTCACTCGCCACCTTGTTGATCAGCTCCGGCAGGTAGCCGTGGGACCAGGCGGTGTAGATGGTGGCGTTGTGGTATTTGTCCTCGACCAGCTCATCGGCGAGGTCGCTGGTGTCATTCGCGGAGAATTTAATGTTTACCGGCAGGCCCAATTTGATAGCGCTGGGGCTGATGGTCATCAGTGGGCGAATGTAGCTGTAGGAATTGTCCAGCTCACCTTCCTCGACATTGCGTGTCGGGTTGGCGGCAAATACAAAGTTGGCCTTGCCGAACTTTTCCGGCAGCAGGGTTGCCAGGTTCATTGCGCGGTTCAAGCCCTGGCAATTGAGCTGGCCGAGGCCGCCGGCGGGTTTTTCGCCGTGGCGCAGGAACACCAGGGTTTGCACACCGTCCACAGGCTGGGCGCGGCTTTCACGGGCGTCGAGGGCAGCAACCATGGCACCGCTGACCAGCAGCAGCGGCAGCATGATGTATGAATAGTGTTTGAGTCGTTGCACAAGGCGCAGAGGCTTGATCGTCATTATAGGTTCGAGTCTTCGTGCGTCACGTTAAGGCGGACAAGCCTGGCCCCAATGACGCCGGGGCGTCCTGCGGTGTTCCCTGTCGGTATAGCGAGGTGCCTCCATTCACCGTTTTAGCGCACTTAAGAGTGCACGCGGGCGTATTGGTTCGCCCACGCGGGATAATAGCCCGCCGATGTTGCGCATTGATGACCCATGCAGGACACCGGGTAGATGGCTATCATGGGGACTTTCTGCCTAGCCAGGGACTTACCGATGAACCCACTCGCCGCGTTCCCGATTAATAGCAAATGGCCTGCCCAGCACCCCGAGCGCCTGCAACTGTACTCGTTGCCTACACCCAACGGGGTAAAAGTCTCGATCATGCTTGAAGAGTTGGGCCTGCCGTATGAGGCACACAAGGTCAGTTTCGAGACCCAGGACCAGTTGTCCCCTGAGTTCCTGTCCCTCAATCCGAACAACAAAATCCCCGCGATCATCGACCCCGAGGGCCCAGCCGGCCAGCCTTTGGCGCTGTTTGAGTCCGGCGCGATCCTGATCTACCTGGCGGAAAAAACCAGCCAGTTGCTCTCCGAAGATCCGGCGACACGTTATGAAACGATTCAATGGCTGATGTTCCAGATGGGCGGCATCGGCCCGATGTTTGGCCAGTTGGGTTTTTTCAACAAATTCGCCGGCAAGGCCTACGAAGACAAGCGCCCTCGCGACCGCTACGCTGCCGAATCCCGTCGCTTGCTCGAAGTGCTGGAAAAACGCCTGCTCGGTCGCACCTGGATCATGGGTGATGACTACAGTATCGCCGACATTGCTACCTTCCCGTGGATTCGCAACCTGATTGGCTTTTATGAGTCGGGCGATATCGTCGGCATTGCCGATTTCCCTAACGTACTGCGCGTGCTGGACGGCTTTGTGGCCCGGCCGGCGGTGATCCGTGGACTGAATATTCCGAGCTGAAGCATGCCGACTTTCGATTTCAAACAACTGGATGTCTTTAGCCGCGTGTCCCTCAAGGGCAACCCGCTGGCGGTGGTCCTAGGTGCCGACAGCCTCAGCGACCAGCAGATGGCGGACTTCGCCAAGTGGACCAATCTCAGTGAAACCACGTTTTTACTGACGCCGCGCGACCCTCGGGCTGACTACCGGGTGAGAATTTTCACCACCTTGCAGGAGCTGCCATTCGCCGGGCACCCGACACTGGGCAGTTGCCATGCGTGGCTGACAGCGGGCGGGATGCCCAAAGGCGAGGAGATCGTCCAGGAGTGCGAAATCGGCCTGGTGCGTATCCGTCGTCAAGGCGATGAACTGGCGTTTATAGCGCCGCCGTTGTTGCGTTCCGGCGCGGTGGAGGACGATGTGTTGGAGCGTGTGCGCCTGGGACTGTGCCTGGAGCCGGACCGTATCGTACGCAGTCAGTGGGTCGACAATGGCGCAGGGTGGCTGGTGGTGATGTTGGCGGACCGTGATCAGGTCCTGGCGTTACAGCCTGATTATTCACAGCTTATGGGGCTGGCCGTGGGCGTGATAGCCCCCTGTGACCCTGCGCAGGACGATGTGGATACGCAGTTTGAAGTGCGTGGTTTTGTCGCAGGCGACGGCGCGCCGGAAGATCCGGCCACGGGCAGCCTCAATGCCGGCGTCGCCCAATGGCTGTTGCGTGAAGGCCTGGCGCCTGAGCGCTATGTGGTCAGCCAAGGCACGGCCATGGGGCGCGCGGGGCGTATCAGCGTCGAGCGCCAGGGCGAGGAAATCTGGATCGGCGGCGCCGTTGCGGTGTGCATCGACGGGCGTCTACACCTCTAGATCAATACATTATTGCGAGCGCCGCAATACACTGTTGGCCCCTTGGTATTTGTGCTGCCGGGGCCGGTGGGCATAAGCTTTCGCCCCAAAGTTTGAGTCTTTATGTCAGGAAAACCATGACCAGCCAGTTCCCCCAAGCCCGCCCACGCCGCCTGCGCCGCTCTCCGGAGCTGCGTGGTTTGTTCCAGGAAACCGAGTTCACCCTCAACGATCTGGTGCTGCCGATCTTCGTCGAAGAAGAAATCGACGACTTCGTGCCGATCACCAGCATGCCGGGTGTGCAACGGATTCCCGAGAAGAAGCTCGCCGCCGAGATCGAGCGTTATGCCCGTGCCGGTATCAAGTCGGTGATGACCTTCGGTGTGTCTCATCACTTGGATGCCAACGGTAGCGACACCTGGAAAGAACGCGGCCTGGTCTCGCGCATGTCCTCGATCATCAAGGACGCCGTGCCGGAAATGATCGTGATGTCCGACACTTGCTTCTGCGAATACACCGACCACGGCCACTGCGGCGTGATGCACGGCGCCCACGTCGACAACGACGCGACCCTGGTCAACCTCGGCAAACAAGCCGTGGCCGCTGCCCGCGCCGGCGCCGACGTGATCGCCCCGTCGGCCGCCATGGATGGCCAAGTCCAAGCCATCCGCCGCGCCCTGGATGACGCCGGTTTCACCCATATCCCGATCATGGCCTACTCCACCAAATTCGCCTCGGCCCTCTACGGCCCCTTCCGCGAGGCCGGCGGCAGCGCCCTCAAAGGCGACCGCAAAAGCTACCAGATGAACCCCATGAACCGCCGCGAAGCCGTGCGTGAATCGCTGCTCGACGAACAGGAAGGCGCGGATGCACTCATGGTCAAACCGGCCGGTGCCTACCTCGACATCATCCGCGACATCCGCGAAGCCTCACGCCTGCCGGTGGCGGCGTACCAGGTGAGCGGTGAATACGCGATGATCAAGTTTGGCGCCCAGGCGGGTGCGATTGATGAAGATCGAGTGGTGCGCGAGACGTTGGGGTCGATCAAGCGGGCGGGGGCGGATCTGATCTTTACGTACTTTGCGATGGATTTGGCGTTGGCGGGGATTTAAGGACATCGTTTCTCCCCTGTGGTGAGCTGGCTTATCACAGGGGATGGGCAATCATGAATCAGTTAAATTTTTCGTAATCTTGAGCACCTAATGACGCCAACCATTTCCTGAAGAAATCTATTTGTTCCTGTAGGTCGTTTGTTAGATTCTCCTCTTCGTAGTCAAACAAATGGACTATATCGTCGTTGGTAGCTTGCTGACCTAAAGTCATTTCGTATGCGACGAGTCCCGCGCTCATCTGAGAAGCCATTCTTGACGGTTTAACGTTTATTTTTGCCCCTTTGCATAAAAAGGTTATATGCGGGAAGTCTGCCCGGATTTTCGCGAAGCAAATATATAGGTCATGCCCTTCATAAACCTTTTCAAAATTGTCGGCCTCTGAAAATGTCATCGTGAGCTTCGTTGGGTCATATTTGATGGTGACCTGCTTGTGTTCTTTGTTGATTATTGCTTTTATATTTTTAGTTTTCATTTTATTTCCTGTTGGAGTTTGGTATGGAGTATCCGACGTAAGTTCCATCAGATTTTACTGGGGTTGCGCCTAATATATCCTCTGTGTCGATTTTATTATGGATAGCGAACTCTAGTTCTTTCGGGTACGGCGCCTGCTTTCCTAGTTCTATATTTATATCATGCCCCTCAATACTCTTAAGCGTGTACAAGTAGCCTTTTTTTTCGCCGTAGCTGGTAGCAAAAGTGATCCCGACGGTTCGGGATGGCGATGTGCTTATGAAGTTGCTGGGAGGGTCATTACTGTCAATTGCGTGTAGGTATAAATCTTCGCTATAACCCTTGCTTTTAAAGCCATTCTTGAATGCCTCTTCTGGAGGAATTTTGTCCCCGCGAAAAAGATACCCTTCGTCATTTTGCGAAATTGGAAGGTTGGGCTCTGATTTTTTACTTAATGCTTGGGCTGAAGGATCTTCAGCGCCTAAGGATGGTTCGCATCCTACCGTACCGGGGCATCTGTTCAGTCCCCGCGGATCGACCCAGCCAGTGGGATTGGGCACATATCGGTACCCGTTGATTCCCCCCGCCAACTTCACCGGGTCAGGTGTCAGGTAACGACCAACATCTGGATTGTAGTAGCGATGACGGTTGTAGTGCAGCCCGCTTTCCGCATCGAAGTACTGCCCTTGAAACCGCAGCGGGTTGTCGATTTTGCTTTTGTCGAGACGACTGATCTGGCCGTAGGCGCGGTAGTGCGCGGACCAGACGATTTCGCCGTCTGGGTCGCTGAGTTCCTGTGGCGTGCCGAGGTGGTCTAGTTGGTAGTGGTAGGGCTGGGTTTCGGTTGGGCCAAAGCCTTCCAGCAACGCCAACGGGCGAAAGCTGTCGGGTTCGTAGATGAAGCTTCGGTGGCGGTCTGCATGGTGTTCGGCGATCAGCTTGTCGCCTTGCCAGAAAAACTCCGTCGTTACACCTTTAATGGTCTTGCTGATACGCCGTCCAAACGGGTCGTAGCGGTAGCTGGCGGTTTGCCCGTTGGGTTGTGTAATGCCGATCAACCGGTGCTGGCAGTCGTAGCGGTATTCGGTGACCAGTTGGTGGCCTTTGCCTCTGCGTTCACCGATCAGGTTGCCGAAGGCGTCGTAGTCGTAATGCCGGTCGCCCTGGATCATCAGGCGGTTGCCGGCGACGATGTCGGGGCCGGGGCGGTCTTGCATGAGCAGGT
>NZ_RWIO01000005.1:0-1594 GCF_009764655.1 Pseudomonas sp. PB105
CGAAACGCTTGAAGAAGCCGGTCAGGGCATCAATCAGTCCGGTTTCGGCGGTGTTTGGGCTGTCGTCCTGCAGGCGGCCGAGTTCGACCGACGCGGCGTAGTAGGAGGCGCGGTTGTTCTTGTGGGAAAAGTAGAGTTCCTGAGTGCCCACGCTGGCAGGCTGGTCGGTAACGCCCAAACCAGTCAGGTAGGCTTTGCCCTTGCCACGGAAGTCCGGGGTAATTTCGATGCTGCTGAACAGCTTCTGGCCCTGGTCATTCAGATACAGCAGGCGGTCGTTGGGCTTCAATTGCGCTTCCAACGCCACTTCGCCGGGCTCCAGGTCTTCGGCTTCTTCCACCAGACGCACCGCGTAGACGGTGCCGTGGGAGCCTGGCCAACGTTCGTGGTCGCACCAGATCACCGCCGTGTAGAAGGACGGTTTGTAGGTTTCAGCGATGTCGCGCAGTTCCTGGGGAAGGATCACGCGCCCATCAACGGTGGCTCCGCTGGTGGCGACACGTTTCCAGAACGAAACAAGGGAACGGGGCATGGGTTTAACTGCGCTCAATCGCTGAATGAGCCGCCAAGATAGGGAGCCGTCAGCCCTCAAACAAACGGTTCAAATGCGCGCTTCTCCTATATTCACGATATAGGCGGATCACGGAATTTAACCTCGCGTTTCCAGCGTTTTCGCCGCATAGACTGCGGCCCATGTACTACTCGACCGAAGTTAAAGAAGCCGCCAAACGCCTGTTTCTACGCCGCTGTAAGGCCAAGGAAATTCAGGCGCAACTCAACCTGCCCAACATCCGAATCGTCTACTACTGGATCCGCCAGGGCGGGTGGGAAGACATGCTATCGGACGAAGAACCGCTGACGGCCGTCGGCCGGCGGATCACCCTGCTCCTGGACAAAGTCGGCAGCCTATCTAAAGACGACCTCAACGAACTGGATCGATTGACCGTTGTTCGCGAACGCCTGCTTAAACAAGCGGCCAAGCCCGCAGCGGTGCCGGCATCGAACGGTGACGACCTGGGCGAGCCCCAGGAACCGCGCAGGCGCTCGCGTGGCGAACGCTCCAGCCGAGGCGAAGGCGGTGACAGGAAGAAGGAAAAGAAGGCCAAGAATGACATCAGCGGGCTGACCGAAGTCGACTTCCTGGATAAGTTCATCAGCAAGATGTACCGGTATCAGCAGGAGTTGTTCGCAGCTAAGCAAAACCCGCTGACGAGCCGGATCCGCAACATCCTCAAAAGTCGCCAGGTAGGTCTAACCTACTACTTCGCCGGCGAAGCGTTCATGGACGCGGTACTCACTGGCGATAACCAGGTGTTCCTGTCAGCCAGCCGCTCGCAATCGGAGATCTTCCGCAGCTACATCATCCAGTTTGCCAAGCAGTGGTTCGACATCGAGATGACCGGCAACCCGATCACGCTCAGCAACGGCGCCGAACTGCGCTTTCTGTCGACCAACAGCAGCACCGCCCAGGGCTACCATGGCCATGTGTACGTGGATGAGTACTTCTGGATCCGCGACTTCGAAAAACTCAGCACCGTGGCCAGCGCCATGGGCACCCACAAGAAGTGGCGCAAAACCTACTTCTCGACGCCCA
>NZ_RWIO01000086.1:0-70261 GCF_009764655.1 Pseudomonas sp. PB105
GAGCGGGCTTGTCCCGCGCTGGGCTGCGCAGCAGCCCCAAAACCAGGCAACTTGGTTTTTCTGAAAAAACGCGGTGGGTTTGATGGGGCTGCTTCGCAGCCCAGCGCGGGACAAGCCCGCTCACCACAACAGCCCGTTTGCCATAGATTCAGTATCCACGGAAAGTTATGTAGACACCTATGCCCCGATAGGGCCATCAGCCTCACCACAAGACTCAAGGCTCCAACCCAATGCCGCGCAAAATCACACCCGTCACGGTCTGGATCGCTTTCTCAAACTGCAGGTCCGACAACGGCTGGTGATCATTCAGAATCTTCACCTGATGGTCAAAGTCGGCATAGTGCTGGGTCGAAGCCCAGATCATGTACAGCAGGCTCGACGGCTCCACCGGCAGGATGCGTTTGTCTTCCACCCATTGACGAATTTTCGCTTCCTTCATCTTGGCCCAGTCGTACAGGCTTTCGTCCAGCGCCTCACCGAGTGTCGGCGCGCCGTGGATGATTTCGTTGGCCCAGACCTTGGAGCCATACGGCCGTGTGCGTGAGCGCTGCATCTTGGCGCGGATGTAGCTGCTGAGCACCACCCGTGGGTCATCGAAGGTTTCGAAGCTCAGGGCATCCTGTTTCCACACATCCAGCAGGTCGAACAGCACGGCGCTGTACAGCTCGCTTTTGGTGGTGAAGTAGTAATGCAGGTTCGAGCGCGGCAGTTGCGCTTCTTCGGCGATGTCGGCCATGGCGGTGCTGCCGTAGCCTTTCTCGGCGAAGACTTTCTCCGCCGCCAGCAGGATTTTTTCGACGTTGGCCCTACGAATTCCGATCTTGTGATTGCCCATAAGGGCTCCCTGACAAAGACATACGCCAAAGACTACCACCCGCTCTAGATCGGGGCGACAGGCCAAGCCGAAACTTCGTACACTGCCCACTCCTACCCATTGATTGGTATTGAACAATGTTGATCAAGAAAACCCTCACCATCGTCGCCCTGCTCGCATCCCTGCTGGGCGCCTCGGCGGCGTTCGCCCATGCTCACCTCAAAAGCTCCACGCCGGCGGCAGACAGCACGGTGACAGCCCCCGCCGATCTGCGCCTGACCTTCAGCGAAGGCATCGAGGCGACCTTCACCAAGGTGTCCCTGAGCAAGGACGGCACCGAAATCGCGATCAAAGGCCTGGACACCGAAGGCACCGACAAGAAAGTCCTGGTGGTCACCCCGGCCGCACCACTCGCGGCCGGCAACTACAAAGTGGTGTGGAATGCCGTGTCGGTCGACACCCACAAGAGCAACGGCGAATACAGCTTCAAGGTTGGCCAGTAATCCATGGCGACCCTGCTGGTGCTGTGCCGCTTTGTGCATTTCATCGTCGTGTTGCTGATGTTCGGGGCCTGCGCGTTCAGGCCCTGGCTCCTCGGCGCTGAACCGCAGCCGGCGCTGGACCGGCAATTGCTGCGCATCACCCGTGGGCTGGCATGGACGGCCCTCGCGTCGGGGGCGATCTGGTTACTGTTGATTACTGTCAGCATGGCGGGCTCATGGTCGGCGGCGCTGGAACCGTCGACCGTGCAGTTGGTGCTGGGCAAGACCTTTTTTGGCCAGGTGTGGACCTGGCATCTGATCGTGAACGGCTTACTGATCATCAGCCTGATGACCCCGTGGAGGGCCCCTCGCCTGCCGCTGATCACGCTGTTGCTGATAACCCTGGCCCCGGTCGGCCATGGCGCCATGCTCGATGGGCTGAGCGGGCAGTTGTTGATCCTCAACCAGGTGGTCCATCTGATGTGTGTGGGCGCGTGGTTGGGCGGGCTGTTGCTGCTGGTCTTGATCCTCAGGCAATCACAGCGTTTTGAGTTGGCGCCCGTCCTGCGTCGTTTCAGTGGCGTGGGTTACGGCCTGGTCGCGGGCTTGCTGGTGACCGGCCTGATCAATGTGCGCGTCCTGACCGGGCAGTTGTGGCCCACGCCGTTGTTCAGTGGTTTTGCCCTGATTCTGTTGATCAAGGTGATGCTGGTGCTGGGGATGTTGGCGCTGGCGTTGCTGAACCGCTTACGCCTTGATAGCTGCGAACAACGGCTGGGCAGCTTGAGGGCCAGCGTGATGCTGGAATGGCTGCTGGGTGTTTGCGCAGTGGCCGCCGTTTCACTCCTGGGCACCTTGCCGCCGATGCTGCTGGCTGGCTGAAACGACATTGACTCTGCCCGCTTTAGGTCGGCACCCTCGTTGTCATCGTATAACTTCCCCTTGACACCTCGGGAAATCCCCGCAAATATCCGCTCCAATGTCGTACGACGACGTATAACAAATAATAAAAACAACAAACAGAAAGGGAGCATCACTGTGAGTCAATTCGCCCGCAATTCGTCTGCGCGTCTCGGTCTTATCGGACTCGGCAGCCTGGCCTTCACCCTCCCCCTCACTGTCCAGGCCGAAGGGTTTGTCGACGACGCCAAGGCCACGCTCAACCTGCGCAACGCCTATTTCAACCGTAACTTCACCAACCCGGCGAACGCTCAGGGCAAGGCCGAAGAGTGGACGCAGAGTTTCATTCTCGATGCCAAGTCGGGCTTTACCCAAGGCACCGTGGGCTTCGGTCTTGATGTGTTGGGCCTGTATTCCCAGAAGCTCGACGGCGGTAAAGGCACCGGTGGCACGCAGTTGTTGCCGATCCATGATGACGGTCGCCCTGCGGATAATTTCGGGCGTCTGGGTGTGGCGTTGAAAACCCGGCTGTCGAAGACCGAGTTGAAGGTCGGCGAATGGATGCCGGTGCTGCCGATCCTGCGTTCCGACGACGGGCGCTCCCTGCCCCAGACCTTTCGCGGCGGCCAAGTGACGTCCAACGAGATCGCCGGCCTGACCCTTTACGGCGGCCAGTTCCGTGGCAACAGCCCGCGCAACGACGCGAGCATGGAAGACATGTTCATGAACGGCAAAGCGGCGTTCACCTCCGACCGTTTCAACTTCGGTGGCGGCGAATACAGCTTCAATGACAAGCGCACCCAGGTCGGCCTGTGGTACGCCGAACTGAGCGATATCTACCAGCAGCGCTACGTCAACCTCACCCACAGCCAGCCGGTAGGCGACTGGACCCTGGGCGCCAACCTCGGCTTCTTCAGCGGCAAGGAAGACGGCAGCGCCCTGGCCGGCGATCTCGACAACAAGACCACCTTCGCCCTGCTCTCGGCCAAATACGGCGGCAACACCTTCTATGTGGGCCTGCAAAAACTCACCGGCGACAGCGTGTGGATGCGCGTCAACGGCACCAGCGGCGGCACCCTGGCCAACGACAGTTACAACGCCAGCTATGACAACGCCAAGGAGAAATCCTGGCAGGTGCGGCATGACTTCAACTTCGTGGCGCTCGGCGTGCCGGGGCTGACCCTGATGAACCGCTATATCAGCGGCAGCAACGTACACACCGGCGCGATCACCGACGGCAAGGAGTGGGGACGCGAGTCGGAGCTGGCCTACACCGTGCAGAGCGGCGCGCTGAAGAACCTCAACGTGAAGTGGCGCAACTCGACCATGCGTCGGGATTTCAGCACCAACGAGTTTGATGAGAACCGGATCTTTATCAGCTATCCAATCTCGCTGTTGTAGAACTCAGCCTCCCAGCCCCAGGAAATCCCCGGTGGGAGGGGGTTTGCTCCTGATGGCGGTGGGTCACTAACAGATGCACTCACTGGCATGCCCTCATCGAGGGCAAGCCCTCTCCCACATTTTACTCCGCGCTCTGTCCGCAAGAACGTTGACAACCTGGGGACTCCCTAACAATACTTCGGCATAGTCATACGACAACCTACAACAAAAAATCTGGAATCCCCATGACCACGACCACCCACGCTCCTTTCAACCGCCTGCTCCTCACCGGCGCCGCCGGCGGCCTTGGCAAAGTCCTGCGCGAGCGCCTGCGCCCCTACGCACATGTCCTGCGCCTGTCCGATATCGCGGCCATGGCCCCGGCTGCCGATGCTTCGGAAGAAGTCCAGCCCTGCGACCTCGCCGACAAACAAGCCGTGCATCACTTGGTGGAAGGCGTCGACGCCATCCTGCACTTCGGCGGTGTCTCGGTAGAGCGTCCTTTTGAAGAAATCCTCGGTGCCAACATCAGTGGCACCTTTCATATCTACGAAGCCGCCCGTCGCCATGGCGTCAAACGTGTGATCTTTGCCAGCTCCAACCACGTGATCGGCTTCTACAAACAGACCGAAACCATCGACGCCCACTCGCCACGCCGCCCGGACAGCTACTACGGCCTGTCCAAGTCCTACGGCGAAGACATGGCCAGTTTCTACTTCGACCGTTATGGCATCGAGACCGTGAGCATTCGCATCGGCTCGTCGTTCCCGGAGCCGCAGAACCGTCGGATGATGCACACCTGGCTGAGCTTCGACGATCTCACCCAACTGCTCGAACGCGCGCTGTACACGCCGAACGTCGGCCACACCGTGGTCTACGGCATGTCGGATAACCAGGGCACCTGGTGGGACAACCGCTACGCCGCGCACCTGGGGTTTGCACCCAAGGACACGTCCGAAGTGTTCCGCGCCCAGGTCGAAGCCCAGCCGCCCGTAGCTGCCGATGACCCGGCCAAGGTCTATCAGGGCGGCGCGTTCTGCGCGGCCGGGCCGTTCGGTGACTGAGTTCACATCAACCCAAGGGAATGAGTTGCCATGACTGCTGATTTGATCGTCGACGCCCGCAATGCCGTGGGTGAATGCCCGGTGTGGGTGCCTGAAGAAAACGCGCTGTACTGGGTGGACATTCCCAACGGCGGCCTGCAGCGCTGGAGCGCCAGCAGCGGCCATGTCGCGGCGTGGAAAGCCCCGCAGATGCTCGCCTGTATCGCCCGCACCACGGCGGGCAATTGGGTCGCGGGCATGGAAACCGGCTTTTTCCAACTTACCGCACACAATGACGGCAGCCTCGACACCACGTCTCTGGCCAGTGTCGAACACCCGCGCCCGGACATGCGCCTCAACGACGGCCGCTGTGACCGCCAGGGCCGCTTCTGGGCCGGCAGCATGGTGTTGAACATGGGCCTGAATGCGGCCGAGGGCATCCTCTACCGCTACGCGTCAGGCTCAGCGCCTCATGCTCAATTGGATGGGTTTATCACCCTCAACGGCCTGGCCTTCAGCCCCGACGGCCGCACGATGTACGCCTCGGACTCGCACCCGCTGGTGCAACAGATCTGGGCCTTCGACTACGACATCGACACCGGCACGCCGTCCAATCGCCGCGTGTTTGTGGACATGCACAACCACCTCGGCCGCCCGGACGGCGCAGCGGTGGACGCAGATGGCTGCTACTGGATCTGCGCCAACGACGCCGGCTTGATCCACCGCTTCACCCCGGACGGTCGCCTGGATCGCTCCCTGAGCGTTCCGGTGAAAAAACCCACCATGTGCGCCTTCGGCGGCAGTCGCCTGGACACGTTGTTCGTCACCTCGATCCGTGATGATCAAAGTGAACAGTCGGTGGCCGGCGGTGTGTTCGCCCTCAACCCCGGCGTCACCGGTTTGCCGGAGCCCAGCTTCACCCTCTAGCTGCATCGCTGTGCCTTGAATACAACAATAAAATAACAAGACAGGAGTGACCCCCATGGACTTCAAACGCACCTTGCTCGCCGCCGCAGTGTTCACCCTCAGCAGCGCCGCCCACGCGCTGGAAATCAAATTCGCCGACATCCACCCCGCCGGCTACCCCACCGTGGTCGCCGAAGAGAACATGGGCAAGGCCCTGACCAAGGAAAGCAACGGCGAACTGACCTTCAAATATTTCCCCGGCGGCGTGCTGGGCTCCGAGAAAGAAGTGGTCGAACAGGCCCAGGTCGGCGCCGTGCAGATGACCCGCGTCAGCCTCGGCATCGTCGGGCCGGTGGTGCCGGACGTGAACGTGTTCAACCTGCCGTTCGTGTTCCGTGACCAGGCGCATATGCGCAAGGTCATCGACGGCGAGATCGGCGATGAGATCCTCGCGAAGATCACCGACTCCGAGTTCGGCCTGGTGGCCCTGGCCTGGATGGACGGCGGCACGCGCAACCTCTACACCAAGAAACCCGTGCGCAAGATCGAAGACCTCAAGGGCATGAAAATCCGCGTGCAGGGCAACCCGTTGTTCATCGACGCGTTCAACGCCATGGGCGCCAACGGCATTGCCATGGACACCGGCGAGATCTTCAGCGCCTTGCAGACCGGGGTCATCGACGGCGCGGAGAACAACCCACCGACCCTGCTTGAGCACAACCACTACCAGAACGCCAAGTACTACACCCTCACCGAACACCTGATCCTGCCCGAGCCCATCGTGATGTCGAAAATCACCTGGAACAAACTCACCCCCGCCCAGCAGGACATGGTGAAAAAAGCGGCCAAGGCCGCCCAGGCCGATGAGCGCGTGCTGTGGGACGCCAAGTCCGCCAGCAGTGAGGAAAAACTCAAGAAGGCCGGTGTCGAGTTCATCAGCGTCGACAAAAAGCCCTTCTATGACGCCACCGCAGCGGTACGTGCCAAGTACGGCGCGCCGTACGCCGACATCATCAAGCGTATCGACGCCGTTCAGTAACGCCCTCCTCCCTGACAAGGCTTGGCGCGGTCGGCATCGACGCGCCCGGTTACGGTGAACGCCATGAAGAATCTGCTGCTGCGCATCAACGACCGCATCTACATGACCTGCATCTGGGTCGCCGGCCTCGCGGTCCTCGGGGTCGCACTGATCATCCCTTGGGGCATCTTCGCCCGCTACATCCTTGGCACCGGCTCAAGCTGGCCGGAGCCCACCGCCATCCTGTTGATGCTGGTGTTCACTTTTATCGGCGCGGCCGCCAGTTACCGTGCCGGTGCGCACATGTCGGTGGCGATGGTCACTGACCGCCTGCCGCCCACCCAACGCCGAATCGTCGGCATTTTTTCGCAACTGCTGATGGCGACCATCTGCCTGTTCATGACCATTTGGGGCACCAAGCTGTGCCTGTCCACCTGGAACCAGTTCATGAGCGCCATCCCCACCCTGCGCGTGGGCATCACCTATATGCCGATCCCCATCGGTGGCGTGCTGACCCTGGTTTTTGTGCTGGAAAAACTCCTGCTCGGTGACCAGAGCAACCGGCGCGTGGTGCGTTTTGACCTGGTTGAAGAAAGCGAAGGGGCTGCCTGATATGGACGCATTGATTCTGCTGGGCAGCTTTATCGCCTTGATCCTGATCGGTATGCCGGTGGCCTACGCCCTGGGCTTGTCGGCGCTGATCGGCGCGTGGTGGATCGACATCCCGTTCCAGGCCCTGATGATTCAGGTGGCCGGCGGCGTGAACAAATTTTCGCTGATGGCCATTCCGTTCTTTGTGCTGGCGGGGGCGATCATGGCCGAGGGCGGCATGTCGCGCCGGCTGGTGGCGTTTGCCGGGGTGCTGGTGGGCTTTGTGCGCGGCGGCCTGTCCTTGGTCAACATCATGGCCTCAACATTTTTCGGCGCGATCTCCGGCTCGTCGGTGGCGGACACCGCCTCGGTGGGCTCGGTGCTGATTCCGGAAATGGAACGCCGTGGCTACCCACGGGAATTTGCCACGGCGGTGACCGTCAGCGGCTCGGTGCAGGCCTTGCTCACCCCGCCCAGCCACAACTCGGTGCTCTACTCCCTGGCGGCAGGCGGCACCGTGTCCATCGCCTCGCTGTTCATGGCCGGCGTGGTGCCGGGGCTGATGATGAGCGCGTGCCTGATGGTGCTGTGCCTGATTTTCGCGAAGAAACGCAACTACCCCAAAGGCGAAGTCATCCCGTTGAAGCAAGCGCTGAAGATCGCCGGCGAAGCGCTCTGGGGCATGATGGCCATGGTGATCATCCTCGGCGGCATCCTGTCGGGCATCTTCACGGCCACCGAGTCCGCCGCGATTGCGGTGTTGTGGGCATTCTTCGTGACCATGTTCATCTACCGCGACTACAAGTGGAATGAACTGCCCAAGCTGATGCACCGCACGGTGCGCACGATTTCCATCGTGATGATCCTGATCGCCTTCGCCGCCAGCTTCGGCTACATCATGACCCTGATGCAGATCCCGGCGAAAATCACCACGCTGTTCCTGACCCTGTCGGACAACCGCTATGTGATCCTGATGTGCATCAACGCCATGCTGCTGTTGCTCGGCACGGTGATGGACATGGCGCCACTGATCCTGATCCTCACGCCGATCCTGTTGCCGGTGGTGCTCAATATCGGCGTCGACCCTGTGCACTTCGGCATGATCATGCTGGTGAACCTGGGCATCGGCCTGATCACCCCGCCGGTGGGCGCGGTGCTGTTTGTCGGCGCGGCAGTGGGCAAGACCACGATCGAGAAAACCGTGAAGGCGCTGCTGCCATTTTATGCGGTGCTGTTCCTGGTGCTGATCGCCGTCACTTACATCCCGGCGTTGTCGCTGTGGCTGCCGAGCGTGGTGCTGTAATGATTGAGCTTAAAGATGACCTGACCCACCTCAGCCTTAACCCGGCCGTGGGCGGCAGCCTCGTCAACTGGACCGTGCGCGCCAGCGGGCAACCGCTGTTGCGGCCTAACGACCCGCGCAGCAAGCTGCCTGGCAAGCTGGGGTGTTACCCGTTGGTGCCCTGGTCCAACCGCATTGCCAATGGGGGGTTCGAGACCCCCGACGGCTGGCTGGCCCTGGCGCCCAACAGCCCGAGCGATCCCTTTCCGATTCACGGCTCGGCCTGGCAGCAGCCGTGGCACGTCGTCAGTCAAAGGGCGCAGGAAGTGGTGTTGGAGCTGCGGTATGAAACGCCGTTCGCCTACCGCGCCGAGCAGCGGATCCGGTTGAGCAACGGCGAACTGAGCATCGCATTGCGCGTGACCCATCTGGCCGAAAAAGCGGCGTGGCATGGGCTTGGGCTGCACCCCTACTTCCCGCGCCGGCCTGACACTCGGTTGCAGGCCTCGGCGGCGCAGGTGTGGTTGAGTGACGGCACAAAGTTGCCGACAGGCTTGGCGGCAGTGCCGCCCGAGTGGGATTTTCGGGTATTGAACGAGTTGCCTGAAAGTCTCGTGGACAACGGCTTTTGCCAGTGGGACGGGCACTGCCGAATTGAACAGCCAGAGCTGGGCTATACGCTGGAATGCCAGGCCACCGGCGCCGATTACTTCCTGCTGTATTGCCCGCCGGGGTTGGGGTTCTTTTGCATTGAACCGGTGAGTCACCCGGTGAATGCTCATCACCTGCCGGGGCGACCGGGCCTGAAACTGCTGGAACAAGGCCAGTCCACCCAACTCAATTTCACCCTGAAATACATTCAAAATGTGGGAGGGGGCTTGCCCCCGATGGCGGCCTGACAGCCCCCTCCCACAGTTTTGATTAGTGTTGTGTCAGTGATGTCAGGGTGGAGAGTTTTTCAGACGCCCAGCCGTATCGATACTCACGACAACCGACAACCCAGGCCGCAGCCGCTCACTCTCGGCCTGATCCGGGTCCACGGTAATCCTCACCGGCACCCGCTGGGCAATCTTCACAAAGTTGCCCGTCGCGTTGTCCGCCTGCAACAGGCTGAACTCCGACCCCGTCGCCGGGGAAATATGCTGCACCGTGCCGTGAAACCTGCGGTGGTTCAGCGCATCCACGGTGAAGGTCACCGGTTGGCCGACCTGCACGTTGTCCATCTGGGTTTCTTTCATATTGGCGATTACCCACAGCTGTTTCGGCACCAGGGCCATCAGTTGCGCGCCGGAGTTGACGTAGGCCCCCAGACGTACGCCAATCTGGCCCAACTGGCCGTCGCGGGGCGCCGTAATGCGTGTGTTGGAGAGGTCGATCCGCGCCAGTTCGACCGCCGCATCGGCACTCGCCACCGCCGCCTCCAAAGAACCGCGATTGACGATCACCGTCTGCAAATCCTGGCGCGCGATTTCCAGGCTGGCCTGGGCTTGGGCGACGGCGGCAACCGTCTGTGCATTGGCCGCACGGGTCACGTCCAGCTCGCGCCGGGACACCGAACCGTCGCTGATCAGCTCCTCGTTGCGTCGCAGATCCGCCGTGCTTTTACGCGCCTGGGCCTGGCTATCCACCAGCGCAGCCTGGCGCAACTTGATGGTCGCTTCGGCACTGTTGCGCTGCTGAACCACATTGGCCAGCGCGGCTTTCTGCACCGCCAGTTGCGCCAGGGCCTGGTCCAGGCGCTGTTTGTAGATACGATCATCCAGGCGCACCAACAGGTCGCCAGCCTTGACGTACTGGAAGTCCTGCACCGGCACTTCGAACACATAGCCGCTGAGTTGCGGGCCGATGATCGTCACCTGGCCGCGTACCAGGGCGTTTTCAGTGGTTTCCACCGCGCTACTGAACGGCGGCAATTGCCAGGCGTAGAGCACAACCAACACGCCGACGATGGCAATCGCGGCAAACCCCAGGGACGACAGGATGCGCACCCGCAGTGGCCGCAACTCGGTGGGCACGGCGCCGGGCGGCGTGCTGCCTTCCGGGGTGGAGGCGATGGCGGTGGTGGTGGTCGTTGATGGTTCGGTCATGAAGGTGCGCCGCTGGGTTGAACGGGAGGGGCTGCTTGAGTGGTACTCATCAGCCACAGACTGCGGATAAAGATCCAGAGCATGGTCAGGATCGCGATGATCGCGATCAGCATGAAGACATCGTTGTAGGCCATGACATTCGCTTCGCGCGTCGCCGCCGTGGCCAGGCTGCGAATACCCATGAGGTTGCGCAGTTCCGGGTCGGCGACAATGCCGCCGTAGGCCGAACCACCGCTCTGCACCCGCGCGGCCACACGCGGGTCAAGCAAGGTCAGGTGTTCGACAATCATGCTGGAGTGGAACTTCTCGCGCACGATCTGGAACGTGCCCAGCAGCGCCGCGCCAATCAGGCCGCCGAGGTTCTGGCAAATACCGAACATCACCGAAAAACTCACCAGGTTGCGTGGGTTGGTCAGTACGTTCTTGGTGCCCAGCACCATGGTCGGCCCCAGGAAAAACGTGCCGCCAAAGCCCAGCAGGAACTGGCTGACATACAGGTTCTGGGGCCGGGTCAGGTTGCTGGAGAAACTGTCCATCACCGAGCCCACGGCCATCAGCGCCAGGGAAATCACCAGCGGCATCAGCAGGTGCGCCGGGTTGATGGTCAACGCGCTGACCACCAGCCCGCTGATCGCGCCGGCCAGCATCACCACATACAGGGTGTGCATCTGCTGGTAACTCATATTGAGCATCTGCATAAAGCCCACCGCACCGGTGGATTGCTCGGACAGCACCATGCGAATCAGGATCACCGCCAAGGCCAGCCGGATCATGGTGCCGCTGCCCAGCCAGCGGGTCATCAGCATCGGGTTGGCGCGGTTATGCTCGATGGCCAGCCCGGCCATGATCAACACCAGGGAACAGGCCGAGGCGACGCCGATCCACGGCGCTTCCAGCCACCAGTCGATACGCCCCAGCGACAGCACCGCACAGAGCAAGGCCACGCCGGTGGCGAGGATGCCGAAGGTCAGGAAGTCGAGTTTTTCGAAAGTTTTGAAACGGTCGCCGGGCGGCAACTTGAGCAGGAATACACAGCCCAGGCAGATCAGCGCCATGCCCAATTCAAACAGGTACAAGCCGCGCCATTCGGCGATTTGCAGCAAGTCTTCGGAGAACAACCGCGCCAGCGGCAACGCCAACTGCGCCGTACCCAGGCCCAGCACCAAGGCTTTGAGCCGCCACTTGGCCGGGAACGCCTGGATCATGTAGTACAAACCCAACGAACTCAGCGCCGCGCCCACCATCCCGTGGGCTGCGCGTACCGCGATGGCCGAGCTGAGGTCATTGACGAACAAATGGCCAAAGGTCACCAGCGCGTACAACACCAGGAACACTTCGGTGAACACCCGCAGGCCGAACTGCTGGCGGAACTTCACCAGCAGCAGGTTCATGCACACGTTGGTCATCACATAGGCGGCGGGCAGCCAGGCCATTTCCGCCGTGGTCGCACCGAGCGCGCCTTGCAGGTATTGCAGGTTGGCGATGACCAGGGCGTTACCCAGGCCACCGGTGATGGCGACCAGCACACCGACCAGCGCATACAGCCAGCGCTTGTGCGTGGGGTGCCACGGCGTCGACGGCGAACCGGGCAGGCTCGGGCGCTCGTGGGGTTCCCAGGTGTGGGGGGTGTATTTGTCCATTCAATGACCTAGATGGGCCGACGGGGTCGGTGGGTGAAACCAGTACTCAGAGTAGTAAACCTGAGTGGGGTTCATCTTGCCATGTTGGGGGGGGTTGGGGGCTTCGGTGGTGGTGGTCAAGGATGTAAGAGCCAGATCAAAAGCAGATCAAAAGCGGGGTAAACCTATCTGCTATGTGGAGATCTGAATGTGGGATTGCATTTCAAGTTCAGCGTAAAGCGTTGAAAAGCATTCCCGCTGCAACCACCACACACAGGCTGGCAAACCCCACCTGCAAGGTGCGCGCAGGAATCACCGAACACAGGCGCCGGCCGACCAGCATGCCGACGATGGTGGCACCGATAAATACCCAGCCAAGCGGTTCGATATGCACACCGGCATGCAACGCGCCGGCCACGCCGATCAGCGAGATCAGGCTGATCACCATCAGCGACGTGGCGACGATGCCGCGCATCTGCACGTCGGTGAGTTGCTTGAACGCCGGCACGATCAGAAAGCCGCCGCCCACGCCGAGCAAACCGGACACCGCACCGGTCACGGCACCCAGCACGGCCAGGGTGGCGCTGCATTTGGCGGTCCAGGCCAGGCGCCCGGTCTGCTGATTGAGCATGCAGTTCTTCTGTCCCCAAGAAGCGGCGCCATGGTCACTCGGCCCGGCCTCGACCTTTTCACGCTGCAACATGCGCCAGGCCACCAGCACCATCAACGCACTGAACAGCGCCATCAGCACCGGCTCAGAGAGTTGGTGAGCGAGAAACACACCCAGCGGCGAAAACAGCGCGCCCAGCAAGGCGATCAGCAACGCAGCGCGGTAACGCACCAGGCCGTGGCGCAAACCATCAATCGCACCGACAGCCGCCGCCGCGCCCACCGCAAGCAACGACACCGGCGCGGCCTGAGTCATGGTCAAACCCAAGCCCAGCACCAGCGCCGGCACCCCGAGGATGCCACCACCCGCGCCGGTCAGGCCCATGACCAGGCCCATCAACACACCCAACACAGTGGCCAGCAGCATTCAGTCCACCTTGCTCAGACGGGTCAGCCATTCACGGCCCTTGAGCATGCCGTTCCAGTAGAACCACGGCAGCAGCGTGGCCTTGAGGAACCACATCGACCGACGCGCCTTGGTCGGGTCGAGGCCGAAGGTCGGCAGCAACTTGCCGCCGTAGCCGAACTCGGCGAGCACCACCTTGCCCTTCTCCACCGTCAGCGGGCACGAGCCGTAGCCATCGTACTTGAGCGGCATCGGCGCCTGTTTGCGCAAGGCCAGCAGGTTTTCGGCAACCACCACGATCTGCTTGCGCACGGCGGCGGCGGTCTTGGCGTTGGGGGTGCCGCATACATCGCCCAGGCCGAAGATGTGCGGGTAGTGCAGGTGTTGCAGGGTGTTGGGGTGCACTTCACACCAGCCGGCGGCATCGGCCAGCGGGCTTTGGCGGATGAAGTCCGGCGCGACTTGCGGCGGCACGACGTGCAGCAGGTCAAAGGATTTCTCTTCAACCGTCGTATTGCCCTCAGTGTCCTTCACGGCAAACCAGGCCTTGCGCGCCGGGCCATCGACCTTCACCAGATTGGAATTGAACGCCAGGCGGGCGTTGTATTTCTCTACGTATTTCATCAACGGCGGTACAAAAGTTGCCACCCCGAACAACGCCGCGCCGGCCAGGTTGAATTCCACCTCGATGTGCTTGAGATGGCCCTGCCTGAGCCAGTGATCGCACGACAAGTACATGGCCTTCTGCGGCGCGCCGGCGCATTTGATCGGCATGGCCGGCTGGGTGAAGATCGCCTTGCCGCCCTTGAGTTGCTGCACCAACTGCCAGGTATAGGCGGCGTGTTCGTAGCTGTAGTTGGACGTGACACCGTGCTGGCCGAGGGTGTCCTGCAGGCCCTCGATGCTCTCCCAGGCCAGGCGCAGGCCGGGACAGACGACGAGATTCTGCCAACTCACACGCTGGCCGCTGTCGAGCACCAACGTCTGTTCGTCCGGCAGGACTTCGCTGACCGCGGCCTGTATCCAGGTGACGCCATTGGGCAGCACGTCGGCCAGCGGGCGACGGGTCTTCTCCAGGTCATAGGCGCCTCCGCCCACCAGGGTCCAGGCCGGCTGGTAGCAATGGTGGTCGCTGGGTTCGATAAGGGTGATGTTCAGGTCGGGGTCGCGCTTGAGCAGGCTGGCCAGCAGGCCAATGCCTGCCGAGCCGCCGCCGATGACAACGATCTCGCCACTGATGGTTGGGCCCCAGTGTTGTTCGGTCATGGTCTGTTGCCTTTTTTTGTCAATGCACACAAGGGTCGTTGCCGTATGGCGTCACGCCCAATGATGGGTCGAAGCTTTGCCTCTGACCGTTTTTTTCCCTTAAGCTCGCAAGCCTATGTGGAAAACATCTTGAATGTAAGCCGCAATCCACCCTCAAGGACCGTCGCCATGTCAGCGTTGATTCAATCCTTTCTGGACGAGGCGTCGTCGACCTACACCTACGTCGTCTATGCAGCGGACGGCGGCCCCTGTGCCATCGTCGACTCGGTGCTCAACTACGACCCGGCCTCCGGGCGCACGGACACACGCCAGGCCGACAAAGTCATCGCCTTCGTCGGCGAACACCGCCTGCAAGTGCAGTGGCTGCTGGAAACCCACGCCCACGCCGACCACCTGTCGGCTGCGCCGTATCTGCGCCGCACGCTGGGCGGCAAGATCGCCATCGGCCAGTCGATCAGCAAGGTGCAGGACGTGTTCAAGAATCTGTTCAACCTGGAACCGGAATTTCGCGTCGACGGCTCGCAGTTCGATCACCTGTTTGCGCCGGATGAGGTTTTCCATATTGGCGGCTTGAAGGCCCAGGCCCTGCACGTGCCCGGCCACACCCCGGCGGATATGGCTTACCTGATCGAGGATCAATTGATCCTGGTAGGCGACACGCTGTTCATGCCCGATGTGGGCACCGCCCGCTGCGACTTCCCCGGCGGCGATGCGCAGCAGTTGTATGCGTCGATGCGCAAGTTGCTGGCCTTCCCGCCGCACACCCAACTGTACGTATGCCATGACTACCCGCCTGAAGGACGCGAGGCCAAATGCCTGACCACCGTGGCCGAGCAGCGCGCGGGAAATATCCATGTGCATGACGGGGTGGATGAGGCGGCGTTTGTGGCAATGCGCACCCAGCGCGATGCCGGGTTGGGCATGCCGACGTTACTGCTGCCGGCGATCCAGGTGAATGTGCGGGCGGGGAATATGCCGCCGGCCGAAGCGAACGGTGTGACCTACCTGAAGATCCCACTCAACCAGCTATGAAATACGGTTAAACATGTGGGAGGGGGCTTGCCCCCGATAGCGGTGAATCAGTAACAGAGGAGCCGACTGACACACTGCACTCGGGGGCAAGCCCCCTCCCACATTTTCAACCGAGGCTGATGCCATTGGCGGGCAAGGGCAGCGCGGTTTTGTAGCGCACCTGCTTCAACGCAAAACTCGACCGGATATTCGCCACCCCCGGCACTTTGGTCAAAAAGTCCATCATGAAGCGCTCCAGCGACTGAATCGTCGGCACCAGCACCCGGATCAGATAGTCCGGGTCGCCGGCCATCAGGTAGCACTCCATCACTTCGGGGCGGTTCGAGATCGCGCCTTCGAACTGCTGCAACGCCAGTTCATTCTGCTTTTCCAGGCTGACGTGGATAAACACATTGACGTGCAGCCCCAGCAGGTCGGCGTCGAGCAGCGTGACCTGCTCACGAATCAACCCCAACTCTTCCATCGCTTTGACCCGGTTGAAACACGGCGTGGGCGACAGGTTGACCGAGCGGGCCAGGTCGGCGTTGGTGATGCGGGCATTCTCCTGCAGGGCATTGAGAATGCCGATGTCGGTACGGTCCAGTTTGCGCATGAGACAAAATCACCTGTTTATTATGTTTATGCAGTTTTTTTATCCGCAAATGATCCTGAGCGCAACGAAACACAGATAAATATTCTTCTACGCCCCGCCTATGATTGTTGTAGGACAAGATTTCTTCTACCCGAAGACTGACTGTCAGCTAGCGCGCCCACTACAAGAAATTCACAAGATCGAGCGTAGAAGCCATGACCCAGCAGTATGAACCACTGCGCCTGCACGTCCCTGAACCCTCGGGCCGACCAGGCTGCAAGACCGACTTCACCTACCTGCGCCTGACCGACGCAGGCCTGGTGCGCAAACCCGCCATCGACGTAGAACCCGCCGACACCGCCGACCTGGCCAAGGGCCTGATCCGCGTGCTCGACGACCAGGGCCAGGCCCTGGGGCCATGGGCCGAAGGCGTCAGTGTGGAAATCATGCGCAAAGGCATGCGCGCCATGCTCAAGACGCGCATCTTCGACAACCGCATGGTGGTCGCCCAGCGTCAGAAAAAAATGTCGTTCTACATGCAGAGCCTTGGCGAAGAAGCCATCGGCAGTGCCCAGGCCCTGGCCTTGAACATCGACGACATGTGCTTCCCTACCTACCGCCAGCAAAGCATCCTGATGGCCCGCGAAGTGCCACTGGTGGACCTGATCTGCCAGTTGCTGTCCAACGAGCGCGATCCGCTCAAGGGCCGCCAGTTGCCGATCATGTATTCGGTCAAGGATGCGGGCTTCTTCACCATTTCCGGCAACCTTGCCACCCAGTTCGTACAGGGTGTGGGCTGGGGCATGGCGTCGGCGATCAAGGGCGATACCAAGATCGCGTCCGCCTGGATCGGCGATGGCGCCACCGCTGAATCGGACTTCCATACCGCCCTCACCTTCGCCCACGTGTACCGTGCGCCGGTCATCCTTAACGTCGTAAACAACCAATGGGCCATCTCCACCTTCCAGGCCATTGCCGGCGGTGAAGCCACCACCTTCGCCGGACGCGGCGTAGGCTGCGGCATCGCCTCCCTGCGCGTGGACGGCAACGACTTTATCGCGGTGTACGCCGCCTCGGCCTGGGCCGCCGAACGTGCGCGGCGCAACCTGGGGCCGAGCCTGATCGAGTGGGTCACCTACCGCGCCGGTCCGCACTCCACCTCGGATGATCCGTCCAAATACCGCCCAGCCGACGATTGGAGCCACTTTCCGTTGGGCGATCCGATTGCCCGTCTCAAGCAGCACCTGATCAAGATTGGCCAGTGGTCCGAAGAAGAGCACGCGGCGGTCAGTGCCGAGCTTGAGGCCGAAGTGGTCAAGGCGCAGAAAGAAGCCGAACAGTACGGCACCCTTGCCGGCGGCCAGATTCCGAGCGCCGCGACCATGTTCGAAGACGTCTATAAAGAGATGCCGGAGCACTTGAAGCGCCAGCGTCAAGAGTTGGGGATCTGACATGAACGATCACAACAACAGCATCGAATTGGAAACCGCCATGACCACGACCACCATGACCATGATCCAGGCCCTGCGCTCGGCCATGGATGTGATGCTTGAGCGTGACGACAACGTGGTGGTGTTCGGCCAGGACGTCGGTTACTTCGGCGGCGTGTTCCGTTGCACCGAAGGGTTGCAGGGCAAGTACGGCAGCTCGCGGGTATTCGACGCGCCGATCTCGGAAAGCGGCATTATCGGCGTGGCCGTGGGCATGGGTGCCTATGGTCTGCGCCCGGTCGCTGAAATCCAGTTTGCCGACTATGTGTACCCCGCCACCGACCAAATCATCTCCGAAGCCGCGCGCCTGCGGTATCGCTCGGCGGGCCAGTTCACCGCCCCCCTGACCATGCGCATGCCCTGCGGGGGTGGCATCTACGGCGGCCAGACCCACAGCCAGAGTATCGAAGCGGTGTTCACGCAAGTTTGCGGCCTGCGCACGGTGATGCCGTCCAACCCCTACGACGCCAAAGGCCTGCTGATTGCCTCCATCGAGAACGATGACCCGGTGATCTTCCTGGAGCCCAAGCGCCTGTACAACGGCCCGTTCGATGGCCATCACGACCGTCCTGTCACGCCGTGGTCGAAGCACCCGCAAGCACAGGTTCCCGACGGTTACTACACCGTGCCGCTGGACGTGGCCGCCATCGTGCGTCCGGGCTCGGCCGTTACCGTGCTGACCTATGGCACCACGGTGTATGTGTCGCAGGTTGCCGCTGAAGAAACCGGCATCGACGCCGAAGTCATCGACCTGCGCAGCCTGTGGCCGCTGGACCTGGAAACCATCGTCAAGTCGGTGAAAAAAACCGGCCGTTGCGTGGTGGTGCACGAAGCCACCCGCACCTGCGGTTTTGGCGCCGAGTTGGTAGCGCTGGTGCAAGAGCATTGCTTCCACCACCTGGAAGCGCCGATTGAACGCGTCACCGGTTGGGACACTCCCTACCCGCACGCGCAGGAATGGGCGTATTTCCCAGGGCCGACCCGAGTGGGCGCGGCGTTGAAACGGGTCATGGAGGTCTGAATGGGCACGCACGTTATCAAGATGCCGGACATTGGCGAAGGCATCGCAGAAGTTGAATTGTCGGTATGGCATGTGAAGGTCGGCGACATGGTCGTCGAAGACCAGGTGCTGGCGGATGTCATGACCGACAAGGCGATGGTGGACATTCCCTCGCCGGTGCACGGCAAAGTGCTTTCCCTCGGCGGCGAGCCGGGTGAAGTCATGGCCGTGGGCAGTATTCTGATCAGCATCGAAGTCGAAGGCGCCGGTAACGCCAAGGACGCGCCGGTCGCGGCTGAGCCGGTGAAGGCTGCGCCTGTGGTCGAAGCCCGGCCCGCGCCGGTGGTTGAGGCCAAACCCGCGACCCAACCCGCAGCGGCGCCGGTGGCCCGCGAAACCCATGAACGCCCGCTGGCCTCCCCTGCCGTGCGCAAGCATGCGTTGGATGCGGGTATCCAGTTGCGTCTGGTGCAAGGTTCCGGGCCCGCTGGCCGGGTCTTGCATGAAGACCTCGACGCTTACCTTCAGCAAGGCGCGACACCGTCCTCGACAGCCGCCAACCCCTACGCCGAACGCACTACCGAAGAGCAGATCCCGGTAATCGGCATGCGCCGCAAGATCGCCCAGCGCATGCAGGACGCCACCCGCCGCGCCGCGCATTTCAGCTACGTCGAAGAGATCGACGTCACCGCACTGGACGAGTTGCGTGTGCACCTCAATGAGAAACACGGCGCCACACGCGGCAAGCTGACCCTGCTGCCGTTTATCGTGCGGGCCATGGTCGTGGCGTTGCGCGATTTCCCGCAGATCAATGCGCGTTATGACGACGAAGCCCAGATCATCACCCGCCTTGGTGCGGTGCATGTGGGCGTCGCCACCCAAAGCGACGTGGGCTTGATGGTGCCAGTGGTGCGTCACGCCGAAGCCCGCAGCCTGTGGGGCAACGCGGAGGAAATCGCGCGCCTGGCCACGGCCGCACGCAATGGCAAGGCCAGTCGCGATGAGCTGTCGGGTTCGACCATCACCTTGACCAGCCTGGGTGCCCTCGGCGGCATCGTCAGCACGCCGGTGCTGAATTTGCCGGAAGTGGCCATCGTTGGGGTCAACCGCATCGTCGAACGGCCCATGGTGATCAAGGGCCAGATCGTGGTGCGCAAGATGATGAACCTCTCCAGCTCGTTCGATCACCGCGTGGTCGACGGCATGGACGCGGCGCAATTCATCCAGGCCATTCGCGGCCTGCTCGAACAACCCGCCAGCCTGTTCCTGGAGTAAGTCATGACCTTGAATACCACTTTGCTGATCATCGGCGGCGGGCCTGGCGGGTATGTGGCGGCGATTCGCGCCGGCCAGTTGGGCATCCCGACCATCCTGGTGGAAGGCCAGGCGCTGGGCGGCACCTGCCTGAATATCGGCTGCATTCCGTCCAAGGCCTTGATCCACGTGGCCGAGCAGTTCCAGCAAACCGTGCATCACAGCCAGGGCTCGCTCCTGGGCATCGATGTGGACGTACCGACCCTCAACATCCGCAAAAGCGTGGAATGGAAAGACGGCATCGTCGACCGCCTGACCACCGGCGTCGCGGCACTGCTGAAAAAACACAAAGTGCAGGTGATCCACGGCTGGGCCAAGGTGGTGGACGGCAAGACCGTCGACGTCGGCGATCAGCGCATCCACTGCGAACACCTGCTGCTGGCCACCGGTTCGACCAGCGTCAACTTGCCGATGCTGCCGATCGGCGGGCCGATCATTTCGTCCACCGAAGCCCTGGCGCCAACCCGTGTGCCCAAGCGCCTGATTGTGGTGGGCGGCGGGTACATCGGCCTGGAGCTGGGGATTGCCTATCGCAAGCTGGGCGCCGAGGTCAGTGTGGTCGAGGCCCAGGATCGCATCCTGCCGGCCTACGACGCCGAACTGACGCAGCCGGTCAGCGAATCCCTCAAGCAACTGGGGGTCAAGCTGTACCTCAAGCACAGCGTCACCGGGTTCGCCGACAACTGCCTGCAGGTGCGTGACCCGAACGGCGATACGTTGACCCTGGAGACCGATCAGGTCCTGGTGGCGGTGGGGCGCAAACCCAACACCCAGGGCTGGAACCTTGAAGCGCTGAACCTGGCGATGAACGGCGCGGCGATCCAGATCGACAGCCGTTGCCAGACCAGCATGCGCAATGTGTACGCCATCGGCGACCTGAGCGGCGAGCCGATGCTGGCCCACCGCGCCATGGCCCAGGGCGAAATGGTTGCCGAACTGATCAGCGGTCAACCCCGTGAATTCAACCCGGCAGCGATCCCGGCGGTGTGCTTTACCGACCCGGAACTGGTGGTGGTCGGCAAGACCCCGGACGACGCCAAGGCGGCGGGCCTGGACTGCATCGTGTCGAGTTTCCCGTTTGCGGCCAATGGCCGGGCCATGACCCTGGAGTCGAAAACCGGCTTCGTGCGGGTGGTGGCGCGGCGTGACAATCATCTGATCGTCGGCTGGCAAGCCGTGGGCGTCGGTGTATCGGAACTGTCCACCGCGTTTGGCCTGAGCCTGGAAATGGGTTCACGCCTGGAGG
Source organism: Pseudomonas sp. PB105 (assembly GCF_009764655.1). Classification (NCBI taxonomy): domain Bacteria; kingdom Pseudomonadati; phylum Pseudomonadota; class Gammaproteobacteria; order Pseudomonadales; family Pseudomonadaceae; genus Pseudomonas; species Pseudomonas sp. PB105. The sequence goes on from NZ_RWIO01000086.1 coordinate 21,057, forward strand.
ATGTAGCGGGCACCATCCATGCGCATCCGACCTTGGGCGAAGCGGTGCAGGAAGCTGCATTGAGGGCATTGGGTCACGCGCTGCACCTGTAGAGGCGTGGTGAAGCCATCGGGGGCAAGTCGAATCGTCGCACCGCCCGCTCCCACACCGGCCAAGAATGAAGTATTGTTGCGCCCATTCAGAAAAAAACCGACTTGACCAAAGATAGAGGGTGTCATGGGTAACGAAAGCATCAATTGGGACAAGCTGGGTTTTGACTACATCAAGACCGACAAACGCTACCTCCAGACCTTCAAGGATGGCGAGTGGCAAGCCGGCACCCTGACCGACGACAACGTGCTGCACATCAGCGAGGGCTCCACCGCCCTGCACTATGGCCAGCAGTGCTTTGAAGGCCTCAAGGCCTACCGCTGCAAGGACGGCTCGATCAACCTGTTCCGCCCGGACCAGAACGCCGCACGCATGCAGCGCAGTTGCGCCCGTCTGCTGATGCCGCATGTGCCGACCGACGTGTTCATCGATGCCTGCAAACAAGTGGTCAAGGCCAACGAGCGGTTCATCCCGCCGTACGGCAGCGGCGGCGCGCTGTACCTGCGCCCGTTCGTGATCGGCACCGGTGACAACATCGGCGTGCGGACCGCGCCGGAGTTCATCTTCTCGGTGTTCTGCATCCCGGTCGGCGCCTACTTCAAGGGCGGCCTGGTGCCACACAACTTCCAGATCTCCACGTTCGACCGCGCCGCCCCACAGGGCACCGGTGCTGCGAAAGTCGGCGGCAACTACGCAGCCAGCCTGATGCCGGGCTCGGAAGCGAAAAAATCCGGCTTCGCCGACGCGATCTACCTGGACCCGATGACCCACTCGAAGATCGAAGAAGTCGGCTCGGCCAACTTTTTCGGGATCACCCACGACAACAAGTTCATCACGCCGAAGTCGCCTTCGGTGCTGCCAGGCATCACCCGCCTGTCGCTGATCGAACTGGCCCAGACCCGCCTGGGCCTGGAAGTGGTTGAAGGCGAAGTGTTCATCGACAAACTGGCCGACTTCAAGGAAGCCGGCGCCTGCGGTACTGCGGCGGTGATCTCGCCGATCGGCGGCATCCAGTACAACGGCAACCTGCATGTGTTCCACAGCGAAACCGAAGTCGGCCCAATCACCCAGAAGCTCTACAAAGAGCTGACCGGCGTGCAGACCGGCGACGTTGAAGCGCCAGCGGGTTGGATCGTCAAGGTCTGACCCAGCAACACCGCAAAAAAGTGTGGGAGGGGCAAGCCCCCCCCCACATTTTGATCTCCAGTATTTTCAAGATTGAGGGATATTCCCAGCAATCTTCTTGCCCATGCTGATCCTCGGCTCCACCCCATACCCCAGCGCCTCATAAAACCCCGCCACCGCCTCGTTGCCACTGGTGATCTGCAGGTTGATCTTCATGCAGCCCAGTACCGTCAACGCCTGCTCCGCATGCCGTACCAGCGACGCGCCCAGGCCATGACGCCGATAGTCCGCGTGCACCGCAACCGAATACAGCCAGCCGCGATGGCCGTCGTAACCGGCAAGGATGGTCCCGATCACCGCTTTTTTATCCGTCGCCACAAAGAACAACCCGTCATTGACGGCCAGCTTTTTATCGATCGCCAGGCTCGGCAGGTTATGCGCGGTGTCATAGCCAAACGCCTCCTGCCATAACTCAATCACTTGCGCACGGTGCGAGCGGTCGCGATACGGCCCGATGGGATAGCGTGATGACAGCGTCTTTTCCATCACCAGCGTGCGCTCGTTGCCATGGTAAACGTCGCGCACTGTGTGAAACCCCAGCTTGGTGTAGAACGGCTCGGCGGTCAGCGAAGACGGCACACTCAACACCGTCACCCCGGTTTCACGGGCGCGCAGCTCGATTTCCATCATCAGCAACCGGCCGATGCCCTGCCCCTGCAAGCTCGGGTTGACGAACACTGAGCGCACCACATTGGCGTCAAGCGCCGCCGTGGCGACCACGCTCTGATCCTGGATCGCCACCAGCACGATACGGCGCTTGAGCAACGCCAGCACTGCGTCCGGCGTGAAGTTGCTCGCCACACGGGCAATCACATCCGCGGGGTAATCCTGCGCATTGCTGCTGTGCAGGGCCGCCAGGATGACTTGGCTGATGCCTTCGGCATCGGTGGCTTGGGCGAGACGAACGACGGTGGACATGATTCCTCCTGGCTGACGACGCTGGAACAGACACCACAATACCAATGTGGGAAGGGCGGTGCGACGATTCGACTTGCCCCCGAAAGCAATCCTTCAGATATGGATTTTCTGGCTGAGCCACCGCCATCGGGGCAAGCCCCCTCCCACACTTCAAGCGCATTTCACCCCTACAGCCGGTTCGGCTGCCATACCCCACTTTTCAGCTTTCCCGGCTGAGGCGCTCGTTGGTTTCAGCCGGGATTCCTCTGCCACAGCGCACAAAATAGCCCCACTGCCCAACCCCATGGATTCGTGCACCCATGCAAACCACCAACACCGTCCTGATGATTCGCCCGGCGCGCTTTGCCTTCAACCCGGACACCGCGATCAACAACCGCTTCCAACGCCAGCCCCTGGACCCACTCAGCGCACAGCAGAAAGCGCTGGAAGAGTTCGACGGCTATGTCGATACCCTGCGCCAGCACGGCGTGGAAGTACTGGTGGTGCAGGACACCCCGGCGCCCCATACCCCCGATTCGATCTTTCCCAACAACTGGTGGAGCAGCCATGCCGACGGCAGTCTGGTGCTGTACCCGATGGAAGGCCAGAACCGTCGATTGGAGCGCAACAAGGGCGTGCTGCAAGTACTGGAACAACGTTTTGCGGTCAAGAACACCATCGACCTGAGCCACCTCGAACAACACAACATCTTCCTTGAAGGCACCGGCAGCATGGTGCTCGACCGCCAGCATCGCATCAGTTACGCCTGCCATTCCGGGCGTACCCACCACGATGCGCTGCGCGAATTCGCCGCGCGCCTCGACTACCAGCTCTGCGTATTCCATGCGGTGGACCGCCACCACGCGCCGATCTACCACAGCAACGTGATGATGAGCGTGGGCCGCGACCTCTCGGTGGTGTGCCTGCAAGCCCTGCCCGACGAAGGCGAACGCCTGACCCTGGAGCGCTCCCTGCACGACACCGGCAAGGACATCCTTGCCCTTGATTTTGACCAGTTGGAAGCCTTCGCCGGCAACATGCTCGAAGTCCACGACCGCGATGGCCAGCCGCTGCTGGTGATGTCCGCCAGTGCCTGGGGCGCGTTGCAACCGGCCCAGCGCCAGCATGTGGAACGCCATACCCGACCGGTGGTGGTGAACATCGACAACATCGAACGCATCGGCGGCGGCAGCGCCCGCTGCATGCTGGCGGAAGTGCACCTGCCTGCCCGCCCCTCATTTCAATAAGGAGTCTTGCCATGACCCGCTATATCGACGTCAACGACCTCAGCTACCTGGTCTCGCAAAAAGGCCTGCAAACCTGCATCACCGAGATGGCCGAATACATCCGCGCCGACTACCTGCGCTGGCAGGATTTCGAAAAATGCGCACGCCTGGCCAACCACTCGCCGGACGGTGTGATCGAGCTGATGCCGGTGTCCGACGCGTCGCTGTACGCCTTCAAATACGTCAACGGCCACCCGAAGAACACCCTGACGGGGATGCTCACCGTCATGGCGTTCGGAGCGTTGGGCGATGTGGACACCGGCAAGCCGGTGCTGCTGGCAGAAATGACCCTGACCACCGCCATCCGCACTGCCGCCACCTCGGCGCTGGTCGCACGCTACCTGGCGCGCGACAACAGCCGCAGCATGGCGCTGATCGGTAACGGCTCGCAAAGTGAATTCCAGGCCCTGGCCTTTCACGCCATGCTCGGCATCAATGAAATCCGTCTGTTCGATATCGACGCCAAGGCCACTGCCAAGCTGGCAGCCAACCTCAAGGCCTTCCCGGCGATCAAGGTGATCCTGGCCGGTAGCGTGGCCGAAGCGGTCAAAGGTGCGGACATCGTCACCACCGTGACCGCCGACAAGGCCTACGCGACCATCCTCACCGACGAGATGATCGAGCCGGGCATGCACCTCAATGCCGTGGGCGGCGACTGCCCAGGCAAGACCGAACTGGACCGCCGTATCGTCGAGCGCGCCCGGGTGATCGTCGAGTACGAGCCGCAAAGCCGTATCGAAGGTGAGATCCAGCACATGCCGGAAGATTCGCCGGTGACCGAACTCTGGCAGGTGATCAACGGCCAGCAACCGGGCCGCGAGAACGCGCGCCAGATCACGCTGTTCGACTCGGTGGGCTTTGCCATCGAAGACTACTCGGCCCTGCGCTATGTGCTGGACGTGGCCAAGTCGCTGGATGTGGGCAGCGAGTTGGAATTGGTGCCGGACCTCGCCGACCCGAAAGACCTTTTTGCGCGCCTGGCCCAACAGCCACGCGCACAGCACAAAAAGCGCGCCTGAGACCGCTCTGGCCTGCCGCTTTGCGCCTAGGGCAGGCCCTATTTACAGCGTTGAAAAGCCGATTCAGCGGGTCCGACAGCCGATTCCGCTGCATTGCGCTTTTTTACAGCGCAATTTGCGCTTTGCGCACCAGGTAAACGACACAAAAAACGCACCACCATGAAGCATTCTGAGCCCGACCAGAGAGTCACCGAATGAATGCAGCTGCACCTCTTTTTTACTGCCCTGACATCAATTACAAAATATAGGGACTACACCATGACTCCATTGCGATCACTGTTCGCTGCGTTGCTGTTGCCACTGTGCGCCACCGCCGCCCACGCCCAGGATTGGAAAGAAATCCGCTTCGGCGTGTTCCCCGAATACCCGCCCTTCGAATCCGTGGCCGCTGACGGCAGCCTGCAAGGTTTTGATATCGAATTGGGCAACGCCATCTGCGCCAAGCTCGACGTGAAATGCACCTGGGTGCACAACGAATTCGACGGCATGATCCCGGCCCTGCGCGCACGCAAGTTCGACGCCATCATGTCGTCCATGGCCGTGACCCCGGCCCGTGAGAAAGTCATCGATTTCAGCGACCGGCTGTTCCTCAGCCCCACGTCGGTGATCACCCGTAAAAGCGCCGACTTTGGCGACACACCCGAATCGTTGAAAGGCAAGCAGGTGGGCGTGTTGCAAGGCTCGTTGCAGGAAGCCTATGCCCGTGCGCACCTGGCCAAGCTCGGGGCACAGGTCAAGGCCTACCAGTCCCAGGAACAGAACTACGCCGACCTGCAAAACGGTCGCCTCGATGCCACCCTGACCGACAAACTCGAAGCCCAGCTCAACTTCCTGTCCAAGCCCGAAGGCGCCGACTTCAAGACCGGCCCGGCCTTCAAGGACCCGACCTTGCCGCTGGACATTGCCATGGGCCTGCGCAAGAACGACCAGGAATTGCGCGCGCTGATCAACAAGGGCATCGCCGCCGTCCAGGCCGATGGCACCTACGCGCAGATCCAGAAAAAATACTTCGGCGATCAAGACATCTACCACGAGTAAGCCAACGCCGAGCCCCCTGTGGTAGAGGACTCATGTGGGAGGGGGCTTACCCCCTCCCCCACAAGCCGGGCCCGCAGGGGAATATCTGCGCCTTTAGAGATTTCTCCCCATGAACGACCTCCTCAACCTGCAAGGCTACGGCCCCATGCTGGCCCAGGGCGCCTGGATGACGCTCAAACTGGCGTTCCTCGCGCTGGCCCTGAGCCTCACCCTCGGTCTGCTCGCCGCCGGTGCCAAGCTGTCCCGCGCCAACTGGCTGCGGGTGCCGGCCACGCTGTACACCACGCTGATCCGCAGCGTGCCGGACCTGGTGCTGATCCTGCTGATTTTCTACAGCCTGCAACTGTGGCTCAACGACCTGACCGAAAGCTTTGGCTGGGCCTATTTTGAAATCGACCCGTTTACCGCCGGGGTGATTACCCTTGGGTTTATCTACGGCGCATATTTCACCGAAAACTTCCGTGGCGCGATCCTCAGTGTGCCGGTCGGCCAACTGGAAGCCGCTACTGCCTATGGCCTGAGCCGCTGGCAGCGGTTTCACCTGGTGCTCTTCCCGCAGTTGATGCGCTTCGCACTGCCGGGCCTGGGCAATAACTGGCTGGTGCTGCTCAAGTCCACGGCGCTGGTGTCGATCATCGGCCTGTCGGACCTGGTCAAGGCCGCGCAAAACGCTGGCAAGACCACCAACGAGCCGCTGTACTTCCTGATCCTCGCCGGCCTGGTCTACCTGGTGATCACCACCCTCTCCAACCGCATCTTCAAGCGCCTCGAACGGCGCTACAACCTCGGCATCAAGGGGATGGCGCGATGATCGAACTGTTCCAGCAATACGGCCTGGCCTACTTGTTCAGTGATGGCGCGGGCTTGTCCGGCGTGGCCATGACGCTTTGGCTGTTCATCATTTCGGTGGTGGTGGGTTTCGTTCTGTCGATTCCCCTGGCTTTGGCTCGGGTCTCGGAGCACTTCTGGCTGCGCTGGCCGGTGGAGGTCTACACCTACCTGTTTCGCGGCACGCCGCTGTATATCCAACTGCTGATTTGCTACACCGGGCTGTACAGCCTGGACGTGGTACAGGACAACGCACTGCTCAATCAGTTTTTCCGCAACGCGCTGAACTGCACCTTGCTGGCCTTTGTGCTGAACACCTGCGCCTACACCGTGGAAATTTTCGCCGGAGCCATCCGCAATATCCCCCACGGCGAGATCGAAGCCGCCCGCGCCTATGGCCTGCACGGCTGGCGCTTGAACCTGTTTGTGGTGGTGCCTGCCGCGTTGCGCCGTGCGTTGCCGGCCTACAGCAATGAAATGATCCTGATGCTGCACGCCACGTCGCTGGCGTTCACCGCCACCGTCGCCGATATCCTCAAAGTGGCCCGCGACGCCAATGCCGAGACGTTCCTGACGTTCCAGGCCTTCGGCATCGCCGCCCTGTTGTACATGTTGCTGTCCTTTGCACTGGTGGGCCTGTTTCGACTGGCCGAACGTCGCTGGATGCGTTTTCTTGTTCCTACCCGAGGCTAACCCATGAATCAGTCCGCGCAGGCCCTGGCCACTTATCCTGTTGACGAACCCACTGCCAACACCGCAACCGCTGCGATCAAGCTGCAAGTTGAAGGCATTCATAAACGCTACGGCGAGCACGAGGTGCTCAAAGGGGTTTCGCTCAACGCCCGCCAAGGCGATGTAATCAGCCTGATTGGCGCCAGTGGCTCAGGCAAAAGTACGATGCTGCGCTGCATCAACTTTCTGGAACAGCCCGACGCCGGGGTGATCACCCTGGACGGGATCAGCATCGAAATGCAGCAAGGCCGCGCCGGCACCCGTGCGCCGCATCAAGCGCAATTGCAAAACCTGCGCACGCGCCTGGCCATGGTGTTCCAGCACTTCAACCTGTGGAGCCACATGACCGTGCTGGAAAACATCACCATGGCGCCCCGCCGGGTGTTGGGCGTCAGTGCGGCTGAAGCAGAAAAGCGCGCACGGATGTACCTGGACAAGGTCGGTCTGCCCGGCCGCGTCGCGGATCAATACCCGGCGTTCCTGTCCGGTGGCCAGCAACAGCGCGTGGCGATTGCGCGGGCGTTGGCGATGGAGCCGGAAATCATTCTGTTCGATGAGCCAACGTCCGCACTCGACCCTGAGCTTGTAGGAGAAGTCCTCAAAGTCATACAGACGTTGGCCGAGGAAGGTCGTACCATGCTGATGGTCACCCACGAGATGGGCTTTGCCCGCCAGGTGTCCAGCCAAGTGCTGTTCCTGCACCAGGGCCGGGTCGAGGAACACGGCGGCGCCGAGATCCTCGATCACCCCAAGAGCGAGCGCTTGCAGCAATTTCTTTCCAATCGTTTGAAGTGAAACCCATGGATACCAAGGCCAACGGACCCCATACCTCCCCCGCGCTGGACCGCATCGATGAAGCAATCATCGAAGTGCTGCGCCATCAGGGGCGCATCACCTACGAAAAGCTCTCGTCACTGGTGCACCTCACCCCCAGACCCTGCCTGGAGCGAGTGCGCAAGCTGGAGCGCCGCGGGGTGATCCGTGGGTATGGGGCGATCATCGATGTGCAGATGGTCTCGCCAGGGCTGTCGTTGCTGGTGCTGGTGGCCTTGTCCAACCAAAGCGGGCGCTCGGCGCAAAAGGCCTTCGAAGCCTGCGTCAAGGCCTGTCCCCAGGTGTTCGAATGCCAATTGATCAGTGGGCCGTTTGACTACAGCCTGCGCATGCGTTGCCGGGACATGGAGCATTACCGGGTGCTGACGGAGACCTGGTTGAACAATGATGAGTTGCACATCGATAAGTTGGTGGCGCACCCGGAGTTGGCAGTGGTTAAAAACACCGCGACCGAACTGACCTGACGCCACTCCCCTAACACCGGAGATCCCATATGGGAGGGGGCTTGCCCCCGATGGCCATGGGTATCTACACAACTCTTGAAGGCTGATACATAACTCTGTGTTCAGCGGGCGTGTCCCGCTCACCACAACAGCCCATTTGCCATAGATTCAGCATCCACTGGAAATTGTGTAGATACCCATTCCCCACTTTCAACCGTGCCTGCTCGAAATCCGTTTTCCCGGCTTAGTGCCAACCAACTTCGCCTGCCCATCCTTCTGTTTGCCCGTACGCGCCTCGCTGATCAACCCCGGTATCAACTTGCCCTCGGGCAAGTTCTTCCAGAACCGACTCGGCAAGTGCCCTTCCATCACCTTGGGGTTCAACCGCGCCGGATTGAAAATGTGGCTGTAGTAGGTCAACCACATAGCGCTGTGCGGGTCTTCGACATTCTGCGCCAACTGCTGCCATGCCTCGGGGCACTCGCGCTGATGAATCAGCTGTTCACCGTCGTAATACACCCCATCCAGCGGGGTGGCGATCATCCACCGATGTCGCCCCATACGCCCGACAAAGTGCTGGCTGGCCGATTTCAAAATGTCGTGGGCCGGCTCATGCCAGGCCACATATTCCGGCAACTCAGGGCCCGCCTCTGCAGGCAACGCAATGAACCGCACAAACGCATGCAGGTGGTGGGCTTCACGGCTGACCTGCTTGATACGCCGCTGCAATTCGCTGCCCAGCTTGTCCCCCGCCAGCATCGCCGTGCGGTCGCCATGGCTGACGCGCCATAGCACTTCATACAGCAGGCTCCAGCGCTGGTCTCCGTGATAGCAGGCCGCCGACTCCAGCAGCTCGATCAGCGCCTTGGGAATGCGCGCCTGGTAAGGGCCGAGACCTTCAGGGATCGCTTCGTCAGTGGCGAACAGGTCCGCCACTTCGGCCTCGCCCCAGCTCACCTGGCTGGGGTCGACCTGATGGCTGAGCAGCCAGCGGGCTTGCTCGCGCCAGGTGCTGAACAGGTTGTCGCATTCCAGGCTGATCATCCCCACAACCCCATCTGTTGCGGTTGCGGGCGGTCACGCAGTTGTTCGCGCAGCAGCACGCTGGTGCTGTCGGCTTGCTGCGGGTGGTAGTCGCTGGTGATGAAAAACGGCTTGGCCTTGGCCAGCACACAGCGCATGCGCGCCAGGTCTTCGAAGCGGATCTTGCGTTCACGGCGCAGGTCCACCAGGCGTTGCGTGGTGCGCAGGCCGATGCCGGGGATGCGTGCGATCAGGGTCGGTTCGGCGCGATTGAGGTCGAGGGGAAACACCTCCCGATGCTCCAGGGCCCAGGCCAGCTTGGGGTCGATATCCAGCGCCAGATGGCCGGGGCCTTCAAATAATTCATTGGCACTGAAGCCGTAGCTGCGCAGCAGGAAATCCGCCTGGTACAAACGGTGCTCGCGCATCAAGGGCGGCGCGGCGAGGGGCACGCTTTTCGGGCTGTTGGGGATGGGGCTGAACGCCGAGTAATACACACGGCGCAGCTTGAAGTTGCCATACAGCGCCTCGGCGCCGTGAAGGATGGTGCTGTCATCGGTGTCGTCGGCGCCGACGATCATCTGCGTGCTCTGCCCGGCCGGGGCGAAACGCGGGGCGCGGGGTTCGTTGAGCACCGTCTGCTCGCCGGTGTAGATGGTCTGCATGGCCTGCTTGATCGTGACGATCTGTTTTTCCGGCGCCAGGGTGTTCAGGCTGGCCTCGGTGGGCAGTTCGATGTTCACGCTCAGCCGGTCGGCATAGCGCCCGGCCTCGGCGATAAGCGCCGGGTCGGCGTCGGGGATGGTCTTGAGGTGGATATAGCCGCGAAAGTCATGCTCTTCACGCAGCAGTTTCGCCACCCGCACCAGTTGCTCCATGGTGTAGTCGGACGAACGGATGATGCCGGAGCTGAGGAACAGCCCGCTGACGCAATTGCGCTTGTAGAAGTCCAGGGTCAGGGTGACCACCTCCTCCGGGCTGAAACGCGCGCGGGGTACGTCGCTGGAGCGGCGATTGACGCAGTATTGGCAGTCGTAGAGACAGAAGTTGGTGAGCAGCACCTTGAGCAGCGACACGCAGCGGCCGTCGGGCGTATAGCTGTGGCAGATGCCCATGCCATCAGTGGAGCCCAGCCCCGCCTTGCCCTCCGAACTGCGCTTGGGCGCGCCACTGCTGGCGCACGAAGCGTCATACTTGGCGGCGTCGGCGAGGATGCTGAGTTTTTCGATCAACTGCATGGAGGGCTACCGATACTGGTTTTTTGTACAGTATCAGGCGACCCTCCGGGTCACAAGTGCAGCCTGTCAGCTGGCAGTGGCCAGCAGCAGGTCCTTCACCGAACGCCCCTTGCCTCGGCTGCGGTCGTTTTCGTACAACGATGCGGCAATTTCATCGGCACGAATCGGCAGAATCGACAGCAAGGTGTCGCTCAAACCATGGCTGGCCTGGCTGAAGCCCTGGATATAGATACCAGCCTTGCAGCGCTCGTCGGTGACGATGCGGTAGTCGCGGGCCACTTCGAAATCGCCCATATACGCTTCCAGAGGTGCCAGCAGTTCGCGGTGCATCTGGCGCTCGTAGCCGGTGGCCAGCACCACGGCGTCGTAATGATTGACGGTGATGTCACCGGTGGCAGAGTTGCGCAGGGTCAATTCGATACCCAGCGGACCGGCCAGCGCTTTTTCCACCACGGTCATGGTGCGGAAGGCGTGACGCGCGATGCCGGAGACTTTCTGGCGGTAGAGAATTCCGTAGATACGCTCGATCAGGTCCAGGTCCACCACCGAGTAATTGGTGTTCTGGTACTCGGCGACAAGACGCTCGCGCTCGGCCCCCACTTGTTGGAACACCAGGTCGGTGAAGGCCGGCGAGAACACCTCGTTGACGAACGGGCTGTCATCGGCGGGCTTGAGCGCCGAACCGCGCAGGATCATGTCGACCTGCACCGACGGGTAGCTGTCATTGAGGTCGATGAAGGCTTCGGCCGCGCTCTGGCCACCGCCGATGATCGCGATGCGCATCGCCTTGCTGTCCACACAGGGTTGTTGCGCCATGCGTGCCAGGTACTGGGAGTGATGGAATACGCGATGGTCGTCCCTGAGCCCCTTGAACGCCTCCGGCACCCGTGGCGTACCACCGGCGCTGACCACGACCGAGCGCGTGGTGCGCACATGCTGCTCGCCGTGGGCGTCGCGGGAAATCACGCGCAGTGCTTCAACCTGCTGCTGATGCAGGATCGGTTCGATCGCGAGCACTTCCTCGCCATAACGGCCCTGGCCCTGGAACTGCGCCGCGACCCAGCGCAGGTAGTCGTTGTACTCCATGCGGCACGGGTAAAAGGTGCCCAGGTTGATGAAGTCGACCAGGCGGTCGTGGGCCTTCAGGTAATTGACGAAGGAGTAAGGGCTGGTGGGGTTGCGCAGGGTCACCAGGTCCTTGAGAAACGAAATCTGCAGTTCGCTCTGGGTCACCAGGGTATTGCCGTGCCAGCGGTAATCGGCCTGCTTGTCGAGAAACAGCGCGTCCAGTTTGCCCTGGGTTTTCTCTCGTTCCTGCAGGGCGATGGCCAGCGCCAGGTTCGATGGGCCAAAACCGATACCGATAAGGTCGTGAACCGCGGGCGAAGCAATTGCCTGTGTCATTCCAGTGTCCTCTGGATAAGCCCCTTGGCGATGGGGCAGGAATACCTTCAAGACCTGTACAACAGGTCATGTGTTGATAGGAAACGAGGACAGTGAAATAAAATTTAACTGATCAGCGATCAGTGTGCTTCCCACTCGCGCATCCGCACCCGGCAGTGCTTCATGGCGTTGACGATATGTTTTTCCACAAGGGCGCGGGAAATACCGAGGCGCTCGGCAATCTGCAGGTGGGTCATGCCGTCGAGCTTGCGCAGCAGGAAGCTGTCGCGACAGGCTTTCGGCAACTCGGCCAGGGCACGCTCAAGCAGCTCCAGGCGCTGGTCCTGGTCGTGGCTGGCGTGGGGGGAACCGGGGGAAAAGCGTTCTTCGCTGTCGAGTATTTCCAGCGGTTCGTACTGGCGCAGCACATTGCGCCGATGGCCGTCGATCACCAGGTTCAGCGCGGTGCGGTACAAAAACGCGCGGGGCTGGTCGATGGGGACGGCGCTAGATCGTTCCAGTACCCGAACGTAAGCGTCATGCACCACATCTTCGGCCACCTGACGGTTGCCCAGCTTGGCGTTGAGGAAACACACCAGCTCGCGATAGTAGTTTTCCAACATGACTCCCGACCGCCGCAGAAGGGCGATATCCGTTCCTTGAGTACCTGAAAAATGACAACCCACTGCGTAATGGCAGTTTGGGTGCGTGCAATTTATAGTAATTCTCATCTACTTTTAAACAAGTCTTGCGCCATCGGTCGTTTTTTTTACCCGGCAGACGTGTTTCACGGTGTGTAACAGCCTAAATCCCCACGTGTTTCTCTCGTTTAACTGTCAGCTCTGCGCAACTGCGCTCCGAACTTTCCTGGCTGGAACCTAAGCATGAAACGCCCTCGACCTGCCCGACGCGCCCTGCTAGTTGTGGCGTGCCTGATTCCCGTCATCGCCGTCGCCGCCTGGCAGGTCCTGCCGCCCGGCCGTGACACACTGACTACCGTCACCGTGACCCGCGGCAATATCGAAAACAGCGTGACGGCCCTGGGCACCTTGCAGCCGCGTCGTTACGTGGACGTGGGCGCCCAGGCGTCCGGGCAAATCCGCAAGATCCACGTTGAAGCCGGCGATCAGGTGCAGGAAGGCCAATTGCTGGTAGAGATCGATCCCTCGACGCAAAAAGCCAAGCTCGATGCCAGCCGCTACGCCATCGAAAACCTCAAGGCGCAGTTGCAGGAACAGAAGGCCCTGCACGAACTGGCGCGCCAGAAGTACCAGCGCCAGCAGCGCCTGGTCGCGGGCAACGCCACCCGCGAGGAAGATGTGCAAACCGCCAAGGCCGAACTGAGCGCCACCCAGGCCCGTGTCGATATGTTCCAGGCGCAGATCCTCCAGGCCCAGGCCAGCCTGCGCAGTGACGAAGCGGAGCTGGGCTATACACGCATCTACGCGCCGATGACCGGCACCGTGGTCGCCGTCGACGCACGGGTCGGCCAGACCCTCAATGCCCAGCAGCAGACGCCGTTGATCCTGCGCATCGCCAAGTTGTCGCCGATGACCGTGTGGGCCGAAGTCTCGGAGGCCGACATCGGCCACGTCAAACCCGGCATGACGGCCTACTTCACCACACTGAGCGGCGGCAACCGCCGCTGGGCCAGCACCGTGCGGCAGATCCTGCCGATCCCGCCCAAGCCGCTCAATGAAACCCAGGGCAGCGGCAGTCCCAACAGCTCCAGCAAAAGCGGCACCGGCCGCGTGGTGCTGTACACCGTACTGCTGGATGTGGACAACGGCGACAACGCATTGATGGCCGAAATGACCACCCAGGTGTTTTTTGTCGCAGGACAGGTCAAGGACGCCCTCACCGCGCCGGTTGCCGCCCTGCTGGGCACCAGCAACGCCGATAAGCAGATCGCCCGCGTGGTGATGGAGAACGGCCGCATCGAGGAACGCGAGGTGCAACTGGGCATCAGTGATCGTCTGCGGGTCCAGGTGCTCGGCGGCCTGAGCGAAGGCGACCACCTGTTGATCGGCCCGGCTGCTGGCAGTGGGGGTTGAGGTGACCACGCCCCTGATCGAACTCAAGAACATCCGCAAGTCCTACGGCGGTGGCGACAGCCCGCAGGTGGACGTGTTGCGCGGCATCGACCTGTCGATCCATGCCGGGGAATTCGTCGCCATCGTCGGCGCTTCCGGCTCCGGCAAGTCCACGCTGATGAACATCCTCGGCTGCCTCGATCGCCCCACGGTGGGGGACTACCTGTTCGCCGGGGAAAACGTCGCTCACCTGGACAGTGACGAACTGGCCTGGCTGCGCCGCGAAGCCTTTGGTTTTGTGTTTCAGGGCTATCACTTGATCCCCTCGGGTTCGGCCCAGGAGAACGTCGAGATGCCGGCGATCTACGCCGGTATCAGCGCGGCCGAGCGCCACGCCCGAGCCAACGCGCTGCTGACCCGCCTGGGCCTGGCCGAGCGTACCGGCAACCGTCCCCATCAACTGTCCGGCGGTCAGCAGCAGCGGGTATCCATCGCCCGCGCGCTGATGAACGGCGGCCACATCATTCTCGCCGACGAACCTACTGGCGCCCTCGACAGCCATAGCGGCGCCGAGGTAATGACCCTGCTGGACGAGCTGGCCAGCCAGGGCCACGTGGTGATCCTGATCACCCACGACCGCGAAGTCGCAGCACGGGCCAACCGCATCATCGAGATCCGGGATGGCCTGATCATCAGCGACTCGGCCGACGACAATGCTACCGCCCCGCCCGCCGCCAACGGCGCCCTGCAAGCCGTGGACCTGCGTCAACGCCTGATCGACGGCGCCGAGCATAACGGCGCGTGGAGAGCCGAAGTGCTGGACGCTGTGCAAGCCGCCTGGCGCGTGATGTGGATAAACCGTTTCCGCACCGCACTGACCTTGCTGGGGATCATCATCGGCGTGGCATCCGTGGTGGTGATGCTCGCCGTCGGCGAAGGCAGCAAGCGCCAGGTCATGGCGCAGATGGGCGCGTTCGGTTCCAACATTCTCTATCTGAGCGGCGCGTCGCCCAACCCACGCGCGCCACTGGGCGTGGTCACCCTCAATGACGTCCAGGCACTGGCCGCGCTGCCGCAGGTCAAGCGCATCATGCCGGTCAATGGCAGCAAGGCGGGTGTGCGCTATGGCAACGTCGATTACATGGCGTATGTGGGCGGCAACGACACCAATTTTCCGGACATTTTCAACTGGCCGGTGGTCGAGGGCAGTTACTTCACCACCGCCGACGAGCGCAGCGGGGCCACGGTCGCCGTGATCGGCCACCGTATCCGCGAAAAGCTGTTCAAGGGCCAGGTCAATCCGATCGGGCAATACATCTTGATCGAGAACGTACCGTTCCAGGTGATCGGCGTGCTGGCGGAAAAAGGCGCCGCCTCCGGCGACAAGGACAGTGACGACCGCATCGCCATCCCCTACACCGCCGCCAGCGTGCGTTTGTTTGGCAGCTACGACCCCGAATACGTGGTGATCGCCGCCGCCGACGCGGGCAGGGTCCACGACGCCGAAGTGGCCATCGACCAACTGATGCAGAAGCTGCACAACGGCACACACGACTACGAGTTGACCAACAACGCCGCAATGATCCAGGCCGAGGCCCGGACCCAGAACACCCTGTCGCTGATGCTTGGCTCGATTGCGGCGATTTCCTTGCTGGTGGGCGGCATCGGCGTGATGAACATCATGCTGATGACCGTGCGCGAGCGCACCCGTGAAATCGGCATCCGCATGGCCACCGGTGCACGCCAACGCGACATCCTGCGCCAGTTCCTGACCGAGGCGGTGATGCTTTCGGTGGTCGGCGGCCTGTGCGGCATTGCCCTGGCGCTGCTGGTGGGCGGCGTATTGGTGCTGGCCAAGGTGGCGGTGCAATTTTCCCTGGTGGCGGTGCTGGGCGCATTTGGTTGCGCGCTGGTCACCGGCGTCGTATTCGGCTTTATGCCGGCCCGTAAAGCTGCCCGGCTCGATCCGGTTAAGGCATTGACCAGTGAATAAACGATCCATCCCCTCGCAGCTGTCCCTGCTCAGCCTGTGCCTGCTGCTCAATGCCTGCGCCGGCGATCCGCCCTCGGTGGACAGCGGCATTGCGCCACCGGCCGCCTGGCAATTCGCCGAGCGCGACGCGGCCCAGGCCACCAACCAGCGCTGGTGGACGCAATTCGGCAGCCCGCAGTTGAACCGGCTGGTCGAGCAGGCCCGGCGTGACAGCGTCGACGTGGCCGCCGCCATGGCCCGCGTGCGCCAGGCCCAGGCCAGCGCGGTGATCGCCGGGGCGCCGCTGTTGCCCGAGGTGAAGTTCGACCTCACCACCAGCCATCAGAAATTGCTGCACGGCCAGGGCGGGCCGGACCTGGACGCTTCGCCGAGCGATGACGCGGTGGACAATTTCGGCGCCAGCCTGGCGGCCAGTTACGAAGTGGACTTCTGGGGTGGACGTGCTGCCGCCCGCGACAGCGCGCTGCAAGGGCTGCGGGCCAGCGAATTCGACCAGGCCACCGTGGAACTGACCTTGCTCAGCAACGTGGCCGACCGCTACGCGCAAACCCTGGCCGCGCGCCAGCGCCAGCAGATCGCCGAGCTGAACCTGGCCAATGCCCGCAACGTGCTCGACCTGGTGCAGACCCGCTATGACGCCGGCTCCGCCACGGCGCTGGAACTGGCCCAACAGAAAAGCCTGGTCGCCAGCCAGCGGCGCCAATTGCCCTTGATTCAGCAACTGGCCGAAGACGCGCAGATCACCCTCGCGGCGCTTCTCGGCCAGCCGGTGCAAAACCTGGACCTGGGTGCAGAGCCCTTCCAGGCCATGACGTGGCCAACCATCGGCGCCGGCATGCCCAGCCAGTTGCTCAGCCGCCGACCCGATATTGCCAAGGCCGAGGCCGAGCTGGCAGCCGCGCAGGCGAATGTCACCGTGGCCCGAGCGGCCATGCTGCCAGCCCTGACCCTCGGCGCCACAGTGGGCTCCGACGCCTACAAGGCCGTGGACATCCTGCGCAGCCCCTACTACACGCTGACGGCCGGCCTGGTGGGGCCGATCTTCAACAACGGCCGTTTAAGCGCCGAGCGCGACAAGGCCCGAGCACGCCAGGATGAGCTGCTGTACGCCTACCGCGGTGCGATCATCAACGGTTTTGCCGATGTGGAAAAAACCCTCAGCAGCATCACGCGGCTGGACCAGCAGCGTCATTGGCAAACGGATGAATTGCAGCAGGCCCAGGCTGCCTTCCAAATCGCCGAAAGCCGCTACCAGGCCGGCGCCGAGGACTTGCTCACGGTGCTCGAAACCCAACGCACGCTGTACGCTGCCCAGGACCTGAACGTGCAACTGCGCCTGGCGCGCCTGCAGGCCAGCATTGCGTTGTACAAGGCACTGGGTGGCGGTTGGAAAACCGATATCCGATAAACAAAACTCCAGTTTCCTACGCAACCCACGTTCTTCCCCTACATTCCTCGAACCAAGGTCCTTGGTAAAAAAGCCGTTATCACACGGCTGCCCAGGACCTCTTGATGACGATTGCAAAACACCTCGCGTGTGGCTGTCTGTGCTTGATGGTAAACATTGGCCATACCGCATCACTGATCCAACCCACCGCCATCGATTGGCTGCTGGACTGCCCCCTCCCCGCCCTCGAACGGCTGGACCCCAACGTGGTGTCACGCACCCAGTGCGGCGTCGTGACCGTACCGCGCAACTACGCCGCGCCTCGGCAAGGCACCCTGCGCCTGCACCTGACCCGCGTCGGCGCCCGCGAGCCGTTGAGCCGCGAGGGAGTGGTGTTCACCCAGGCCGGCGATACCGCGCCCAACAACCAGGGCACCTTCGTGATTCACCTGGCCACCCGCTGGGAATCCTATGCCACACAAGCGTATCGCAAGCTGGTCAACCGTTATGACGTCATCGAGCTCAGCCCTCGTGACCTCAGCCAACAGAACGGCGTAGAACACGCCGCACGGGACATGGAGTTCGTACGTGCCCAACTGGGGGATGCACAACTGCTCTATCTGGGTAACGCCGATGGCACGCGGTTGGGCAGCCGTTACGGTGCGCTGTATCCAGAGCGTGTCGCACGCATGGTGCTGCTCAACGCTGAACACAGCACGACAGCTGCATCCCAGGTCGAACAACTGCGTCTCAAGGATCCCGCAAGACCGGACGCCGGCGGCTGCATCAACCGCTGGGTGGGCGACTTCCTGGCGTATGGCAGACAGCCGCCACGGTCAACTCGCTGTCTTGACCCAGACGGTTGGGAGTAGCGCGTCGATGGAGTCGCCTGCCAATCCCCGCTTCTGCGTGATCAGTTCTACAATGCCCCCATTCATCCCCAGGGGTCTTCATGGACATCGAACTGGCACGCACCTTTCTCGAAATCACCCGTTGCGGCAGCCTGGCGGCGGCCGCTGAGAAACTTCACGTCACCCAGACCGCCATCACCGCACGGGTCAAAAGCCTGGAAAGCCAACTGGGCAGTACGCTGTTTATCCGCAACCGCGCCGGCGCACGCCTGACCGCCGACGGCGAGGCCTTCGTGGTGTATGCCAACCAGTTGCTGCAAACCTGGGAAGCCGCGCGGCGTGACCTGCCGTTGCCCGATGGCTATCGCAATGTGCTGCACATCGGCGGTGAGGTCAGCCTGTGCAACCCGTTGATGCTCGGGTGGGCCAAGGCGCTGCGCGAACACATTCCGGGCCACGCGCTGCGCACCGAAGTGCGTGAAGGCGACCACCTGTTGCGCCAGCTGGAACTGGGCGTGCTCGACGCGGCGCTGGTGTTCCAGCCGCAATACTGGCCGGGGTTGCAGGTGGAACAGGTACTGGAAGAAAAACTGATCCTGGTGCAATTGGTCAGCAAGCCGGCGCCGTACGTCTACATCGACTGGGGGCCGGGCTTTCGCCAGCAACACGACGCCGCCCTGCCCGACAAGGCCCGGGCTGCGGTGAGCTTCAACCTGGGGCCGTTGGCCTTGCAGTACATCCTCGAAAATGGCGGCGCTGGCTATTTCCGCACGCGGGTAGTGCAAAGCTACTTGGACAGCGGTGTGATGCAGCGTGTGTCCAAGGCGCCGGAGTTCAGCTTCCCGACCTTCCTGGTGTATTCAAGGGCGCGGGATTCGGCGGTGTTGCAGCAGGCATTGGCGTTACTGCGCGATGTGGTCAAGGCCGAAGGTGACTGGTCACAACGCTGGGATCCACTGATGTGAAACGGGCAGTGAACTAGCGCGATCCTGAAGCCGGGCTAAGCTCAGTCACCACCCAAAACCGCTATGAGCCCCAACGACAATCAGGAATCGTCATGAGTACCCGTCCAAAAAAACTGCGCCATCTGCTGTTTGTGTTGCTGCTGGCGGTGGTCGCCTTTTTGCTGCTGATGCCGACCAAGGTACAACCGGTGAACTGGGCGCCGCCCAAAGCGCCATCGATGAAAGAAGGCCCTTTCGCCGAGAACCAACGCCTCAAGGGCGTGCAGAAAATCGGCGCCCAGGACATCGCCGGGCCGGAGGCGTTGCTGTTGGATGCCCAGGGTTTTCTCATCAGCGGCCTGCAGGATGGGCGCATCATCCGCACCTCCCCCGACAGCCGCAACCTTGAGGTACTCGCCAATACGGGCGGACGCCCGCTGGGCCTGGCGTTGCACCCGGATGGGCGCTTGATCATTGCCGATGGCGTGAAAGGTCTGCTCGCACTGGATGCCAACCGCCAACTCACCTCCCTGAGCACCGGCGCCGATGGCGTGCCCTTCGGTTTTACCGATGACGTCATCGTGGACGCCAGTGGCCGCTATGCCTATTTCAGCGACGCATCGAGCCGCTGGGGGTATGGCCAGGATGGCGAAGCCGTGATCGAGCATGGCGGTGATGGTCGGCTGCTGCGTTACGACTTCAGCAATGGCCGCACCGAGGTGTTGCTCGACCAACTGCAATTTGCCAATGGCGTCGCCCTGGGCCCGGACGAACGCTACGTACTGGTGAATGAAACCGGCGCCTATCGCATCAGCCGCTACTGGCTCAAAGGCGAACGCGCCGGCAGCCACGACCTGTTTATCGACAACCTGCCAGGCCTGCCGGACAACCTGAGTTTCAACGGCCAGGACCGCTTCTGGGTGGCGCTCTATTCACCGCGCAATCCATTGCTGGACAGCTTTGCCGGCTACCCGCTGCTGCGCAAAGTGATGGTGCGTGCACTGATGGTCGTGCCCAAGCCCATCGAGCGCAAAGCCTTTGTGCTGGGGTTGGATACCAACGGCAAGGTCATCGCCAATTTGCAGGATGGCAGCGCAGGCAACTACTCACCGATTACCACCGCGCGGGAGTATGGCGACTGGTTGTACCTGGGCTCGTTGAAGAGCACGAGCATGGCGCGCTTGCCGTTGCAACTGGCGTTGGCGCCGGAGTGAAGGACGGGCAGCCTGAGCTCTATCTGAAGCATGGAGATCCAATGTGGGACCTCGAATCCGCCTTAATACCCCGTCATCTCCAGATACCCCACCCCGCCCTCAAACCGCACCGGCCCTTCCCAATACGGAATCCCCAGGTTCATCCAGGCATTCGGGTTGACGGCTTCGGTGGTGATATCCAGCTGTTTGCGAGGAATTTTCAGCGACCAGCGCGTAGGAATGTTGCGCCCATCAATGGCCGTGCTTTCCAGCGGGGCGAGTTGGATATCGGCGTTGTGCAACGTCTCGGTACGTCCCTGGGCGTCGATCCAGGTGCCGGTGAGATAACCGCCGCCGTCCTTCTGGCGTACGCGAAACAGCATCAGTTGCGCGCCCCGATCCAGGTGCAGGGAGAACCAGTCCCAACCGGTCTGGTTGGCGCTCAGGGGTTGGCTGCTCCATTCGCGGTCGAGCCAGGCCGGGCCGGTGACTTGATAGGTGTTGCCGTCAATGCGCACACTGCCCTCGGCAGTGAAGAACGGCTGACTGTAGTAATACGACGCCTGGCCCTGGTCGGATTTGCGGCTGTAGCCGTTGTCGCCTTGCAACACCAGCGGCCGACTGGCGGTGAGGCGCAGGTCGTAGGCGAAGTGCGCATCGCTGGCCTTGAGTTGCATATCCGCCAATGCACCGACTGCGCCAGGACGGCTGGCAAAGTTCCAATCGTCGATCCACGCAGTGAACGGCGCGGCCTGGGCACCGGCCTGGCCAACGCCGCCACGGGCTAGACGTTCGGCGGCGTAATGGCGGTTGGCAGAGGTGACGGCGGCATGGCCGAGCCACACCGTCGAATCCTGCCAGCCGGCCTGGGTCGGCCCGGCTTTCAACGCGTTGCGAAACAGCGTCCATTGCACGCCGAACACATTGCCCTCGGCATCCTTGAGGTTGGCGGTAACGTACCACCACTCGATGCGAAAGCCGTCATGGGGGCCGTGGTCCTCGGGAAAGCTGAACGCCTTGCCGGGCACCACTTGGGCAAAGTCCGCTGCATCGCTGCCCAGGCCTGCGAAGCTCTCCTGGGGTGCGGGGACTTTGTCACAGGCCGCCAGCAGCCATAACGCGCAGATCAACGCCTTAATCTTCATGGGCAAAGGTCCGAAGCAAATCCGCCGGGCGGCTGCGGTACAACTGCCACAGCGGCAAGGCCGATGCTAACAATGTGGCCAGCATCGCCAGCCCGAGTAATTGTGCGAGCTGCCACGGGAACACCTGCAACGGTAGCCGCCAGCCAAAGGCCTGCACGTTGATCACCGCGTCCAGGCACCACGCCAGCAGCACCCCCAGCGGCAACGCCAGCATCAGGGTGAGCACCGCCAGCAGCCAGGTCTGGCCCAGGTTCAGCAGCATCAATTGTCGCCGTGTCACGCCCAGCGCCCACAGCGGAGCGAGTTGGCCGAGGCGGCTCTGGCTCTGGGTCAGCAGGCTGATGAACAGCGCCACGCCGGCCACGCCCAGGGTCAGGCTGTTGAGGGCGGCGGTCGCGGCGAAGGTGCGTTCGAACACCTGGCTTGACCAGCCCTTGAGTTGCTGTTGATCGACGATACGGCTGTCGTCCAGGGCAAATTCGCGCTGCACTTCGCGCACCAGTGACGCCACATCGGGCGGCGCGACGCGCAGGTTGAAACGCGCCGGCGAGAGGGTCGGCCAGTGCGCCAGCAGGTGCGCGGAATTGACCAGGATATGCCCCTTGGGATTACCGTAATCGGCGTAGATCCCCACCACCCTGGGCGACCATGCACCTTGCGGCGTGGGGATATTGAGCGAATCCCCGAGCCTGACTGACAACCTGCGCGCCAACTGCTCGCTGAGCATCAAAGTGTCGTCACCCAGCAGTTGGTCCCAGGGCTCAGCGACAGCCTCCAACAACGGCCAATGCTGACGATAGGTCGGATCATCGACCACCCCGAACACATCCGCCGGCCAACCCTGCACTTGCACCGCGACCTGCCAGGTCGGCAACACCCTCTGTACCAGCGATTGGTGCGCCAGCCAGGTGCTGAGCTGATCCGCCTGGGCCGGGGTTTGTGGGTTGAGGTACAGCTCGGCCGTCAGGCGTTGCTCCAGCCAATGATTGAAGGTGTGGCGAAAGCCTGACGTCATGGAGCCCGCGCCGATGTTAGCGGCCAGGGCCAGCAGCAACGCCATCAACGCCAGGCTCAAGGCCGGCAATTGTTGGCGACAATCGGCGAGAAACCATTGGCCCAGTACCGAACGGCTGCGCCCCAGCACGGCCTTGAGCAGCCCGTTGAGCAGCACCGGCAAGCCCAGGGCAGCGCCGAGCAGTAACGCCGCCATCAATATAAAACCAGACGCCAGGCTGTCGCCCAGCCAAAGCGCCAACAGCGCGATCAGCAATGCGGTTGCTGCGACCCAGCCCTGGCGCCGTAACCAACGGCCATGGGCTTCGTGCCAGGCCTGGGCGTTGGCCAGCGCCAGCAACGGCAGGCGCGCCGCCCGCCACACGCTGCTGGCGCCGGCAAGCAAGGCGCCCAACAGGCTCAAGCCGAGCCCCGCCAACCACCACCCCGGGCTCAGGCTTAACTGTCCCGGTACTTCGGCGCCATATAACCCCCTCAGGCTGACAGCCACATCCGGCAGCAACAGGCTGGCCAGCAGGTAGCCGCTGGCAACGCCCAGCACACCGCCCAGCAGCGACAACGCGCCCAACTCCACCCCAAGCCCGAGGATCAACAAACGCGCACTGACCCCGCAGGCACGCAAGGTGCGCAACAGTGCGCGTCGTTGCTCCAGGGCCAGGCCGATGGCCGCGTGCACGATAAACAGCCCCACCACAAAGGACAGGAAGCCCAGCGCATCCAGGTTCAAGTGAAAGCTTTCGGTAAGGCGCGCCAGGTTGTTGTCCTCGCCCTGCCTGAGTTGCAGCCCGGCGGGTGGTGTGGGATGCCCGGCGGCGAAGGCCTTGTCCAACAGCAGGCGTGATAGTTGCCCAGGCATTTCCAGCAGGGGTTGAGCAAAGCCGATATCGGTGAGTAACAGGCCGGGCGCCATGTCCGGCTGCGCTTGCAAGGGCGGCAGGCGTTGCCCGTTCTGCGCCAGGGGTTGCTGCCCTTCGAGCAGCCCCAGGGCCTGCAAGGTTTGCGGCGCGATCCAGGTCCGCCCCGGCGGTTCAAAGAAGGCAAGCATCTGCGCCTGGCTCAAGCGCTGCCCCGCTACCGCACCGCTGCCGGGCAGCGACAGCGGATCAATGCCCATCAATTGCAGGCGCACGTCCTCATGCCCCTTGAGCTGCAAACGCCCCTGCACCACCGGCGACACCGGCCAACCGGCGCGGCGCAATTGGGCGAACAGCGCTTGCGGAAAACTGGCCGCGTCCGGCGCACTGAGGCTGGCCTGGGGTTCGCCGCCGATCAACTGGCTGGCGCGGGCATAACTGTCGCGCGCCTGAGTATTGAGGGCCTGCACGCCGGTCAGGAGTGCGGTGGCCAGCCACAAGCCGGTAAGCACGCTGAAGAACTGCACCGGATGGCGCCGCCAATGGCTGAGCAACGCGCGCAGTGTCCAATAAAACACCGCCATGTCAGCGCGCATCCGCCGGCAGGACGCGGCCGTGATGCAACACCACCTGCTGGTCCAGCCGCGCCGCAATGCGTGGGCTGTGCGTGACCATCAACAGGCTGGTGGGGCTGTCACGCAACAGGTCCAGCAGCAGTTGCAGCACCTCGTCGCTGGTGGCTTCGTCGAGGTTGCCGGTGGGTTCGTCAGCCAGCAGCAAACCCGGCCGTGACGCCAAGGCCCGACCTACCGCGACCCGCTGTTGCTGGCCGCCCGAGAGCTGTTCCGGATAGCGCTTGAGCAAGTCGCCCAGGCCCAGGCGTTCGACCAACTGCGCCTGCCAGCGCGGATCAAAGCGCCCCGCCAGGCGGGCCTGGAACGCCAGGTTGTCGTCAACGCGCAAACTGCCGATGAGGTTGAACTGCTGGAATACCAGGCCGATTTCAGTGCGCCGCCAGTGGGCCAGTTGCGGCTCGCTCATCTGGTCGAGACGCTGCTCACCCACCTGGATACTGCCGCGATCCAGCCGATCAAGCCCCGCCACCAGATGCAACAAGGTGCTCTTGCCGCTGCCCGACTCGCCCATCAACGCCAGGCTGCTGCGTGGGGCCAGGTGCAAATCCACACCGGCCAGCACCACCAATGGGCCTTGAGGGGTCGTGTAGCTTTTGAAGACACCTTGCACCTGCAACATGGGAGCACTCGATTGATGGGCGGCCATCGAGAATAACGGCTGCGCCATTGGGCCACGCAAATTTTTCACATGGATTTCACCGGTTGCCCACTCGCAGCCCTCTAAATTGCCGGTTATGCGCCACGCGTCGGCCACTTGATCAGTGGCCACGCCTGACAGTTTTTAACCGCCGCATGTTCAGCGAAAAGACAGCAGCCCTGTGACAGCCTCCTGCTTCACTGCGGCTATTCGCCAACAAGTTGCGCCTAATTAATACAACATTGCCAACAGTGTCCAAGGTGAATGAAGTGGTAGACATTACCCTGACCAAACCACGCTCGCCCCGGGCTTTTTTCAAGCGCCTGCAACGTCTGTGGCTTGGCATTGCCGTGATCACTGCGCTGCTCGCTTGCAGCCTGCTCTGGCCGGCTTCGCCACGGGATCTCGGCGTGGGCAACCGCCTGCTGACCTCCCAGGTCATGCCGCTGTGGCGCGACGGCGACGTGATCGTGCTGGTGCGTCATGAAGAGCGCTGCGACCGCTCGACCAACCCGTGCCTGGGGCCGGTCGAAGGCCTGACAATCAACGGCAGCCAACAGGCGGAAAAACTCGGCAGCGCCTTTAAATGGTTGGGCATGGACGGCAGTGACGTGCTCGCCAGCCCGGCCATTCGTACCGCCCAGACCTTGCGCTTCATGTTCGGTAAAAACGAGCTGACCTCCGGACAGCAAGCCGTCTGCGGCGCAGCCATGGGTGAGGAATTGCTCAGCCACAAGCAGCCGGGGCGCAACCTGGTATTTGTGACGCACAGCGGCTGCATCGCCGACTTCGAAAAATCCCAGGGCTTCCCCCGTGCGGCATTTCCCGAGTACGGCAGCGCCCTGTTCGTGCAAGTGTTGCCGAACGGTAAATTCAAGACCCTGGGCCTCATGAACAATCCGGACTGGCCGGCTGCGCTCAACCATCTCTGATGTGATTGCCTGTGTTCAGCAACAAGACAGCCCTGTTCTGGCATGTTTAGTTGCGCCTTTGAATTAAGCCCCCCATGACTCTCTCCTGTTACTTAGTGACCGCTGTGACCGTTTGCACCATGACCTCATTACTTAAAACCCCTGGCTTTAAACGTCAAGGAGCGACGTTTTCATGACCCGTTCAAATCCCCTGTATCTGCTGTTGCTTGCCTTCGCCGCGTTCTATCTATTGCCCTTGGGCCTGCACGGCCTGTGGACCCCGGATGAAACCCGCTACGCCCAGATCAGCCAGGAAATGCTGCAGTCCGGTAACTGGGTGGCGCCGCACTTCATGGGCGTGCGCTATTTCGAAAAACCCGCCGCCGGGTATTGGCTGATTGCCCTTGGTCAAGCGGTGTTCGGCCAGAATCTGTTCGGCGTACGCATCGCCTCAGCCCTGGCCAGCGGCTTGAGCGTGATGCTGGCCTACCTGATCGCTCGCCGCCTGTGGAACGACCCGCGTAAAAGCGTCGCCTGTGCCCTGCTTTACCTGAGTTTTGGCCTGGTGGCGGGGCAAGCGGGATATTCCAATCTGGATCCGCAATTCACCCTCTGGGTCAACCTGAGCCTGGTTGCGCTGTGGTTTGCCCTCGACAGCAGCAACCTGCGTGGACGCCTGACGGCCTGGGCGGTGTTGGGATTTGCCTGTGCCATGGGCTTCATGACCAAGGGTTTCCTGGCGTGGGCGCTGCCCGTATTGATTGCCGTGCCCTATATGCTCTGGCAACGGCGCCTTGGTGAGCTGCTGCGTTATGGCCCGCTGGCGGTGGGCGTGGCGGTGCTGGTGTGCCTACCCTGGGTCCTGGCAATCCATAGCCAGGAACCGGACTTCTGGCGCTTCTTTTTCTGGAATGAACACATTCGCCGCTTCAGCGCCGACAACGCGCAACACGTGCGGCCCTGGTGGTTCTTCCTGCCGATCATCGCCGTGTCGTGCCTGCCCTGGGCCGGGCTGCTTCCCAGCACCCTGCGCCAGGCCTGGCAGCAAATACGCCAGCCGGCTATCGGTTTCCTGGCCTTGTGGCTGCTGCTGCCCCTGGGCTTTTTCAGCCTGAGCAACGGCAAGCTGCCGACCTACATCATGCCGTGCCTGTTGCCCCTGGCATTGCTGATGGGACACACCTTGAGCGACCTGCTGCGCAACGGCCACCCACGCGCGCTCAGGCTCAATGGTCTGCTCAACCTGGTGATCGGCATGGCGGCCATGCTCGGCCTGCTCTACCTGCAAATCGCCCGGCCGCTGTACGGCAACAGCCTCGCCGAGATGTTCAGCCTGTCCCTGGCCTTCATCGTGTTACTGGTGTGGATCCTCACCAACCTGCTGCAAGCCGTGCGCCCGCTCACGCTATGGGCGCTGCCGGCCGTGGGCATCGGCGTGCTGGTGATCCTGCTGCCAGCGAGCATGCCGGCGCAGATCGCCGATAACGAAATGCCCGACCAGTTCGTGCTGGAACACCTGGACGCGTTGCAACACACCCACGCCCTGCTGAGCAACGAACTGGGCAGCGCCAGCGCCCTGGCCTGGCGCCTGCAACGCACCGACGTGGCGCTGTATGGCACCGAAGGCGAACTGCGCTACGGCTTGCAGTTCGCCGATGCAGGCCAACGTAAAGTCGATCTGGATCAAGTACAGGCCTGGCTCGCCGAGGCGCGCCAGCACGGCTCGGTGGGCGTGCTGATGCGGGTCGACAGCACCAGCGAAATGCGCGAGGCCGGGCAGTTGCCGCTTGGGGGTAAGCGTTATTCCAAGGGGTATTTGCAGCTGATTCTGTATCCGCAGTTGCCTGCTACAGACGTAGACTCGCTGCATAAATAAAAGCCTCGTCCAGACTCTTAGCGCCGTACGCCCGCATAAAACCTTGGGCATCAGTGAAACGATTGAACCGCCGCTGACTGACCATGTAGAAATCATCGCAGTGAGCAACGATCTCATCGACATTATGCGACGAGACCAGTACGGCGACTCCTTCCTCGGCGGCGCCCTCCAGACACTTCCAAATATGATGACGAAACTCAGGATCAACACCCGCGGTAGGCTCATCCAAGATAACCAGATCAGCGTCGGCGCTAAGAAGAGACAACGTAAAAAACCAGCGTTTTTCCCCGTAACTGCACAGAGATGATTTTTTTGTCCATATTTCGCAATACCGATCTGCTATCCCAGGACTCCACTTCTCAATTTTCTCCAGCGCGTGTTGTTTATCAAGCTTACTGTCAGAGCAAAAAAGCATTGTCATCCTGAAAACATCAAACATACGAAACACAGGTGGCGTACTAATCACTTGTGACAAGTAAAGTAACTTCGAAAAAGACCGAACGATTTCACCCGCTTCGATTCTTTTCAAGCCACACACCACATCAAAGAACGTTGTCTTACCAGACCCGTTAGCACCTAACAACCCGCATATTGACCCAGCCTCAACGGTCAGCGTGGCATCTTCAAACAAAGTTTTCCGCGCACACCTGACCTCAAGCGAATTCACAACAAGCCGCTTCATCAATAACGACTCCATACAGGGTTAATAGTTAAAAACCGAAACACAATCCAAAGCGTAACAAAAAACGAAACACCAATAACCAACGCTATGAACCAGCACTCAGCGACACCTACCAACATAATATGGTTAGCCCACCACATAGGATTAATAAAGCTTACTCTTTCGAGAACAGGGCTGGACGTCCCAATGCTGACGATTCCAAGCGCTAACATTGTAAGCGACGCAATGGAAAAAACAGTGCTTGAATTTTGAAAACCCAAGGGGACAAGAGTCAATAAGAGAGCCGGTACCGAAAACAATAAAAAACAAATATAGAACCGTCCAAGGATGCCAAGAAGCTCTTCTACCTCGACCGCACCATTATAGCTGCGGGTCAGCAAATAAAAAACACAACAATATACGAGCGATATTATAGAATAGGCTAAATAATGCCCAAAAAGAAAAATAACTTTATTATCATCCGTATAGACAAAAGACCTCAAAAACCCACTCTCCCTGCGACCAACGATATAAAACGCCAATCCAAACAAGGCAACACTTGAAGCGACGAAGGAATAGAACCACGAGGCACTGGACAAATAGTCATTGGGCGCGTCGTTATTCGCCCCTCTCGAATAAGTTATTAAATAGTAAGTAACCACCGGAGACAACACCGACCAAAACAGCGCAACGGGCTCTTTTAATTGTTCTTTAACGAATAGTGAGGCCAGCAACACAGGCTTAACGAATGAGTAACGATTCATTACACACCTCAGGGAAACGGGACCATTCTATCCTTCCGGGAAACCAGCATCGACAATCACACATATACCAATGCGACGTAGACTCCTCAAAAATTTTGCCATCACTTCATCTCTCCTTTCACACAAGTTGTTCTCAGCCACTTCCCGAAAAGTGACAAAAACAATCTAGTACACGCATTGAGAAAAGCCCAAAAGATAAAAAATTCCGCGTAGGAAAATTAACTACCGCATTTAGGAAGTTTCCCTCACTAATTTCAGAAGTTAAATACTTGCGAGCAACGTCGGCCTCCAACCAACCAAGGATGGGAAGATGTGAACACTTATAGAATTAACAACTTACGAACCACAGATTCGCACTAAAAATCTTTCCTACCCCCGAGGGGGGTTTAAAGATTCAGAGCTTTACCGAGGGAACCAACAAAAACATCCGACAAACGGCCTATATATTCTTATCAGTCGTCCATACCAGTCCCTAACGCCTGGCTCGCCCGTGCTTTATCGTCGAAAAAGGTACTAGAAGGATGATTTACAACCCCGTAGCGAATAAATCAGGAGTGGATGAGAAGCGGGCGATCATTGCGGGAGTTTGCAAACCCACATTGATTGCCTTTCATATCCGCCGCCGCCGATCAAGCTGCGGAATCGCCGTCTGCGCCACCTCCACCCGCTGCACCTGCGCCACGGTCCTGGCGGCCAGTTGCGCCAGCGTCGGCTGACTGAACAGGCTGCGCGCATCCACCTCCAGCCCGGCCTTGCGCAGGCGCGCGACCAGGTTCACCGCCAGCAGCGAGTGCCCGCCCAGTTCGAAGAAGTGGTCGTGGCGCCCTACCCGCTCCAGCTTGAGCACCTGCGCCCAGATGCCGGCCATCAGGGTTTCCACTTCGCCCTGGGGCGCTTCATAGGCGCGGCTGAGCACCGCTTCCAAACCCGGTTCTGGCAACGCCTTGCGGTCGAGTTTGCCGGCGGGGTTGAGGGGGAGTTCTTCAAGCGCCACGAAGGCCGCCGGTACCATGTATTCCGGTAACTGCTGCAGTACATGAACGCGCAAGTCTTCCAGGCTCGGCGCCGGTCCGCGCAGGGTGAAGTAAGCGACCAGTCGCTCATCGCGAATCAGCACCGCCACCTCACGCAACGCTGGATGCGCCAGCAGGCACGATTCGATTTCGCCCAGTTCCAGACGCACGCCGCGCAGCTTGACCTGGAAGTCGTTACGCCCAAGGAATTCCAGGTTACCGTCCGGCTGATAGCGCACCAGGTCGCCGGTGCGGTACAGCCGATCCCCCGGCACAAACGGGCTGTCGATAAAGCGTTCGGCCGTCATCTGCTCCAACCCCAGGTACCCACGGGCCACGCCGACGCCGCCGATATGCAACTGGCCGCTGACGCCCATGGGCACCGGCGCGTCGTGTTCGTCCAGCACATACAGGCGCGTATTGTTGATCGCCCGGCCGATGGGCAATTGCAGCGCCGGGACCGGTGCGCCGGGTTCCAGGGTCCAGGCGCTGCTGTCCACCGTGGCTTCGGTGGGGCCGTAGACGTTATGCAGGCGCACCTTGGGCAAACGCGCCTGCACGCCACGGGCCAGGGCTTCGGTGAGTTCGCCGCCGCCGCACAGCACATCGGTGAGGCTGGTGCACAGCGCGGACTCTTCCAGTTCAAGGAACTGCTGCAACATTGCCGGTACGAATTTGATCACGGTGATCTGTTGCTCGCGAATCACCTGCGCCAGGTAAGCCGGCTCGCGATGACCATCGGGCCGCGCCAGAACCAGGCGCATGCCATTGGCCAGCGGCCAGAACAACTCCCAGACCGAGCCGTCAAAGCTGAACGGCGCCCTTTGCAACAGCGCGCCGCCCTCGGCATTGGGGCACAACTGCGAGCCCCAGTGCATCAGGTTGCCCAGGCCACGATGTTCGATCATCACGCCCTTGGGCGTGCCGGTGGAGCCGGAGGTGTACATCACGTAGGCCAGGTTCGCGACGCTCAGCCCTGGCACCGAGGGGTTGCCGTCCGGCGCGTGGCTCCAGGCGCAGTGGTCAAAATCGATCACCGGGATGGCGACTTCACCGGGCAAGTCGCGAGTGGCCGCGTGCACCAGCAGCGCCACCGGTTGGCTGTCCTGAAGCATGTAGGCCAGGCGTTCGCGGGGGTAGCCGGGGTCCAGCGGCACATAGGCGCCGCCAGCCTTGAGGATCGCGAGCAACCCCACTACCAGGTCCAGGCCGCGCTCGACGCACAGCGCCACGCGCGAATCTGGCTGCACGCCACGCTCGCGCAGGTGGAAGGCCAGGCGGTTGGCGCGCTCGTTGAGTTCGCGATAAGTCAGTTGCAGCTCACCGGCCTGCACCGCCACCGCGTGGGGAATGTGCCGCGCGTGGGCTTCGAACAGCGCCTGGACGGTGAGGGTTTCAGGGTAGTCGGTGGCGGTGGCGTTGAAGTCCAGCAGCAGTGTCTGCACTTCGCGGGCGGGCAGCACCTGCACGTCACGTAAAGGCGCTTGCGGCGTGCGCTCCAGTGCCTCGGCCAAGTTGATCAGCGTGGTTTCCAGGTAGTCCAGGGTACGTTCGGCGCCCACCGTGCGCGGGGCCTTGGCCTTGAGTTTAAAACCGCCGGCGGTATCGTCCACGCTGAGCATGAGCGGGTAGCTGAGGATGTCTTCGGCACTGACCAGAGCAATGCCCGGCACCAGCACGAGGTCGCGCTCGGTATCGGTATGACGGTAATTGAGCAGGCTGTTGAACAGCGGCGCCGCGCCGCTGCAACGCTGGGCCAAGGCCAGCGACGCTTGCTCATGGGCGAGCAAGGCGCTGAGTTGGTGATGGGTGTCACGCAACGCATCCGCGACGTTTTGCCCGGCCAGGTGCAGGCGTAACGGCAAGGTATTGATGAACATACCCAAGGCGCGATCGGCGCCCTCGCCCGCCTGCAAACGGCCGAGCAACACGGTGCCGAACACCCCGTCATCACGGCCCGCCACGCGGCTGAGCACCTGGGCCCAGGCCAAGTGGAACAGGCTGGCGGCGCTGACGCCCACACCACGGGCCTGGGCACGCAAGCGCCGGTTGAGGTCGTCACTCAGTGCACGCTGCGCTTCTTCGGTATCCGCCCGATTGGCCTGGCGCTCCTGCACGCCGAAGGCAAACGTGGGCTCATCCACATCGCCCAGTTGCGCACGAAAAAACGCCTCATGGGCCGCCTGGCGCACCGGTGAACGGGACTGCGCCACCACATTGCGATACGGCACCGGCGCCGGCAATTGCGCCTGTTGGCCGAGCAGGTGGGCGCGGATTTCCTGCATCAGAATCGTGGTGGACGTCGCATCGTTGACCAGGTGATGAAAGCGCAGCCGGGCCACCCAACCCGTGGGCGCTTCGGCATAGTCCAGCGCCATCAACGGTGCCTGGCGCAAGTCCAACGGGCTGTCACCGTCACGCCAAGGTTCCACACGCAGGCGGGCCGCACGCCACACCACTTGCATCGGCTGCTCCAGGGCATCCCAGGCCAGGCTGGTGCGCAGGATGTCGTGGCGGTCGATTACCTGTTGCAGGGCCAGGGCAAAGGCGTCCAGTTGGTCGCGCCGCGCAAAGCTGAACTGTGCCTGTTGCTGGTACGGGTCATGCTCGTCGGTGAGGTGGTGGTAGAGCAAACCTTCCTGTAACGGCGCCAGGGGGTAGATTTCCTGGACGTTGGCCGCACCGCCGGGAATACCGGCATTGATACGATCAATGCTGGCTTGATCGAGCTCGGCCAGCGCCAGCAACTCCGGGGTGATATGGCGACAATCAGCGGGGACGCGATTGGCCGGCACCTCCACGTCGCTGCCTTCACTCACCGCCGCCAGCGCCGCCAACGTCGGCTGGCCGAACAGCACCTGCACATCGGCGCGCAACCCGGCCTGGCGCATGCGCTGCACCAATTGCACGGCAAGCAACGAGTGCCCGCCCAGTTCAAAGAAATGGTCGTGACGGCCCACTTGCTGCACCTGCAACAGTTCGGCCCAGAGTTGGGCGAGGACGGTTTCCACACCGGCTCGCGGCGCTTCGAACCGGCGAGTGACGAACGCCACCTGGGTCGGCGCCGGCAATGCCTTGCGATCGAGTTTGCCGTTGGCGGTCAGGGGCCACGCCTCCAGGGGCATGTAGGCCGCCGGCAGCATGTAGTCCGGCAATGAGGCGTGCAGGTGGGCACGCAGGGTTTCGATGTCCACGGGCTGGCGTGGGATAAACCAGGCGAGCAGTTGCCCGTCGCGAGATTGCACCACGGCTTCCTGAACATCCGCATGGGTGGCCAGGGCCGATTCGATTTCCCCCAGCTCGATGCGCATGCCACGGATTTTCACCTGGTCGTCATTGCGGCCCAGGTATTCAAGGTTGCCGTCGGGCAACCAGCGCGCGAGGTCGCCGGTGCGGTACATCCGGCCCGGCGCAAACGGGTTGTCGAGAAAACGTTCGGCGCTCAGTTCCGGGCGATTCAGGTAGCCGCGCGCCACGCCTTTACCGCCGACGTAAACCTCCCCCGCCACGCCGATGGGAACAGCGCGCTGCCGCTCATCCAGCAGGTAGATTGCCGCGTTGGCGACGGGCGCACCGATATGCAACGGCTGGCCTGCCTCGACGCGGCCGAAGGTGGCAACCACGGTGGCCTCGGTGGGACCGTAGTTGTTGATCACATCGAAAGTCTGCGCACGCGAGAAGCTGCGCAGACGGTCACCGCCGATCAGCAAGGTGCGCAGGGTCGGGTGCTCCAGCCGCTGGCTGAAGGCGTATTCAGCCACCGGTGTCGGCAGGAAGCACACATCCAGCGGCTGCGCACGCCACCAACCGAGCAGCGCGTCGATGTCCTCTGCGCCGTCATGGGCCGGTGGCAGGTGCAAGGTGGCGCCCACGCACAACGCCGGCCAGACTTCCCAGGCCATCGCGTCAAAACCAAAGCCTGCGACGCTGGCGGTGTGGCTGCCCGCGTGCAGGTTGAAGGCCTGGCAGTGCCAGTCCACCAAGTTGCAGACGCTGTGGTGTTCGACCATCACGCCTTTGGGCAAACCGGTGGAGCCCGAGGTGTAGATCACATAGGCGAGGTTCGACGGCTTGACCGCCACGTGCGGGTTGGCACCGAACTGGCGCGTCAGTCGGTCCAGCTCGATCACCGGCGCCGCCTGGGCAGGCAGGCGCTGCAGCAAATCATGCTGGGTCAGCACCACCACCGGCGCGCTGTCTTGCAGCAGATAGCTCAAGCGTTCGGCGGGATGGGCCGGGTCGACCGGCACGTAGCAGGCGCCAGCTTTGAGAATCCCCAGCAGGCCCACCAGCGTGTCCAGACCGCGCCGCGCCAGGACGGCCACACGGTCATCGGGTTGCACACCCAACTCGATCAGTTGATGGGCCAAGCCATTGGCTTTTTGATTAAGTTGGGCGTAGGTCAACGGGTGGCCCTGGTAAATCGCGGCCACAGCGTCCGGCGTGCGCACGGCCTGGGCTTCGATGCGGGCGTGCAGGGTGTGTGGCTGCGCGTGCGCTTGTTCAGTGGCGTTCCATTGCTGCAGTCGGGCCTGTTCGGCGGGTGTGACCATGCAGAACGCGCCGACTGGCAACTCGGTGTTATCCAGCCCCTGCTCCAGCAACCAGGTAAAGCGCTGGGTCAGGGCGAACACCTCGTCGTGCTGGAAGTACGCTTCGTTGTAGACGCAATGCAGACTTGCGGTGTCCTGGTGGCGGTTGCTGCGCAGGTGGAAGGCGATCGGCAGCGCTTCATGGTGGTTGGACACCTTGATCGCCCGGGCCTGGGTGGCGCCGTAGCGCAGTTCATGGGCGTCCTGCTCGAAGGACACCGACAGGTCGAACAGTTGGGCGCGATCGGCACGGTGCAGGCCCAGCTCGCGGTTCATCTCGCTCAACGGGAAACGCTGGTGACGGAAATCCTGCTTGAGCTGGTCGCGCACGCCGCGCACCAAGGCACCGAACGGCAGGTGTTCATCAAACTGCAAACGCACTGCGCTGACCTGGGCAAACAAGCCCACGGTGGCGCGAAAACGCGCGTTGGAACGGTTCAGGATCGGCACCCCTACTACCCAATCGGGGCGCTGGGCAGTGCGGGTGAAATACACATACATCGCCGCCAGCAGCACATGGAACGCCGAGGCCTGGTAACGGCTGGCCAGCTGTTCCATGCGCTTGAGCAGGGCGATGGGAAAGGGTTGCGCCAGGGTGTTGCTGGGCGTGTTGGCGACGTACTTCGAGGGGAACAAAGGCTCTGGCAGTACCTGGTATTTATCCAGCCAGTAGGCGCGATCGCGGGTGAAGCGTGTTGAGTCGCGGTAGCGCTGGTCGGCGTCGATAAAGTCGATATAGGACGGCGCCGGTGGCTCGGGTGGGTAGCCTTGTTCAAGAGCGGTATACAGGTGCGCCAACGATTGCAGCATCTGTCCAAAACCCCAGCCGTCGAGGATCACATGATGGGCCTGGGTGCCGAGCCGGTAGTGGTTGTCGGCGAGCTTGACCAGGAAAAAATGGAACAGCGGCGCGCCCTCCCGCGGATACGGCCGTGCCATGTGCGCCTGCATCAAGGCCTGGCTCGCTGCATGCGGGTCGGGCAGTGCGCAGAAATCGTGCTGTGCCACTTCGGTCACCAACGCAGGGGCGAAGGTTTGTCGAGGCAGGCCGTGGTCATCACTGTGCAGTTGAGTGCGTAGCGCGTCGTGCCGGGCCACCAACTGCTCGACGGCGCGCTGGATCAATTCAGGCGCTACCGCACCTTCGAAGTCGACATAACCGCCGATGTTGTAGAGCGGTGAGTCGCCCATCCGCAGTTGATCGAGCCAGATGTCCTGTTGGGCCGAGGTGAGGGGGAAGCTGGCCGGCAGGTTGGGAAATTGCTGCATAAGATCCTTCTCATGGGTGTCAGGCGCTGGCCGCGCAGGGAGCCCCATGACGGCGAAATTGCCGGATTTGAGCATGGGGGTCGGGGGCTGTCTGTCACCCGAAACCCGGACATTCAAATGGATGGATCCGGGTTGGCTGAAGGTTCACTGCTGAAACGATTAAAGAGTTGTAGGACATCGACTACATCTGGTCGCTGCTGGTTTTTTACAACGGCCCTTTAAAATAACTATTTTCTATATAAATCATTAACTTAAGCGGTAATCAGATTTGCGCTGCGTTTTTCTTGACCGGAAACAGCTTTCAGAAACGTCGAATTAATGACGTGGTTTTTATGGCAGCTTGTGTCCCTCGTTTCCGCTACATACGTAGGACAAATCCCCTGGCTAAATAAAATCTCGAGTGCCGACTCTCGTTCATGAGGAACGGATCGCCCCCCAGAGGCCCAGGGAGTTCGTTGACGGTTTTCGACATCAAGGATGAGATGGCTATGAGTTTGAAGCGCAGCATGGGTAACACACAGAGCCCGAATTTCTACGCTGAAATGGGTGAATTGATTGCACACAGCGGCCATGAGGCGTTTGCCGACCATATGCTGCATCTGGTCAGCAAATGGATACCGATCCACTTGGTGGACCTCAGTGAATGGACCCTCGACGAGCTGCGCGACCGCGTGCTCGATATCAAGCTCCTTGGCAGCGCTGGCCAGAAGCAGGACTTGCCTGCGCCTCTGGCCGTACGCCCGTTGGACGACCACCCGCTGCTGCAGCAAATGCTCAGCATGCAGGACCCATTGCTGATCCAGATGAGCGCCAAACCCAACAGTGCCAACCCTCGCGGCACCTCGCACCAGTGCAACCTGGTGTCGCGCCAGGGCAACCGGCGCTGTGTGATTTCGTTCTACCGGCCGCCGAGCGAGCGCGGGTTTTCCTTGGCCCAGTTGTCGTTTCTCAAGTGCCTGTCCGACACCCTGCTGCCGCTGATCGAACGGCACGCCAACGTGCTGCGCCAGGCGCCGCAGGCCCAGGCGGAGCCGAGCTATACGCTGCTTGAGCAATCGCAATTGCAACGCGAGTTCTACAAGCGCCTGTCCCTTGGAGACATCACCCTGTCGGCCCGTGAGCAGGAAGTGTGCCTCGGCCTGTTGACCGGCGGCACCGTGCCGCAGATGGCGGAAAAGCTCAGCGTGAAAAACAGCTCCATCGAGACCTACCTCAAGCGCGCCGCCGCCAAGCTGGGTGTGAGTGGCCGACATGGGTTGGCGAAGTGGATGGTGGGCGCTTGATGAAAACACTCTCTCTCGCCGGCATGGCCTTCGTGCTCGCTGGCTGCTCGCTGATCCCTGAGTACCAGCGGCCCGTGGCGCCGACGCCTGAACAGTATCCGCAGGCCGGCGTGTATGCGCTGGCGCAGGCCGGCACGCTGGCGCCCTCCTCGGACTGGCAGCAACTGTTCCATGACCCGGCGCTGCAACAGCTGATCCGCGAAGCATTGGTCAACAACCGTGATCTGCGGGTGGCCGCGTTGAACGTCGAGGCCTTCCAGGCGCAGTACCGTATCCAGCGTGCCGACCTGTTCCCGGCGGTGTCCGCCACCGGTGCCGGCACCCGCCAGCGTGTGCCTGGGGAGGTGAATGGCACCGGTAAGTCGGCGATCACCTCCACCTATTCCGCCACCCTTGGCATCAGCGCCTATGAGCTGGATTTTTTCGGCCGCGTGCGCAGCCTCAGCGAGCAGGCAATGCTCACGTACCTGGGCACCGAAGAGGCGCGGCGCAGCGCGCAATTGAGCCTGGTGGCCAACGTCGCCAATGCCTACCTGACCTGGCGCGCCGACCAGGAACTGCTGGCCCTGGCCCGGCAAACCCTGACGGCCAACGACCACAGCCTGCACCTGACCAGCCGGAGTAAAACCGCGGGTAAAGCGTCAGCCCTGGACGTGGTGCAAGCGCGCACCAGCGTCGAAAGCACCCGCGCCAGCGTGGCCCGGTATGAGCGCCAGGTGGCGCAAGACCTCAACAACCTGGCGCTGCTGGTGGGTGGCCCGGTGGATCAAGCGTTGCCATCCCGTCCATTGGCGGATGACCTGGTGGCCAGCGTGCCCGCCGGGTTGCCCTCGGATCTGCTGCAGCGCCGCCCGGACATCCTCCAGGCCGAGTACCAACTGCGCGCCGCCAATGCCAATATCGGCGCCGCCCGCGCCGCGTTCTTCCCGTCGGTGAGCCTTACCGCCAACGCCGGCAGCACCAGCACCGAACTGTCGGGGCTGTTCAAGGGCGGCTCTGGCAGCTGGACGTTCCAGCCGCAAATCAACCTGCCGATCTTCAACGCCGGCAGCCTGCGCGCCAGCCTCGACTACGCCAAACTGCAAAAGGACATCACGGTGGCGCAGTACGAAAAATCCATCCAGACCGCCTTCCAGGAAGTCGCCGACGGCCTGGCGGCCCGGCAGACCTATACCGACCAGCTCAATGCACAACGGGATTTCGTCGCCGCTAACCAGGCGTATTACGATTTGGCCCAACACCGCTATCGCAGCGGCGTGGACAGCAACCTGACCTTCCTCGACGCCCAACGCTCGCTGTTCAGCGCGCAACAGGCACTGATCGTGGATCGGCTGGCACAGTTGGTGGCGCAGGTGAACCTGTACACCGCGCTGGGTGGGGCGTGGGGGGATGGGGCAGTGCTGACGACGCAGCGCTAGAGCAATGCCCATGGGCAACATCCTTGTAGTGAGCAGGCTTGCCCTGCGCCGGGCTGCGCAGCGGCCCCATTACTCAACAATCCCGCGCACCCGAGACTTTGTGGCGAATGGTGTTGGGGCCGCTGCGCAGCCCAGCGCGGGGCAAGCCCGCTCACCACATAGAGCAAGCTCGCTATGCGCAGAGCAAGATCATTGAAATGACCAACCAGCTGTTCCCTGAAGTGGCCTACGGCACCACCCGGCCTACTCTTTCCCCACAGCCAGACTGAATGGCGAAAATCCGGCAAATTCCCAACGCAACGCCAATGCTGCCGGCCGCCGTACCACGTGCTCCACGGTCACCGTCCACAACCGCTGCGCACCTTCAAACGCCGCCACTTCGGGGCCATCGAGTATCAGCGTGGTATGCCCGACAACCTGCAGTACATCACCCGATTCAAAGTCGATGAACAGCAGCCCTGCCACCGGGTTGGCTGCCAGATTGCCCAGGGTGTTGAAGAACAGGTTGCCGGCAAAGTCCGGGATGGT
Organism: Pseudomonas sp. PB105; assembly: GCF_009764655.1. NCBI lineage: Bacteria > Pseudomonadati > Pseudomonadota > Gammaproteobacteria > Pseudomonadales > Pseudomonadaceae > Pseudomonas > Pseudomonas sp. PB105. Next base: position 60,054 of record NZ_RWIO01000086.1, read on the forward strand.
CAGGACATTGCCATCGACGTGCACAAAGCCGGTGTTGCCGCCGCGATGGGACACGTCCACCGAGCGTTCGCCATCCGCGTCCACATAGCTGGCGACGAAGAAGGTGTCGGCTTGGCGAATCATCGTTTGTGCGTCAAGGTCCAGGATGGCAGTGCGTTCGGCCACGGTACCGGGTTTGCGTGCGACGCCCTCCACGGGCCGCAATTGGATGTACTTGGGGCAGTTGCCGAAGGTGTGCACCACGTCTACCGAAAACCCCGCGTGATCCAGGGCGCCGATGCGGCCGTTCATGCGGTTGCGGCGGCGGGTGTTGAGGTCGATGCCCAGCACACCCACCGCAGCGCCGAGGCGCAAGGCCGTGCGGGCGGGATCACTGGCAGACGGCAGGCTGTCGATCTGCAAGTTGTGCGGGTCGGGCGAGTGGGCGAACCCCGGCGCGCCTTCCACCAGCGTCGCCCAAGGAAGGCCCTGCTCATCCACTACGCCGAGCAGCAGGTACGGCAACCAGGGATAAAAGTCGCGATGCTGCTCCGGCAAATGATCGCGAATGACTTTGGGGCCAACCACGGCCATGCGTTCGGCCACGCCGGCGCTTTCCTGCATCTGCCGTTCACCGGCATGCCAGGGGGACTGTTCGATAGGGTTCATGGCGAGCACCTCCAATGGGATGTGTCGATGCTGCGCGCTGCACGGCGGCGAGAGAATACCCACGCCAGGCAATCCACTGTTACGCCAGCTGAAATGCCGGATGACCGCGCAACGCCGCCACACAATGGTCGACAAAACTGCGCACGCGCATCGGCGCATTGCGGCCCTCGCGATACACCACGTTGACCGGCAGCGGCGGCCCTTCAAAGGCTGGCAGGATCCGGCGCAATTGCCCGCTGTGCAGCGGCTCGTGCAGCGGATAGCTCAGGCAACGCACCACACCGGCACCCTGCACGGCTGCGTTGATCGCGCCTTGCACCGTGGAGCAACCCAACCGCGCACGGGCCTTGAGCAAATAGCCGGGAAACTCCCACCGCACCTGATCGGCACTGGCGATCAACTGATGCTGCTTGAGCTCGCTCGGGTGCCGGGGTTCGCCGTGGGCGGAGAGGTAATCGGGGCTGGCGCAGAGGATTTGCCGCACGTGCCCGAGCGGCCGCGCAATCAGCGCAGAACTGGGCAGCGCGCCCACCAGGATCGCCACGTCCAGGCCATCTTCGTGCAGGTTGGGGTCGTAGTCGTGATAACGCGCCACTATGCGCACGTTGGGGTAACGCTCCAGGTAGTCGGCCAATACCGGTGCCATCAGGTAACGGCTGAACAATAACGGCAAAAACACCCGCAGAGTGCCCTGGGCCTGCACGTGCAACCCCTTGGCCGAGGCTTCGGCGGCGTCCACACTGGCCAGCAGGCGCTGGCAGTCGGCCAGGTAGGCGCTGCCGGCGTCGGTCAGGCTCACGCCTTGGGTGCTGCGTTGCAGCAACGTCACGTGCAGTCGCGTTTCCAACCGGGCGATTGCGCGCACCAGGGTCGGGCCGGAGACACACGCACGGCGCGCCGCCGAGGCCAGGCTCGGTTGACCGGCCAAGGCCGCGAACAGCTGCATATCGCGATAACGCTCCATCAGCCGCGCCGCTGGAGCGCCGCGTCCTGGCCCAGGCGCTGGCTGAGAAAATCCACAAAGGTGCTGACCTTGGCCGGGACACGGCCGCTGTTCTGGAACACCAACTGGATCGGCAGCGGTGCCGGTTCATAGGCCTCCAGCACAATCTCCAATTCACCGGCCGCCACTGCCGCCGCGACTTGGTACGACAGCACACGGGTCATGCCCCAACCCAGGCGCGCCAGGCTGATCGCCGCGTTGTTCGCCGAGACGACCAGGCGCGGTTCGAGGGGCACCGTCAGCGTCTGGTCGCCCTGGACAAACGCCCACTCGCTTACCGATTGGCCGCCAGAGGATAAGGAAATGATCCTGGCCCCATGCAATTGGTCGGGGTGTTCGGGCCGACCGTGCTCGTCGAGATAGCCGGGCGACGCGCACACCACACGGCGCACCTCGCCCACCCGGATCGCCTGCTGCGCCGGCTCATGCAGATGGCCGATGCGCACGGCCACGTCGACGCCCTCGTCCGTCATGTTCACCACGCGGTCCACCAACAAGGCATTGATGTTCACGTGGGGAAAGCGGTCGAGATAGTCACCCAGCGCCGGCGCCACATACAGCTCGCCAAACAGCACCGGTGCGGTCACTGTCAGCTGACCGCAGGGGATGGAATAACTGCCCGCCGCCGCTTCCTCGGCTTCGTCCAGCTCGGCGAGGATGCGCCGACAGTCTTCCAGGTAGCGCTGGCCGGCTTCGGTCAGGTGCAGGCTGCGCGTGGTGCGCGCCAGCAGTTGGGTGCCGATGCGTTGCTCCATGGCCGCGATCGCACGGGTTACGCTGGGTGGCGAGGTATTGAGGCGGCGAGCGGCGGCGGCGAAGCCCTCCTCCTCGGCCACGGCCAGGAACACCTGCATTTCGTGAAATCGGTCCATCGGGGCTCCTGTAGTTTTTTGTGGCGGGGGCTTGCTCTCGTTGTTGGGTTGCGCAGCGGAACTGAAAAGCCGGGAGCGCTTCGCACTCCAGCGCGAGCAAGCTCGCTCACCACAGTAGCTCGCTCACCACAGTAGCTCGCTCACCACAGGGGTTCATATCATGCCGCTTGCAACCCCACCGCCGTACGCGGCATGCCGACAAAACCCGCAAGTGCCTCAATGCGCGCGAGCCAGCCACGCACTTCAGGGTAGTCGGCCAGCGACACATTACCTTCCGGCGCGTGGGCGACGTAGGTATAGAACGCAATATCGGCAATGCTCGGTTGCTCGCCGGCCAGGAAGCGCGTTTCGCTCAGTTGCTGTTCCAGCAATACCAGCAAGGCATGGGCACGGCTGATAGCCGCCGCCGCATCCACATCAGCGCCAAACACCGTCGCCAACCGCGCTGTCGCGGGCCCGGCATGCAGTTGCCCGGCAGCTGCCGACAGCCAACGCTGGACCCGCGCCTGCCCCACCGGATCACTCGGCAGCCATTGGCCGTTGCCGTATTTCGTGGCGAGGTAAACCAAAATTGCATTGGAATCGGCGAGCACGGTGCCGTTGTCGTCAATCGCCGGCACCTGGCCGAAGCGGTTGATCGTCGTAGTGAACTCGGCGGATTTGTGCGCGCCTTGCTTGAGGTCAACCAGGATAAATTCCGTAGGCAGGCCCAACAGGGAGAGCATCAGCTCAGCCCGGTGGGAGTGGCCGGACAGCGGGAAACCATAGAGTTTGATCGCGGACGGGGACATGAACGGCTCCAAAAGTGAGGGTATCGACGCCAGGCATGGTCCATCGCGGCGCCGATTGTTGGAATCACCAGGATTTACAATCCAGCATTTCACCTGTCGAAACAATCACGCACGCTCTTCAAGCCGATCGCGCAAAAACCGATGACTCACCGAAAACAACCGTCGATAGGTGAGCAACACGGCACCTACCGTGCCCAACGCCGACGATGCGGCGATCAAAAACATGATCACGATCTGATACCGCACCGCGTCCACCGGACTTTCCCCCGCCAGTACCTGGCCGGTCATCATGCCGGGCAGGCTGACGATGCCGACCACGGTCATCTGGTTCAGCGTCGGGATCATGCCGGCGCGCACAGCTTGGCGGATGGCTTCCTGGGCGGCTTCCCAGCGTGAGCCGCCGAGGGCCAGGATCATTTCGATGGTGTTGCGGCCCGAAGTGAGTTCCTGGGTCATGCGTTCGATGCCCAGGGACACGCCTGTCAGGGTGTTGCCGAGGATCATGCCCAGGATCGGGATCGCGTATTGCGGCTCGTACCAGGGGTGAATGCGGATCACCGCAAACAGGCCCACCGCCGTCACCAGCCACGAACTGCCCCACACCGACAGGATGCTGTCGACCTTTTGCCCACGGTAAGTCCTGCGCCCACGCCCCGCCGCCGACAACCCCGCGATCAAGGTCATCGCACACATCAGGGGCAGCACCACGTACCAATAGGCGAACTCGAACACCCAGCCCAGCAGATAACCGATGGCCAGCAATTGCACCACGGTGCGCACGGCCGCCCACAACAGTTGGCGCCCCAGGCCCAGGCGCAGCAGCAACGACAACGCGCCGTTGATCAGGATCAGCGACGCGGCGATGCCCATGTCCAGCGCGGTAAGGTTTTGATAGTTCATGGCTGGGCCGCTCCGCTGAGGACACCGGCACTCATGTGCAGGTGGATGTCGCTCATGCGCCGGGCCTGTTCCAGATCGTGGGACACCCAGATATAGGCACGGGCCTTGTCGCCGGCAAACCAGGCATCGATCAACGCTTCCACATCGCGCGATGACGCAGGGTCGAGGGCGGCGGTGGGTTCGTCGAGCAACAGCACTTCAGGATTGAGTTGCAGGGTGCGGATCAGCGAGACCACTTGGGACTCACCGCCCGACAGGTCCAACGCGTTCTTGCTCAAAAAATCCGCCGCCTTGCCGGCATGCCCCAGCAAGGTCGTCACCGCATTCCGGTCGAACTGGCGTTGGCGCAGGGTCTTAAGGCTGAACGGGAAACGCAGGTTGTCCTCCACCGTGCCTTCAAGCAGCGCAGGACGCTGGGACAGATAGCTGATATGGCTGCGGTAATGGGGGATCTGCGCGTTGGCGATCGGCTGGTTGTTCCACAGCACTTGCCCGGAACTCGGCGTATCGAGCAAGGCCAGCGCACGCAGGAACACGCTTTTTCCAGAACCGGATGAACCGGTGATAGACACGCGGTCGGCGCGCTTGAGGATGAAATCCGTGGGCTGCAGCAACGCCACCTGGCGGCGCTCGTCCATGCGCGTCAGGGCGCGGGTCTGTATCAAAGGGGTGTCAGTCATGCACTCTTTACTCGGTTGAACGGCTTGCAATCCACTGCCTCGCTGCCTATATTCCGTGCCTGGCGCTGTCTACGCCACCTTCCGCGGAAAGGGCTGCGCCCAGGATCCTTGACTGAATATCACACTTCTACGACTCCCAACCTGAAAGCGGAAAAGGTTTGTGCAAGGAGATCGTATGCCGCAACGCCCGTTATCTTCCAACACCGATGGCCGTCTCAACCTTGAGCAGCAGCGCAAGCGCGCCAAGGAGCTGTTGGCGCGCCTCAAGGCCCAGGACCCGACTGCGACTTTGTCCAAGGCTCAATGGCAGATCGCCAAACAGCTCGGCTTCAGCAGTTGGCCCAAGCTCAAGGCCCATATCGACGCCCTCGACTTCGCCGCCCGCCACCCTGGTTTCGACGCCAGCGATGAAGCCCGCACCACCCACTGGCGCTGCGGCAATGACATCGCCCATAGCTTGCAAGTGGCGGGGTTCAAGGGCCGGTTCCAGATGCTCAGCGACCCGCTGTGCATGGGCCCGGTGCGTGACCTGCCGAGCCAGGCATTCCGTGCCATGCGCAGTACGTTTATCAGCCAGTCGTTCAGCATCGACCCCGCCGATGCCGCGCGCCGCGTCGACGATGAGTACAACCACCTCGACACCCTGGCCAGCGCCGAACACAGCGTGTTGTGGTGCGAGGCGGATGCGTATGACCAACTGTTCCTGATCCGCGCACTGGCCGGCCTTGAGCGGGCGCCGCGCAAGCTGGAGTTGATCGAGGTGGACCGCATCCCCGGCGTCGAGCGCTTTATCGGCATCGGCCAACTGGCGCCTGATGTGCTCGCCTGGCTTTGGCCACAGCGCAAGCCAATCGCAGACGATGCAGTGCACTTGGCCAAACAGGCCTGGTCGGCCTATTGCGACAGTTCGCCAATAGCATGGGCCGAGTTGGCCCACGGCAAGCACACCGCCCTGCCCTTGCTGGCCCCGGCGCTGTTGCGCCAGCTGCAGGAATTGCCGGGAACACACGATGGTCTGTCACTGACCGAGCGCCTGGCCCTCACCTACCTCGCCGAAGCCGGACCCATGCCGTTTGGCCGGGTGTTCGCCGAGTTGATGGCCAAGCGCGAGCCGCTGCCGTTCCTGGGGGACATGATGTTTCACGCGTTAATGCGGCCGCTGATTGATACAGAGCACCCATTGCTGACCGAGACCGAGCCACACAAACCCTGGCCGCAGCGCCTGTTGGCGCTGACCGCATTGGGCCAGGACGTGCTCCATGGCCAAGCGTATTGGCCCGACCACGCCACGCAGGAGCGCTGGGTCGGCGGCGTGCGTATCACCCCCGGCCAGCCGCATTGGATGATTGATGAACATGCGCATCCGCACTGGCGCAGCCCTACCTGATTCCTGCTGCACCCAACCCAACCCAACCTACGGGATGATGAACAGTTGCCCTTCGAACGCAAACGCCAGCTCAAGCAACAGGCGTTGGATTTGCAGGAGTAACCGGACTCAGTGCCGCAGCAACTTGCGCAGCGGCACGCCATCCTTGAGCACCGGCGACTTGATCACGATGTAGCTGAAGTACTTGGAGATGCCGATGTTCTTGTCCAACAGGCTTTCCACCACTTCCTGATAGTGCTGGATGCTGCGGGTCATAAAGCGCACCAGGTAATCGTAGCCGCCGCTGATCAAATGGCATTCGAGCACTTCGTCCACCAGGCGGATATTGGATTCGAACTTGGCGAAGTCTTCGCGTTTGTGGTCGCTGAGGGTGATCTCGGTGAACACCGTGACCGAGTCGGTGATTTTGGCCAGGTTCAAGTGCGCCTTGTAGCTGGAAATATACCCCGCCGACTCCAGCCGCTTGACCCGTTGCAGGCACGGGCTGGCCGACAGGCCCACGGCGTCGGCGAGGCTGACGTTGGTCATCCGGCCGTCCTTTTGCAGTTCGACCAGAATACTGATGTCGATACGGTCCAGCTTGACTTGCCCTTCCATTGCCTACCTCTTGACTGCCGTTTGTAAGCAATCTTCTAGCAAAATCAGCGCCGTAAAGACAGCTGATGCTGCGCCACCAGATCCGCCATGCTGTTGATGCAATACTCCGCCGCGCACGGCGAAGGCTGCCGGGCCCGCTGGCGGCCGATCAAACAGCGGTCCAGCGCACCCTCTGCGCCGACCGACGGGCCCGTCACATGCAGCACCGGTTGCATCTCTGCTGCCTGTTCGTTGAGCCATTGCGGGTCATCAGCCAGGGAAATGAAATCTTCCGGTGCAATGCCCAGCCGCTCGCACAACACGCCACGATCCTCGGCATCGCGGTCGCCACGCACCCGCAAGCGGTAGAACTTGCGCAAGTAGAGCATAGCCCCCGGCGCGTCCTCGAACAGTGACCAATTGCCCGCCGAACGGGCGAAGGTCATGCCCTCCTCCCAACTGGCGTGCACACCCCAGCGTTCGGCGAGTTGACGATGGGCAAAACACAGTACGCCACTGAAGCCCAACTCCGCGAAGCGCGGGTACAAGGCTGCGACCACCGCGCCATACTCGGTCAACACCTGCTCCCTGGACGACTGCCCGCCACGGCTGTCGAGCAGCGGTTGCAGCGCCGCCCACACCCCCGAATCGCGGTCCACCAGCACTTCATCGCAATCGATCAGCAACGCTCGATAATCTGTCAGTCCCATGTGGGGTCAAGCCTCCAATGATGCAGTTCACCCTGAACAGGCACAGGCTCAGTTCAAGACCCGTGCCAACGCGCCGTCGAGGATTTCCAGGGCTTCGTCGACCTGGGCCTCGGTGGCCACCAACGGCGCGAGGAAGCGCAGTACGTTGCGGTACACACCGCATTTGATCACCAGCAAACCACCGGCGCGGGCTTCATCGATCACGCGCTGGTTGAGGTCGGCATCCGGGGTGCGCGCCGGGTCATCCTTGATCAACTCCATTGCCAGCATAAAACCGGTGCCGCGTACGTCGCCGATGCGCGGGTAGCGCGCCTGCAAACCAAGCAGGCCCTGGCGCAGGCGTTCACCCAACACTTGGCTGCGGGCCAGTAATTGCTCGTGCTCGAAGGCATCGATCACCGCCAATGCCGCCGCACAGGCCAGGGCGTTGCCGCCGTATGTGCCGCCCAGCCCGCCGGGCAGCGGTGCGTCCATGATCTGCGCCTTGCCGACCACGCCGGACAACGGCAAGCCACCGGCCAGGCTCTTGGCCACGGTGACCAGGTCCGGCTGGATACCGGCGTGCTGGAAACCGAACCAACTGCCGGTGCGGCCGAAACCGGTCTGGATCTCATCCAGGATCAGCACAATGCCGTGCTTGTCGGCCAGTGCGCGCAAGGCCTGGAGAAACTCGGGCGGCGCGGTGAGGAAGCCGCCATCGCCCTGCACCGGTTCGATAATGATCGCCGCGACGCGCTCCGGCGCCACCTGGGTGGCGAGCAACTCGTGCAGGGCGTTGAGCGCCAGCTCGCTGGTCACGCCGCGATAGGCATTCGGGTACGGCGTGTGGAACACCTCCGGCGCGAACGGCCCGAAGTTCTGCTTGTAAGGTTGGCTCATGCCGGTGAGCGTAGTGCCCAGCAACGTGCGGCCGTGGAAACCGCCCCGAAAGGCAATCACCGCCGAGCGATTGGTATGGGCGCGGGCGATCTTCACCGCGTTTTCCACCGCTTCGGCGCCGGAGGTGAAAAACGCCGCCTTATAGGCCTCCTGCCCACCGATCATTTCGCACAGGCGCTGGGCCAGGTCGAGATAAGGCTTGTACGCCACCACCTGAAAACACGCGTGGGAGACTTTCTGCAATTGCGCCTGCACCGCCTCCACCACCTTGGGGTGGTTATGCCCGATGTTGAGCACGCCGATGCCACCGACGAAATCCAGATAGCGCTTGCCATCCACGTCCCACAACTCGGCGCCCTGGGCGCGGTCGATCACCAGCGGGTGCGCGGTAACCAGCCCACGGGGCACGAATTGCTCGCGCTGACGGAGCAAATGAGGGGTTTCGTCGACTTTGCTGTTCATGGCTTTTCCCATCGTGAGTGCGGCAACCGGAAGGTGATTGCGATGCTGTTCAGAGTACGGCGTGCGGGCAACCAACTACGCCGAACTTGGCCCGTGAGAAATGCGGATCCACTGTTTTGCCCTGGCCTTTCAACAGATCCTGCGCCGGGCTTTGGGCGATCATGAGCGTCTCCTTTATCCAGCAGGAACTCCCCATGGCCTTGCTCTACAAAGCCGACCCGGTGCGCGGCAAACACTGGCAGGCACTGTTCGCCGAACACGCCCCCGACATCGAGTGGCGCGCCTGGCCCGACATCGGCAACCCCGCAGACATCGAATACCTCGCCGCCTGGCAAGCGCCGGACGATGTGGCGCAATTGCTGCCCAACCTGAAGGTGTTGTTTGCGTTGTCGGCCGGGGTCGATCAACTCGACCTGTCCCGCCTGCCGCCGGAACTCCCGGTGGTGCGCCTGCTGGATCCAGGCATCACCCGTGGCATGTGCGAATACGCCAGCTGGGCGGTGCTCAGTGTGCACCGGGACATGCTGCGTTACCGTCAGCAGCAGGTTGCGCGTTGCTGGCAGGGGCACCTGTTGCAGCCGGCGGCGAACCGGCGCGTGGGGGTGATGGGGCTGGGGGCGCAGGCGCAGCAGATTCTGGCGACGTTGGCGCCACTGGGATTTGCGCTGTCGGGGTGGGCGCGCAGCGTTCATCAACTGGCGGGTGTGGAATGTTACGCGGGCGAGGCGCAGTTGCCGGCGTTTCTGGGCCAGTGCGATATTTTGTTGTGTGTGCTGCCATTGACGGAGCAGACCCGAGGGATTCTGGATCGCCGCCTGTTTGAGCAACTCCCCCGAGGTGCGGCGCTGATCAACATGGGCCGTGGAGGGCATCTGGTCGAAGCGGATTTGCTGGAGGCGCTGGGGAGTGGGCAATTGAGTGGTGCGGTGCTGGATGTGCTGCAAGAGGAACCGGCGCCGGCCGAGCATCCGTTCTGGGATCATCCGCAGATTGTGCTGACGCCGCATATTGCGGCAATGACCCAGCCGGCGAGTGCGTTTTGGGGGTTGCTGGAGGATATTCGGCGTCATCAACGGAGGCAGGATATGCTGGGTGAGGTGGATCGGGTACGGGGGTATTGATCCGTTATTTAGCTAGCGGCCAGCGTGTTTGACGGGGCGCCTGAGGTCAAAATCGAGAGTGTCAGATTTTTTGTGTTCGGGCCGGTTACGGCCTGCCGTCAGGCAGGCCATCTTTACCAGGTCGGCCTGATAAATCGATCTCCGTACAGAATCGCAAATTGATTCATTGCGTTCTTCCA
>NZ_RWIO01000087.1:0-3604 GCF_009764655.1 Pseudomonas sp. PB105
GGAATTTAATCTTGACGATGACCTACTCTCACATGGGGAAACCCCACACTACCATCGGCGATGCATCGTTTCACTACTGAGTTCGGGATGGGATCAGGTGGTTCCAATGCTCTATGGTCGTCAAGAAATTCGGGTACTGAGTCGCGACCTGATGGCCTCGCTTCAGCAAATTGGGTATGTGATAGCTTTCGGTGTTTTGTGAGCGTCGAACTTTCGGTTCATCTCGTCTTCACACACCACAATCTGGCCTTTCGACGCAAATTGCTTGGGTGTTATATGGTCAAGCCTCACGGGCAATTAGTATTGGTTAGCTCAACGCCTCACAGCGCTTACACACCCAACCTATCAACGTCGTAGTCTTCGACGGCCCTTCAGGGAACTCAAGGTTCCAGTGAGATCTCATCTTGAGGCTAGTTTCCCGCTTAGATGCTTTCAGCGGTTATCTATTCCGAACATAGCTACCCGGCAATGCCACTGGCGTGACAACCGGAACACCAGAGGTTCGTCCACTCCGGTCCTCTCGTACTAGGAGCAGCCCCTCTCAAATCTCAAACGTCCACGGCAGATAGGGACCGAACTGTCTCACGACGTTCTAAACCCAGCTCGCGTACCACTTTAAATGGCGAACAGCCATACCCTTGGGACCGGCTTCAGCCCCAGGATGTGATGAGCCGACATCGAGGTGCCAAACACCGCCGTCGATATGAACTCTTGGGCGGTATCAGCCTGTTATCCCCGGAGTACCTTTTATCCGTTGAGCGATGGCCCTTCCATACAGAACCACCGGATCACTAAGACCTACTTTCGTACCTGCTCGACGTGTCTGTCTCGCAGTCAAGCGCGCTTTTGCCTTTATACTCTACGACCGATTTCCGACCGGTCTGAGCGCACCTTCGTACTCCTCCGTTACTCTTTAGGAGGAGACCGCCCCAGTCAAACTACCCACCATACACTGTCCTCGATCCGGATAACGGACCTGAGTTAGAACCTCAAAGTTGCCAGGGTGGTATTTCAAGGTTGGCTCCACGCAGACTGGCGTCCACGCTTCAAAGCCTCCCACCTATCCTACACAAGCAAATTCAAAGTCCAGTGCAAAGCTATAGTAAAGGTTCACGGGGTCTTTCCGTCTAGCCGCGGATACACTGCATCTTCACAGCGATTTCAATTTCACTGAGTCTCGGGTGGAGACAGCGCCGCCATCGTTACGCCATTCGTGCAGGTCGGAACTTACCCGACAAGGAATTTCGCTACCTTAGGACCGTTATAGTTACGGCCGCCGTTTACCGGGGCTTCGATCAAGAGCTTCGCGTTAGCTAACCCCATCAATTAACCTTCCGGCACCGGGCAGGCGTCACACCCTATACGTCCACTTTCGTGTTTGCAGAGTGCTGTGTTTTTAATAAACAGTCGCAGCGGCCTGGTATCTTCGACCGGCATGAGCTTACGGAGCAAGTCCTTCACCCTCACCGGCGCACCTTCTCCCGAAGTTACGGTGCCATTTTGCCTAGTTCCTTCACCCGAGTTCTCTCAAGCGCCTTGGTATTCTCTACCCAACCACCTGTGTCGGTTTGGGGTACGGTTCCTGGTTACCTGAAGCTTAGAAGCTTTTCTTGGAAGCATGGCATCAACCACTTCGCTAACTAAAAGTTAGCTCGTCATCAGCTCTCGGCCTTAAGATCCCGGATTTACCTAAGATCTCAGCCTACCACCTTAAACTTGGACAACCAACGCCAAGCTGGCCTAGCCTTCTCCGTCCCTCCATCGCAATAACCAGAAGTACAGGAATATTAACCTGTTTTCCATCGACTACGCTTTTCAGCCTCGCCTTAGGGACCGACTAACCCTGCGTCGATTAACGTTGCGCAGGAAACCTTGGTCTTTCGGCGTGGGTGTTTTTCACACCCATTGTCGTTACTCATGTCAGCATTCGCACTTCTGATACCTCCAGCAAGCTTCTCAACTCACCTTCACAGGCTTACAGAACGCTCCTCTACCGCATCACTTACGTGATACCCGTAGCTTCGGTGTATGGTTTGAGCCCCGTTACATCTTCCGCGCAGGCCGACTCGACTAGTGAGCTATTACGCTTTCTTTAAAGGGTGGCTGCTTCTAAGCCAACCTCCTAGCTGTCTAAGCCTTCCCACATCGTTTCCCACTTAACCATAACTTTGGGACCTTAGCTGACGGTCTGGGTTGTTTCCCTTTTCACGACGGACGTTAGCACCCGCCGTGTGTCTCCCATGCTCGGCACTTGTAGGTATTCGGAGTTTGCATCGGTTTGGTAAGTCGGGATGACCCCCTAGCCGAAACAGTGCTCTACCCCCTACAGTGATACATGAGGCGCTACCTAAATAGCTTTCGAGGAGAACCAGCTATCTCCGAGCTTGATTAGCCTTTCACTCCGATCCACAGGTCATCCGCTAACTTTTCAACGGTAGTCGGTTCGGTCCTCCAGTTAGTGTTACCCAACCTTCAACCTGCCCATGGATAGATCGCCCGGTTTCGGGTCTATTCCCAGCGACTAGACGCCCTATTAAGACTCGCTTTCGCTACGCCTCCCCTATTCGGTTAAGCTCGCCACTGAAAATAAGTCGCTGACCCATTATACAAAAGGTACGCAGTCACCCAACAAAGTGGGCTCCCACTGCTTGTACGCATACGGTTTCAGGATCTATTTCACTCCCCTCTCCGGGGTTCTTTTCGCCTTTCCCTCACGGTACTAGTTCACTATCGGTCAGTCAGTAGTATTTAGCCTTGGAGGATGGTCCCCCCATATTCAGACAAAGTTTCTCGTGCTCCGTCCTACTCGATTTCATGACTAAGAGATTTTCGCGTACAGGGCTATCACCCACTATGGCCGCACTTTCCAGAGCGTTCCGCTAATCTCAAAGCCACTTAAGGGCTAGTCCCCGTTCGCTCGCCACTACTAAGGGAATCTCGGTTGATTTCTTTTCCTCAGGGTACTTAGATGTTTCAGTTCCCCTGGTTCGCCTCTTACGCCTATGTATTCAGCGTAAGATAACCATCTTATGATGGCTGGGTTCCCCCATTCAGACATCTCCGGATCAAAGTCTGTTTGCCGACTCCCCGAAGCTTTTCGCAGGCTACCACGTCTTTCATCGCCTCTGACTGCCAAGGCATCCACCGTATGCGCTTCTTCACTTGACCATATAACCCCAAGCAATCTGGTTATACTGTGAAGACAACATTCGCCGAAAATTCGAATTTCTCAACTAAGAGAACTCACAAATTTTACCTTAGCCTGATCCGCTACCAGTGAAAGTAACGTTCAGTCTATCTTTCTATCACATACCCAAATTTTTAAAGAACGATCTAATCAAAGACTAGAAATCAACATTCACCATCATCACAATGGAATGCTCATTTCTAAGCTTTCAACAACAGAAGCAGTAGTGGTGGAGCCAAACGGGATCGAACCGTTGACCTCCTGCGTGCAAGGCAGGCGCTCTCCCAGCTGAGCTATGGCCCCGTATTTCTACAGGCGTTTCCCACACAAAATTGGTGGGTCTGGGCAGATTCGAACTGCCGACCTCACCCTTATCAGGGGTGCGCTCTAACCAACTGAGCTACAGACCCAATTTCG
>NZ_RWIO01000088.1:0-20055 GCF_009764655.1 Pseudomonas sp. PB105
GGGCTTGCCCCGCGCGGGGCAAGCCCGCTCACCACAAAAGCCCGCTCACCACAGGGTTTCAATAGACCCAAACCTCCACCCGCCGATTCTTGATCCGCCCCTCATCCGCCGTATTCGCCGCCACCGGCATCTGCGCGCCAAACCCACGGATATCGCGCAACACCACGCCGTTCCTGACCAACTCTCGTCGCACCGCCATCGCCCGCAGTTTCGACAGTAGCGCCGCCCGCTGCGGGTCATTCTTGGCGTCGCCAAACCCCACCAGTGTCACCTGCTTGTCCAGCTTGTCGTGGCCCTTGAGATACGCCACCACCCGCTGCACATCCTGGCGCGCCTTGTTATCCAGGCTGGCGCTGCCTTCTTCGAAACGAAAATTGACCGTCAAACGCTGGGCATCCCGGGCGATGGCTTGATAGTCATCGGGCATGGTCGGGCGCGGTTCCACGGCCATGGCCTGTACCTGCTGCGCGATAAACCCGCTGGCGGCCACAATCGCCTGGCCTTTGCTGCTCTGGGCGAAGTCCACCAACGCCTTGGCCCACGGGTGATGGCCCGAGGGCGGCAGGTAAAAGAACAAGCGGCGCGACAGCGGGTAATCCTCAGTGGCGATCAGGCTGTTGAGCGGCAACATCGGTTGCGAGTCGCCATCCACAATTGCCACCGCCTTGGACTGACGCACGTAGGGCAGGCCAATAAAGCCAATGCCTTGGGGATCCTGGCTCACCGCGTCGGACAACTGCTCGCTGGACTCGAAACGCTGGGCCGAAGAGGCGAGGGGCTTGCCGCGCAGGCGTAGGACCAATTCCTTGAACGTGTCGTAGGTGCCGGACTGGTCATCGCGGGCGTAGATGTGAATCGCGCCGCCGATGCCACCCAGCGCCTCCCAGGTGCTGATTTCACCGTTGAAAATCTGCGCCAGTTGCGTGGTGTTCAACGTGTTCAGCGGGTTTTGCGGGTTGAGGATGATGGCGAGGCCGTCGATGGCGATCACCTGTTCGGCTTCGGCGCTTTTCAGGTCGCCGAGAGGCTCAAGGTCCACCAGTTCGCTGTCCTTGATGGGGCGGGAGGAAGCGGCCAGGTCGGCGCTGGTTTTCTTCAACGCGGCAAAACCGGTGCTGGAGCCGTGGGCCGCGACGTCGATGGTCACGGTCTTGCCCTGGCGCGTCTTGCCGATCACACGTTGTTCGTTGGCGCCTTCGGCGGGCTCGATGTGCACGCCCTGCAACCCTTGATATTCCATCAAACCCTTGGCCAGCGCCGGTGCCAGCGCCGCGCCAATGGTGTTGGAACCCTGGATGCGCAAGGCAGGCCCTTGGTCGGGCACGGGGAGGGGAGCAGCCACAGCAGGGAGGGAAAGCACGCAACACAACAGGAACAGAACGCGCAGCGTCATGCCGGCACCTTCTCAAGCCAAAGGGAGTGCCGCGAGATTAAGACAGGCAGGTTGCATAAATATGACTGACGCGCCGCGGAGCAAAATGTGGGAGGGGGCTTGCCCCCGATGGCGGTGTGCCAGACAGCTTATCTGTCACTGATACACCGCTATCGGGAGCAAGCCCCCTCCCACATTTGGATTTTTATTCGCCTTAGGATCAGCTCAGTTCCAACCAGATCGGCGCATGGTCCGACGGCTTTTCCAGCCCGCGCAGATCGTAGTCCACGCCCGCATCCTTGACCCGTGGCAGCAAGCCGTTGGAGGCCATGATCACGTCAATGCGCAGGCCGCGCTTGGGCTCATCTTCAAAGCCACGGCTGCGGTAGTCGAACCAGCTGAAGCGGTCGGTCACGTCCGGGTTGAGGTGACGGAAGCTGTCCACCAGGCCCCAGTTTTTCAGGCGGGCCATCCACTCGCGTTCTTCGGGCAGGAAGCTGCACTTGCCGGTTTTCAGCCAGCGTTTGGCGTTGTCGGCGCCGATGCCGATGTCGCAGTCTTGCGGGGAAATATTCACGTCGCCCATCACCACCAGCGCCTGGTCGTTGCTGAACTGGCTTTCCAGCAGCTGTTGCAGGTCTTCGTAGAAGCGTTGCTTGGCGGGGAACTTGGTCGGGTGGTCGCGGCTTTCGCCCTGTGGGAAATAGCCGTTCATGATGGTCACCGGGTTGCCATTTTCATCGGCGAAGGTACCCCAGATAAAACGGCGCTGGGCGTCTTCCTCGTCGCTGGCAAAACCTTTGTGAAGGCTCAACGCCGGCTGACGCGAGAGCAGGGCCACACCGTAGTGACCTTTCTGCCCGTGGTAATACACGTGATACCCAAGAGCCTGTACGTCGGCCAGGGGAAACTGGTCATCGTGGACTTTGGTTTCCTGCAGGCCGATCACATCGGGTTGGTGTTTTTCAATCAGCGCCGCCAGCTGATGGGGGCGGGCGCGCAGCCCGTTGATATTGAAGGAGACGATTTTCATGGTCGGCAGTCCAGTCTTGGCAAAAGGGCGATGCTAGCCGACAAGTCGGACGGGGGCCAGCGTGGCGGTAGGGCAGATGCACTGCTAATGTCTGGGAACGACTGGTGCTGCGTAGGTTCGTACCCATAAGAACGCCATCTATTGAATGGCGCCCAGGGAGATTGACTGTATGACTGACACTGCCATTGGCGAAATTCGCCTGCTAAACAGCGGCTATTCGCGCGAAGCCCGCTCCCTGCTGTACCAGGCCTATCGGCATGAGCCGACGTTTGCCTACATCTTCGAAGCTGAACGCCCAGGTTATGAGCAGCGTGTGCGTGCCACTGTACGTGAGCTGGTCAAGCAGCATTTTTTCCAGAAGCTTCCGGCGATTGGTTTGTTTGTGAATGATCGGCTGATCGGCATCTCCCTGATTGCACCGCCGCAACGGCGCCTGGGCATCACCGAGAGCTGGGCCTGGCAACTGCGCATGTGGCTGAGCACCGGCGTGCGCGGTACGCGGCGTTACCTGGATTACCATCACGCGGTGCTGGCGTGCCTGCCGAGCGAGTCGGTGCATGTGCTGCCGCTGTTGGGTATTCACCCGCAATTCCAGGGCAAACACTACGGCGAACAGTTACTGGAAGCGGTGCACAACTGGTGCGCCGAAGACCCGCATTCGTCCGGTGTGGTGCTGGATACGGGCAACTCGCGCTACCTGGATTTCTATAAACGCCAGGGGTACGAGGAAATCGGCGAGGTCGCTGTAGGCCCGATCCTGGAGCATGTGTTTTTTCACCCCAATCCTCAGGCGTTACATGCTGCAACGGCTTAGGCAAGAATTTTTCAGAATTATCCGGGTTATAAGATGCTCCCCAGCTCGTGTAGCATCCGCGCCTATGAAGTTTCCAGGAAGATTTACCCGTGGTTTGATCCTGCTGCTCACCAGTTGCAGCGCCTTGGCGCAAAGCGAATTGGATGTGCGGGTCAAACCCTCAAACGACGCGTTGAAAGCCAACATCGAAGGCTACATCGGCGGGGTGGGCGATCGTGACGAAGAGGCCTTGCTGCGGTTCAGCCGTGGCGCCGAGGAGCAGGCGCGCAAAGCGGCGCAGGCCTTAGGCTTCTATCAGCCACAGATCGACAGCGAAGTGAAGGGCGGCAAGAACCCGCGCCTGATCCTCAGCATCGACCCCGGCGAACCGGTGCATTTGCGCAACGTGACCATTCGGGTAGACGGCGAGGCGGCGAACCTCAAGTCGTTTCGCGTGCCTGCCAGCGACGACCTCATCTCCGGCGCCGTGCTCAATCACGGCCACTACGAAGACGCCAAGCGTCTGATCCAGAACCAGGCCTCGCGCTACGGCTTCTTCAGTGGGCGCTTTATCAGCCAGAAACTCGCGGTGGACCCCCAAGCCGGCGTCGCCGATATCGAACTCATCTATGACAGCGGCCCGCGCTACAGCATGGGCAAGGTCAGCTTTGCCGGCGACACGCCGTTTGATGACGAACTGCTGCAACGCATGGTGCCGTTTAAAAGCGGTGACCCCTACGATTCCGAACTGATCGCCGAACTCAACCAGAACCTGCAAGCCAGCGGCTTTTTCGAAGGCGTGCGCGTGGACGCCAGCCCCACCGCCTCAACCAATGACGTGATCCCGGTGGCCGTCAATCTGGACACCCGAAAACCGCGCACCATGGGCCTGGGCCTGGGCTACTCCACTGACGTCGGCCCGCGCGGCAAGGCCAACTGGACCCGTCACTGGGTCAACCCTCAGGGCCATAGTTATGGTTGGGAGGCCGAACTGTCGGCCCCGCGCCAGAACGTCGGCCTGTGGTACGACATTCCGCTGGACCCACCGCTCACCGACAAACTGCGCTTCGCCGGTGGCTACCAGAATGAAGAACTGGCCAACACCGACACCCTGAGTAAATTGCTCACCGTCGGCCCGGAATGGCACAGCAAGTTGCCCAGCGGCTGGACCCGGGTGATATCCCTCAAATACCAGCGCGAAGAATATCGCCTGGGCGACGACTCCGGTCTCAGTAACCTGCTGATGCCGGGCATCAGTTATTCCTACCTGCGCAGCGACAACCGCATCGACCCCCACAATGGCTATCGCCTGCAATTCGACACCAAGGTCGCCAAAGAAGGCCTGGGCTCCGACACCAACTTGCTCTACGGCACGGCCATGGTCAAAGGCCTGACCACCCTGTGGGACAACCACCGTTTCCTGGCGCGGGCGCAAGTGGGCGGCAGTGCCACCAATGGCTACAAGTCGGTGCCGCCTTCGCTGCGCTTCTTTGCCGGTGGCGATCAGAGCGTGCGTGGTTACGAGTACCAGACCCTGTCGCCGGAGAATGACCAGGGTGATCGCATCGGTGGCCGCTACATGGTGGCGTTGAGCGCCGAGTATCAATATTCCATCGCCGAAAAATGGCGGATCGCGACCTTCATCGACCAGGGCAACTCGTTCAACTCCCTGGAACTGCCGAGCCTGAAAACCGGCGTCGGCGTCGGCATCCGCTGGGTATCGCCGGTCGGTCCGATCCGCCTCGACCTGGCCCATGCCCTGGAAGATCCGGGCGGCGTTCGTTTGCACTTTTCCATGGGGCCTGAGCTGTGATGCGTGGTTTGAAAATAGCGGGGCTGGCCGTGGTGGCAGTCCTTGCCGTGCTGTTGCTGGCACTCTGGGCGGTATTGGGCAGCCAAGCGGGCAGCCGCTGGGCCTTGGGCCTGGTGCCGGGTTTGAGCGTGGAGAATTTCCAGGGTCGCCTGGGCGGCCAATGGAGCGCCGATCATCTGCTCTGGCAGCAAGACAGCAGCCGCGTGGAACTCAAGGCAGCCACGTTTGATTGGTCCCCCGCCTGCCTGCTGCACATGACCTTATGCATTGACCAGTTGGATGTGGATCAAATCAGCCTGCAATTTCCACCCAGCACCGAAGACAGCAGCGGGCCTGTTGCACTGCCCGATCTGACGTTGCCGGTTGCCCTGCAGTTGGGCGACGTTCGCATCGGCAGCCTGGTGTTCAACGGCAGCGAAGAACTCAAAGGCCTGCAACTGGCGGCGCACTGGACCGCCGCAGGCATGCAGATCGACTCCGTGCACCTGCAACGCGACGACCTGGTGCTGGACCTGTCCGGCCTGCTGCAACCCACCGGTGACTGGCCGTTGACCGCCAGCGGTAACCTCAGCCTGCCTTATGCGCCCGGCGGCGCGCCCTGGAGCGTTGCCCTCAAGGTCGAAGGCGACCTGCTCAAGACCCTCAAGCTCGACGCCGATAGCAGCGGCTACCTGCCGGCCAAGCTCAAGGGCGAGTTGCAACCCCTGGCGGAAAACCTTCCGGCCCGGTTGCACATCACCGCTGACGGCTTCAAGCCCAGCGCCGATTTGCCCGACACCCTGCAACTCAATCAACTGGACCTCACCGCCAACGGTGATCTGAAAAGCGGCTACCAACTGCAGGGCAAGGCCGTGCTGCCGGCGGAAAAAGGCCCGGTGGACTTGCTGCTGCAAGGCAGGGTCGACGCCAAGGGCGCGCAGATCGCCGGCCTGGACCTGAATGCCGGTGACAAGCAAAGCCTCAAGCTCAGTGCCAACCTGGACTGGCAACAAGGCTTCAGCGCCGATGCCAAGATCGACTGGCTCGACTTTCCCTGGCATCGCCTCTACCCCGTGATCGACGAACCCCAGGTGACGGTGCGTACGTTCAACGGCGAGATTTCCTATAAAGACGGCAACTACCTGGGCAACCTCAAGGCCGACCTCGACGGTCCGGCGGGCAAGTTCAACGTGGTCACGCCGTTCAGTGGCGACCTCAAGCAAGTCTTCCTGCCCGAGCTGAAACTGACCGCCGGCCAAGGCAAGGCCGAAGGCCACCTCAACCTGCAGTTTGCCGATGGCATTGCCTGGGATACTGCGCTGGACCTGTCGGCGCTCAATCCGGCGTACTGGATCGGTGAACTGCCGGGCACGTTGGCCGGGCCGCTGCGCAGCAAGGGCGAGTTCAAGAACGAGCAACTCAAGCTCACTGCCGACCTTGACCTCAAGGGCCGCCTGCGTGGCCAAACCGCCGTGCTGGCGGCCAAGGCCGAAGGTGCAGGGGAACAATGGACCCTGGCCAGCCTGGATATCCGCCTGGGTGACAACCGCATCAACGGCAGCGGCAGCCTGCAACAACGCCTGGCCGGGCAGATCGACATCAAGCTGGCGCGCCTGGCCCAGCTGTGGCCGCAATTGCGCGGGCAGATCAATGGCCGTCTTGACGTGGCCGGTAGCCTGAACGCGCCCCAGGGCAAGCTGGACCTCAAGGGCCAGCAATTGGCGTTTGCCGACAACCGCCTGCAAAACCTCAGCCTCGCGGCCACCCTCGATAACGCCCAACGCGCCAGGATCGACCTCAAGGGCAGCGGCATTCAAAGCGGCGACACCCAGGTCGGTACCCTGACCGCCAGTGCCCAAGGTGATATCAAGCAGCAAAAAGTCCAGATGGACCTGACCGGTCCCTTGCTCAAGCTGGCCCTGGCCCTGGACGGTAATCTCGACAAAGGCAACTGGCGCGGGCGTCTGGCCAGCGGTGATGTCCAGGCGGGTGGCCAGGACTGGAAGCTGCAAGCCCCGGCGAAAATCGACTACATGGCCGACGGCAGGCTGACCTTCGCCGCGCACTGTTGGGTCTCCGGTGCTGCCAGCCTGTGTGGTGAAGACCAGCGGCTGATGCCCGAGCCCAAGCTGCGTTACCACCTCAAGCAATTCCCCCTCGACAGCCTCGCGGCGTTTTTGCCCAAGGACTTCGCCTGGCAGGGCAAGCTCAATGCCGATGTGCAACTCGACCTGCCCAACAGCGGCCCCAAAGGCGTGGTGTCGGTGGATGCCAGCGGCGGCACCTTGCGCGTCAAGGACAAGGACCAGTGGCTGGATTTCCCTTACGACACCCTCAAGCTGGAAACCACGCTCAATCCCAAGCGCATCGACACCCAGCTGAACTTCCGTGGCGGCAAGCTCGGTGAATTGCTGTTGCAGGCGCAGATCAACCCGCTGCCGAAGAACAAGCCGATCACCGGCAATTTCAGCCTCACCGGGCTGGACCTCGCGGTGGCGCGGCCGTTTGTGCCGATGGTGGAAACCCTCAACGGCAAGCTCAACGGCAACGGACGCATCTCCGGTGGCCTGCTGGCACCGCAGATCAACGGCAATGTGAACCTGATCGGCGGTGAAGTCTCCGGTCCGGAACTGCCCATCAGCCTCGAAGGCCTGAATGTGCAGGCGCTGATCGCCGGTGAAAGCGTGCAGCTCAACGGCGGCTGGCGCAGTGGCAAGGCCGGGCAGGGCAGCCTCAAGGGGCAGATAGACTGGGGTCAGGCCCTCGCCGTGGACCTCAGCCTGCAAGGCTCGCAATTGCCGGTCACGGTCGAGCCCTACGCCGCACTGGAAGTGGCGCCGGACCTGAAGATCACCCTGAAGGACGACAAACTGGCGATCGCCGGCAAGGTGCAGATCCCGCGTGGTGACATCACCGTGCGCGAACTGCCGCCGTCGACGGTCAAGGTCTCGGACGACACCATCATCGTCGGCAGCCAGACCGAGGAGGGCAAACCGGCGATGGCCATGGCCATGGATATCGACGTGGCAGTGGGCGAAGACCAGCTCAACTTCTCGGGTTTTGGCCTCACCGCCAAGGTGCAGGGCCATGTGCATATCGGCGACAACATGGACACCCGTGGCGAGCTGTGGCTCAACGATGGCCGCTACCGCGCCTACGGCCAGAGGCTCGATGTACGCCGGGCGCGGTTGCTGTTCGCCGGCCCGCTGGACCAGCCGTACCTGGACATCGAAGCGATCCGCAAGACCGACGATGTGGTGGCCGGTATCCGTCTCAGTGGCAGCGCGGAACAACCCACCACGCAAATCTTCTCGGAACCGGCCATGAGCCAGGAACAGGCGCTGTCCTACCTGGTGCTGGGGCGCCCGCTGAGTACCACCGGTGAAGACAACAACATGCTTGCCCAAGCGGCGCTGGGCCTGGGTTTGATGGGCAGTGCGGGGGTGACCTCGGACATCGCCACCAAGTTGGGCATCCGGGACTTCGACCTCGATACCCAGGGCAGCGGCAATAACACCGCCGTGGTAGCCAGCGGCAAGATCACCGAGAAACTCAGCCTGCGTTATGGCGTGGGGGTGTTCGAACCGGCCAGTACCATTGCCTTGCGCTACCTGTTGAGCAAAAAGGTCTACCTGGAGGTGGCCAGTGGTGTGGCCAGCTCGTTGGATATCTTCTACAAACGCGATTTCTGAGCCGTACTCGGTAAAAAATGTGGGAGGGGGGGTTGCCCCACTCCCACATTGGACTGCATTTCTACCCGCCTTCCTGAACAATTACCAAGCAAGCTAATTATTCCATTTGACATTCGCTGCCTAAGCAGTAACATCTCGTCACACATTCACTGCCTAGGCAGTAATAAGGTGACTTCCAATGCCTCACTTCACCCCGGACAACTTCCATAACTGCCACCTCGGCCTGTTGCTCGGCCGCGCCGCGATCCTCAAGGACCGCATCATCGACACCCATATGGAACCCCACGGCATCACCGCCGCGCAGTTCAAGGTGTTGATCATCATGGCCCAGTTCGGTGTCGACACCCCGGCGGAGCTGTGCCGCCACCTGTCGCTGGACAGCGGCTCGATGACCCGCATGCTCGACCGGCTGGAGCAAAAAGACCTGCTCAGCCGCAAGCGCTCGGACCTCGACCGCCGCCAAGTGCAGTTGGTGCTCACGCAGGACGGCCAGCGCCTAGCGGACATGCTGCCGCACATCGGCGCCCAGGCGCTGAACCAACTGGCGGGCGCGCTGGAGCCGGGCGAGTTGGAAACCCTGGAAAAGATCCTCAAGAAAATTCTGATAGCGGCGGGTGATCCCATCACTATCCTGCGGGTAGGTAATAAATGAATACACGTGCCTTATGCCTGGTGCTCGTGGCCATGAGCATGGCCGGTTGCGCCAACTACAGCGGCCTTGACACTCAGGGCCAGCGCCTCGACGCCAACACGCTGCAGACCGGTCAATCCCTGAGCGGCGTGTCCTTGTCGAACGCGGCCTGGCCGCGCGCCGATTGGTGGAAAAGCCTCGGCGACCCACAGCTCGACGGCCTGATCCGTGAAGCCCTGCAAAACAGCCCTGACATGCAAGTCGCCAGCGCCCGCGCCCACCAGGCCGAAGCGGCCGCGTACGCCGCGAACGCCGCGCGCATGCCGACCCTGGACGCCAGCGCCGGTGTGACCCGTTCGCGCCTGGCCAGGGATCAAGACCCGCTGGGGCAGGGCGATGCCTATTCCACCGTGCGCAACATCGGCGCCAGCTTTAATTACACCTTCGACCTCTGGGGCGGCCAGCGCGCCGCCTGGGAAGCCGCGCTGGGCCAGGCCCGCGCCGCGCAAGTCGACCAGCAGGCCGCGCGCCTGACCCTGGCCGCCGATGTAGCCAAGGCCTACAGCGATTTGGGCCAGGCGCATATCGTGCGTGACCTGGCCACCGACGACCTCAAGCGCACCCGGCAAATGCTCGACCTGAGCAAGCGCCGCCTGGACTCGGGCATCGACAGCCACTATCAGTACCAGCAGACCGAAAGCCTGGAAGCCAGCGCCCAGTCGCAACTGATCGACGCGGAAAAGCAACTGCAGAGCGCCAAGATCGCCCTGGCGGTATTGCTCGGCAAAGGCCCGGATCGCGGCAATGAACTGGCGCGCCCCACGGTGTTGAAGCCGGCCGCCGTCGCCGTGCCGTCAGTGCTGCCTGCCGAACTGCTGGGCCGCCGCCCGGACCTGATCGCTGCGCGCTGGCGAGTCGAGGCCGCGAGCAAGGACATCGCCGCCAGCAAGACGCGCTTCTACCCCAACCTCAACCTGAGCGCGAGCGCCGGGGCCGAGTCATTACTGGGGGATGCGATGTTTGGCTCACCAAGCCGCTTCTTCAATATCGCCCCCACGATCTCGTTGCCGATCTTCGATGGCGGCCGCCTGCGCGCCGACCTCGATGCCCGCGATGCCGACTACGACTTGGCCGTGGCGCAGTACAACAAAACCCTGGTGCAAGCCCTGGGCGATATTGGCAACACCCTGTCGCAGCTGCGCGAAACCGGCCGGCAGATCCAGGCCCAGCAACACGCCACGGACATTGCCCAGCAGTCCTACGACACCGTGGTCCAGCGTTACGGCTCCGGGATCGGTAACTACCTGGACGTGCTCAGCATCGAGCAGCAGTTGCTGCAGGCCCAGCGTCAGCTGGCGACCCTGAATGCCGGGCAAATCGCTTTGTCGATCCAATTGATGCAGGCCCTGGGCGGCGGCTACAGCGCCGACAACGTGGCATCGACCACCCCAGCCACTCGCACGGAATAATTTGAGGTATTTGTCATGGCCACTGCCGACAGCAACACCGCAACAGACACAAACGACAACAACCCGCGCAAACGCAAAGTCATGTTGGTCGGCCTTGCGCTGATCGTCATCCTCAGCGTCATCGGCGTATGGGCCTGGCACGAATTCTACGGGCGCTTCAACGAGAGCACCGACGACGCCTATGTGAACGGCAACGTGGTGGAAATCACCCCGCTGGTCACCGGCACTGTGGTGAGCATCGGCGCCGACGATGGCGACCTGGTCCACGAAGGCCAGGTGCTGGTCAACTTCGACCCGAATGACGCCGCGGTCGGCCTGCAAAGTGCCCAGGCCAACCTGGCGCGTACCGTGCGCCAGGTGCGTGGCTTGTACAGCAACGTCGATGGCATGAAAGCCCAGGTCAATGCGCAGAAAGCCGACGTGCAGACCGCCCAGGACAACTACAACCGGCGTAAAACCCTGGCTCAGGGCGGGGCGATTTCCCTTGAGGAACTGTCCCACGCCCGTGACAGCCTGACCGCCGCCAAGAACGCCCTGACCAACCTTGAGCAGCAACTCAAAACCACCAACGCCTTGGTGGATGACACGGTCATCTCGTCCCATCCGGACGTGCAAGCCGCCGCCGCGCAACTGCGCCAGGCCTACCTGACCAATGCGCGCAGCACCCTGATCGCGCCAGTCACCGGCTATGTGGCCAAGCGCTCCGTGCAACTGGGCCAGCGTGTGCAGCCGGGTACTGCGTTAATGGCAGTGATCCCGCTGAACGAACTGTGGATCGACGCCAACTTCAAGGAAACCCAACTGCGCGACATGCGCATTGGCCAGCCGGTGGACATCGAGTCGGATATCTATGGCAGCGACGTGAAATACAGCGGCACCATCGACAGCCTCGGCGCCGGCACCGGCAGCGCGTTCGCCCTGTTGCCGGCGCAGAACGCCACCGGCAACTGGATCAAGATCGTGCAGCGGGTTCCGGTGCGCATCCATATCAATGCCGAAGAGTTGGCCAAGCACCCACTGCGTGTGGGCTTGAGCACCGTGGTGAATGTGGACCTGCACGACCAGAGCGGCCCGGTGCTGGCGCAACAGCCGCCGCAAAAGGCCTCGTTTACCACCAACGTGTACGACCGCCAATTGGCCGAAGCCGATGCCATGATCACCCAATTGATCCATGACAACAGCCTCGCCGCGCCCAAGGCTGTGCAACGCTGATGAGCAATAACGCCTCCTTCACGCCGCCCAGCCTGTTGATGGCCACTATTGGCCTGTCGCTGGCGACCTTTATGCAGGTGCTCGACACCACCATCGCCAACGTGGCGTTGCCGACCATTTCCGGCAACCTGGGCGTGAGTTCGGAGCAGGGCACCTGGGTGATCACCTCGTTTGCCGTGAGCAACGCCATCGCCTTGCCGCTCACCGGTTGGTTGAGCCGTCGGTTTGGCGAGGTGAAGCTGTTTCTGTGGGCGACCATCCTGTTTGTGCTGGCTTCGTTCCTGTGCGGGATTTCCACGTCGATGCCCGAGCTGATCGGCTTTCGGGTGCTGCAAGGCCTGGTGGCCGGGCCGTTGTATCCGATGACCCAGACCCTGTTGATTGCGGTCTACCCCCCGGCGAGGCGCGGCATGGCCCTGGCGTTATTGGCGATGGTCACGGTGGTCGCACCGATTGCCGGGCCGATCCTGGGCGGCTGGATCACCGACAGCTACAGCTGGCCGTGGATCTTCTTTATCAACGTTCCCATCGGCATCTTTGCGGTGATGGTGGTGCGTGCGCAGTTGAAGAAACGCCCTGTGGTCACCAGTCATCAACCGATGGATTACGTCGGGTTGTTGAGCTTGATCGTGGGGGTCGGCGCCTTGCAGATCATCCTCGACAAGGGCAATGACCTGGATTGGTTCGAGTCCAACTTCATCATCATCGGTGCGGCGATTTCGGTGATTGCCCTGGCGGTGTTCATCATCTGGGAAATGACCGACAAGCACCCGGTGGTCAACCTGCGGCTGTTTGCCTACCGCAACTTTCGCATCGGCACCATCGTGTTGATCCTCGGTTATGCGGGCTTCTTCGGCATCAACCTGATCCTGCCGCAATGGTTGCAAACCCAGATGGGCTACACCGCCACCTGGGCGGGCCTGGCGGTGGCGCCGATCGGGATCCTGCCGGTGCTGATGTCGCCGTTCGTGGGCAAGTACGCGCACAAGTTCGACCTGCGCCTGCTGGCGGGCCTGGCGTTCCTGGCGATTGGCTTGAGCTGCTTCATGCGCGCCGGCTTCACCAATGAAGTGGACTTCACCCACATCGCCCTGGTGCAGTTGTTCATGGGCATTGGTGTGGCGCTGTTCTTCATGCCGACCTTGAGCATTTTGATGTCCGACCTGCCACCGCACCAGATCGCCGACGGCGCGGGCCTGGCGACCTTCTTGCGCACGTTGGGCGGCAGCTTCGCGGCGTCGCTGACCACCTGGATCTGGATCCGCCGGGCGGACCAGCACCATGCGTACATGAGCGAGAACATGACCACCTATGATGCGGCCACGCGCAATGCGCTGGATGCGTTGGGTGGGGCAGGGCACAAGGCCTATGCGCAGTTGGACCAGATTCTCACCAGCCAGGCGTACATGATGTCCACCGTGGATTACTTCACGTTGCTGGGGTGGATGTTCATGGCGCTGATGTTGCTGGTGTGGCTGGCGAAGCCGCCGTTTACGGCGAAGGCGGGGCCGGCTGCTTCGGGTCACTGATCCACAAAGGCTGGAATGCAATCAACTGTGGGAGGGGGCTTGCCCCCGATGGCTGTGGATCAGTCAGCATATTTTTGGCTGACCCACCGCTATCGGGGGCAAGCCCCCTCCCACATTTTGATCTCTGTTCACATTGGATCAGGCGCCAGGTAGTGCCAGCTGCGGATTGACGAAGTCAAACGCCGCCAACGCAAACCCTTGCTCATCCACCTGCAACGCCCAGCCCTGCTTGTCCCAATCCCCCAGCACAATGCGCTTGGCCGCCTGTTCGCCAATCTGCAGCTTGTGGATCGCCGGGCGGTGGGTGTGGCCGTGGACCAGGGTACGTACGCCGAACTGCTGCATTACTTGCGGCACTTCCTCGGGGGTGACATCGACAATGTCGTTGGCCTTCATGCGTGTTTGCGCACGGCTTTCACTGCGCAGCTTGCGCGCCAGCTTGTGGCGGGTACGCAGGGGCAAGTGGCGCAGGATAAACAGCACAATCGGGTTACGCAGGATGCGCCGCAGCTTCATATAGCCAAGGTCGCGGGTACAGAGGCTGTCGCCGTGCATCAACAGCACGGGCTCGCCGTAGAGCTGCACGACACTCGGGTCCTTGAGCAAGGTAGCGCCTGCCGCTTTGCAGAACGCCTTGCCGATCAGGAAATCACGGTTGCCGTGCATGATGAAAATCGGGGTGCCGCTGTCGCTCAGCTCACGCAGAGCCTCGCAGATGGAACGCTGGAAGGGGGTCATGCCATCGTCGCCAATCCAGGCTTCGAAGAAGTCCCCCAGAATGTACAACGCCTGGGCGCCACGGGCGCGGCCGTGGAGCAGATCCAGAAACGCCCGGGTGATGTCCGGGCGTTCCTCTTCCAGATGCAAGTCTGAAATCAGCAATATCACGCTTCGATGATCTCGGCTTTCTCGACGATCACGTCTTCGGCTGGAACGTCTTGGTGACCGGCTTTGGAGGTGGTCGATACGCCTTTGATCTTGTCGACAACGTCGGTGCCTGCGGTGACTTTACCGAACACGGCGTAGCCCCAACCCTGCACGTTCTTGCCGCTGTGGTTCAGGAAGGCGTTGTCGGCCACGTTGATGAAGAACTGCGCGGAGGCCGAATGCGGCTCCATGGTACGGGCCATGGCGACGGTGTACTTGTCGTTGGAAAGGCCGTTGTCCGCTTCGTTCTGGATGCTTGGGCGCTTGTCTTTCTTTTCTTTCATGCCAGGCTCGAAACCGCCGCCCTGGACCATGAAGTTGCCGATGACACGGTGGAAAACGGTGTTGTCGTAGTGGCCGGCCTTCACGTATTCGATGAAGTTGGCGACGGTGATCGGCGCTTTTTCGGCGTTCAGCTCGATGACGATCTCGCCGTGGTTGGTGGTCAGTTTGACTTGAGTCATGTTCACTACTCTTTCAGGAAATTCGTGGGTTTGAGCGCCTGGGCGCCTTACCGGTTTGGCGAAACTGCGGCCAAGGCGCGCAGTTTAGCGTGCCCGGCGGGAATTTCGAGGTGGTTTTTTACCGCCTGTGCAATAAATCCAGCAGTTTTTGAGCGCACTCTGTCAGCAGCTTGACAGCATCAGCTATGATACGGCCTTTGTTTTATCTGGCCCCAACCGGCCACGAACCTGTCTGTTCAAGGATCCTATGAGCAAGCCCACTGTCGACCCTACCTCGAATTCCAAGGCTGGACCTGCCGTCCCGGTCAATTTCCTGCGCCCGATCATCCAGGCGGACCTGGATTCGGGCAAGCACACGCAGATCGTCACCCGGTTCCCGCCAGAGCCCAACGGCTACCTGCACATCGGTCACGCCAAGTCGATCTGTGTGAACTTCGGCCTGGCCCAGGAGTTCGGTGGCGTCACGCACCTGCGTTTCGACGACACCAACCCGGCCAAGGAAGACCAGGAATACATCGACGCCATCGAAAGCGACATCAAGTGGCTGGGCTTCGAATGGTCCGGTGAAGTGCGCTACGCCTCCAAGTATTTCGACCAGTTGTTCGACTGGGCCGTCGAGCTGATCAAGGCCGGCAAGGCCTACGTCGACGACCTGAGCCCGGAGCAGGCCAAGGAATACCGTGGCACCCTGACCGAGCCGGGCAAGAACAGCCCGTTCCGCGACCGTTCGGTGGAAGAGAACCTCGACTGGTTCAGCCGCATGCGCGCCGGTGAGTTCGCCGACGGCGCCCGCGTGCTGCGCGCCAAGATCGACATGACCTCGCCGAACATGAACCTGCGCGACCCGATCATGTACCGCATCCGCCATGCCCACCACCACCAGACCGGTGACAAGTGGTGCATCTACCCGAACTACGACTTCACCCACGGCCAGTCGGATGCCATCGAAGGCATCACCCACTCCATCTGCACCCTGGAGTTCGAAAGCCATCGTCCGCTGTACGAGTGGTTCCTCGACAGCCTGCCGGTACCGGCGCACCCGCGTCAGTACGAATTCAGCCGCCTGAACCTGAACTACACCATCACCAGCAAGCGCAAGCTCAAGCAACTGGTCGATGAAAAGCACGTGTTTGGTTGGGATGACCCGCGCATGTCGACCCTGTCGGGCTTCCGCCGTCGCGGTTACACCCCGGCGTCGATCCGCAATTTCTGCGACATGGTCGGCACCAACCGTTCCGACGGCGTGGTCGACTTCGGCATGCTCGAATTCAGCATCCGCCAGGATCTGGACGCGAACGCCCCGCGCGCCATGTGCGTACTGCGTCCGTTGAAAGTCGTGATCACCAACTACCCGGAAGGCCAGGTCGAGAACCTCGAACTGCCGCGTCATCCGCAAAAAGAAGAACTTGGCGTGCGCAAGCTGCCGTTCGCCCGTGAAATCTACATCGACCGCGATGACTTCATGGAAGAGCCGCCAAAAGGCTACAAGCGCCTGGAGCCGAATGGCGAAGTGCGCCTGCGCGGCAGCTATGTGATCCGTGCCGACGAAGCGATCAAGGACGCCGACGGCAACATCGTCGAGCTGCGCTGCTCCTACGATCCGGACACCCTGGGCAAGAACCCTGAAGGCCGCAAGGTCAAGGGCGTGGTTCACTGGGTGCCGGCCGCGGCCAGCATCGAGTGCGAAGTGCGCCTGTACGATCGTCTGTTCCGCTCGGCCAACCCTGAGAAGGCCGAAGACAGCGCGAGTTTCCTCGACAACATCAACCCTGACTCCCTGCAAGTACTCACTGGTTGTCGTGCCGAGCCATCGCTTGGCGACGCACAGCCGGAAGACCGTTTCCAGTTCGAGCGCGAAGGTTACTTCTGCGCGGATATCAAGGACTCGAAACCAGGTCATCCGGTATTCAACCGTACCGTGACCTTGCGTGATTCGTGGGGCCAGTGATTCTGTTTAAGGAACTGTCGTGCTAACGATCTACAACACACTCAGCAAGACCAAAGAAGTCTTCAAGCCGCTCGATGGCAACAAGGTGCGCATGTACGTGTGCGGCATGACCGTGTACGACTACTGCCACATCGGCCATGGCCGCAGCATGGTTGCCTTCGACCTGGTGACCCGCTGGTTGCGTTTCAGCGGCTATGACTTGACGTATGTGCGCAACATCACCGACATCGACGACAAGATCATCAACCGCGCCAACGAAAACGGCGAGTCGTTCGACGCGCTGACCGAGCGCATGATCGCCGCGATGCACGAGGACGAGGCGCGCCTCAACATCCTCAAGCCGGACATGGAGCCACGTGCCACGGACCACATCCCTGGCATGCACGCGATGATCCAGACCCTGATCGACAAGGGTTACGCCTACGCCCCAGGCAACGGTGACGTGTACTACCGCGTCGCCAAGTTCATGGGCTACGGCAAGCTGTCGCGTAAGAAGATCGAAGACCTGCGCATCGGCGCGCGCATCGAAGTCGACGAAGCCAAGCAGGATCCCCTCGACTTCGTGCTGTGGAAAGCCACCAAGCCCGGCGAGCCGAGCTGGGAATCGCCATGGGGCGCCGGGCGTCCGGGCTGGCACATCGAATGCTCGGTGATGTCCACCTGCTGCCTGGGCGACACCTTCGACATTCATGGCGGCGGCAGCGACCTTGAGTTCCCGCACCACGAAAACGAAATCGCCCAAAGCGAGGCCGCGACCGGCAAGACCTACGCCAACGCCTGGATGCACTGCGGCATGATCCGCATCAATGGCGAGAAGATGTCCAAGTCCTTGAACAACTTCTTCACCATCCGCGACGTGCTGGAAAAGTACCATCCGGAAGTGGTGCGTTACCTGCTGGTGTCCAGCCACTACCGCAGCGCTATCAACTACTCGGAAGACAACCTCAAGGACGCCAAGGGCGCTCTGGAGCGGTTCTACCACGCGCTGAAAGGTCTGCCAGTGGTTGCGCCTGCCGGTGGCGAAGCGTTCGTGGCACGCTTCACTGAAGTCATGAACGACGACTTCGGCACCCCCGAAGCCTGCGCCGTGTTGTTCGAAATGGTGCGCGAGATCAACCGCCTGCGCGAGAGTGATCTCGACGCAGCGGCGGGCCTGGCGGCACGCTTGAAAGAGCTGGCCAGCGTGCTGGGCGTGCTGCAGATGGAAGCCGATGACTTCCTGCAAGCCGGCGCCGAAGGGCGTGTGGATGCGGCGCAAGTGGAGGCGCTGATCCAGGCGCGTCTGGCTGCTCGTGCGGGTAAAGACTGGGCAGAATCCGACCGCATCCGTGACCAACTGACCGCGATGGGTGTGGTGTTGGAAGATGGGAAGGGTGGGACTACTTGGCGGTTGGCTGATCAGGCTTGATCGTTGATTGCTGAATGAAAAACGCCCCGACTGGTTCGGGGCGTTTTTTTGTCTGTACTCAGGCATGTGACTTTGAACAACGGTCCTACTCACCAACAATCAAATTCCCTCCAACAAACGGCACTGGTTTTTCGGAAGTATTCAGATAGTGGTTAATTGCTTGATCAGCAGCAGTGTGAAACGCGGTTAAATCAGACGGCGGGTTGGAACTGTCTTTAATCATGACAAAGCGCCTAGAGTATTGGAGTCACCAGCCATCACTGCAAAACGATATTTGGGAGGCAACTGTATGCAGAGGTCGCAGGCTGGGACTCTAGGCGCTCGGCATACCCGAAGGGTGGCGAGCCACCAGCCCCGGGGCGCTTACTGAAAACTGGCGTCGATTCTTTCGACCCTTAATTTTATGAATTCTTCGTTTAGCTCAGGGTGATCATAATGTATGCCTTCGTCTTTGAGTAATGTGAAAGTAAGAAAATTATCATCGTGTAGAATTCCATAAAGGAAATAGGCGTAACCACAGTCAATCTTCTCGGTTAAAAGAACGCGTGGTTCAATCTTCGCAATCTCATAGTCTTCAGGAATATTTAATGTCAATTCTACATTATAGGTCCTGCCTACTTCTATGTCGTATGGGCAGTAACTGATAAGGCAATTTACAAGTGTCCCTTCAATAAGCAGTGTAACGTCTTCCTCTACGTGCTCATTGAGCGAAACTACTTGGGCTTTTTTATAGTTATTTGCTGTAAGGTCTGATGATTTTTTCAGTGGGGTCGCCATTTATCATCCTCCAGAAATCTTTCCCGCTTTTGGTATGTAACGTAGTAATGTGGCCATCTGTATTTGTTCCAGCGAATGCGAATTTGGCTTGACCACTTCTATTTGTTCCTATCAATAAGACATATCCAGTCGTTGGTGTGTTTTTGTACGAATAGTGTACGGGTATTCCGTTGCTCACTACGTGCCGTGCGGCGAGTAGATACTCCTTACTGCTCTCGGCGCCGAATTGAGAACCATGCTTCTCATAATGTTCGTCTAATTTTTGCTTGCTGGCAAACTCCGCGGGCCCTGTCGTAGATGGCCTGTGGGGTTCGCCTGTATTTACTTTAGCTTTGTCTACCGGGTCTTCAACTACCCATTGCGGTTTGCACCCAGCGTCTCCTGGGCAATTGCTCAACCCTAATGGATCAACCCACCCCGTAGGGTTAGGCACGTACTGGTACGCGTTGATCCCCCCCGCCAACTTCACCGGGTCCGGCGTCAGATAGCGCCCGATATCCGGATTGTAGTAGCGATGGCGGTTGTAGTGCAGCCCGCTCTCCTGATCAAAGTACTGACCCTGGAAGCGCAGCGGGTTGTCGATTTTACCTTTGTCGAGACGGCTGATCTGGCCGTAGGCGCGGTAGTGCGCGGACCAGACGATTTCGCCGTCTGGGTCGGTGAGTTCCTGTGGTGTGCCGAGGTGGTCGAGTTGGTAGTGGTAGGGCTGGGTTTCGGTTGGGCCGAAGCCTTCCAGTAGTGCCAACGGGCGGAAGCTGTCGGGTTCGTAAAGGTAGCTGCGGTGGCGGTCCGCATGGTGTTCGGCAATCAGCTTGTCGCCTTGCCAGAAAAATTCTGTGGTGATGTCCTCCACGGTTTTGCTGATGCGCCGTCCAAACGGATCGTAGCGGTAGCTGGCGGTTTGCCCGTTGGGTTGTGTGACGGCAATCAGGCGGTGCTGGCAGTCGTAGCGGTACTGGGTGACCAGTTGGTGACCTTTGCCTCTGCGTTCACCGATCAGGTTGCCGA
>NZ_RWIO01000089.1:0-89430 GCF_009764655.1 Pseudomonas sp. PB105
TGGTGAGCGGGCTTGTCCCGCGCTGGGCTGCGAAGCAGCCCCAATAACAAACACCGCGTAGCATCAGCAAGAACCCGATCACCACAGTGTTATGTGTAAGCCTTTGAGAGTTGTGTAGATACCCATGGCCATCGGGGGCAAGCCCCCTCCCACATTGATCGGTGATAGACAGGACCGCTCGGTCAACTGTGGGAGGGGGCTTGCCCCCGATGAGGCCCCCAAAGCCAATAAAAAAGGCCCGCATTGCGCGGGCCTTCTTGTTCAGCGGGGCAGGGCGGTAATCAACCCGCTACCAATACCCGAATCGCCTCCAGTCGCAGCGCCGCCTTGTCGAGCATGGCCAGGCCTTGCTCGCGTTGGTTGCGCAGGGCAACCAGCTCGCTGTCACGTACGGTCGGGTTGACCGCTTGCAACGCAGTCAGGCGCGCCAGCTCTTCGTCGGTGTCCGCTGCCAGGCGACGCTTGGCCTCGGCCACGCGCTCGGCATGTTGCGGGGTGATCTTCTCTTCACCCGCGTTGATCCTTGGCGTCAACTGGTCGCGCTGGGCCTGGATGAACTTGTTGGCGCTAGCCCGCGGCACGCTTTCCAGCTGGTCGTTGAGGGTCACGAATGACACACGCCCCGACAGGTCATTACCGTTCGCATCCAGCAGGCAGCGCAGTGCCGCCGGCGGCAGGTAGCGACCCAGTTGCAGCGCACGCGGTGCAACCACTTCGCTGACGTAGAGCAGTTCCAGCAACACGGTGCCCGGCTTGAGTGCCTTGTTCTTGATCAGCGCCACGGCGGTGTTGCCCATGGAACCGGACAGCACCAGGTCCATGCCGCCCTGCACCATCGGGTGTTCCCAGGTGATGAACTGCATGTCTTCGCGTGACAGTGCCTGGTTACGGTCGTAGGTGATGGTCACACCTTCGTCGTCGCCCAGGGGGAAGCTGGCGTCGAGCATTTTTTCGCTGGGCTTGAGGATCAGCGCGTTTTCCGAATGGTCTTCGCTGTCGATGCCAAAGGCGTCAAACAGGGTTTCCATGTAGATCGGCAGGGTGAACTGGTCGTCTTGCTCAAGAATGTCTTCAACCAGTGCATCGCCTTCGCCGGCGCCGCCGGAGTTGAGTTCCAGCAGGCGGTCGCGACCGGTGTGCAGCTCTTGCTCCAGGCGCTCGCGTTCGGCACGGGCTTCGTCGATCAGGGCTTGCCACTCGCCGTCGTCGGCGTTTTCCAGCAGCGGCAGCAGGCGTGGGCCAAACTGATGCTGCAAGGCGTTGCCGGTCGGGCAGGTGTTGAGGAATGCGTTCAGCGCTTCGTGGTACCACTGGAAGAGACGCTCTTGCGGGCTGGTTTCCAGGTACGGTACGTGCAGTTCGATCACATGTTTCTGGCCGATCCGGTCCAGACGGCCGATGCGTTGTTCCAGCAGGTCGGGATGGGACGGCAGGTCGAACAGCACCAGGTGGTGGGAGAACTGGAAGTTGCGGCCTTCGGAGCCGATTTCCGAGCAGATCAGCACCTGGGCGCCGAACTCTTCATCGGCAAAGTAGGCGGCGGCGCGATCACGTTCGAGGATGTTCATGCCCTCGTGGAACACCGTGGCCGGGATGCCGGAGCGCACGCGCAGGGCGTCTTCCAGGTCCATGGCGGTTTCAGCGTGGGCGCAGATCACCAGGACTTTGGTGCGCTTGAGCATTTTCAGCTGGTCGATCAGCCACTCGACGCGCGGGTCGAAGCGCCACCAGCGGTTTTCTTCGTCAATGTCCGGCTGCGACTGGAAGCTGACTTCCGGGTACAGCTCGGCGTGTTCGCCCAGCGGCAACTCCAGGTATTCGTCCGGGTTCGGCATCGGGTAGGCGTGCAGCTTGCGCTCCGGGAAACCCTGCACGGCGGCACGGGTGTTACGGAACAGCACGCGGCCGGTGCCGTGGCGGTCGAGCAGCTCACGCACCAGGCGCGCACTGGCTTCGGCGTCGCCATCGTTGACGGCGGTGAGCAGCGCTTCGCCTTCGTTACCGAGGAAACCCTGGATGGTCTTGTGGGCGGTCGGCGACAGGCGGCCCTTATCGAGCAGTTCCTGCACGGCTTCGGCCACCGGACGATAGTTTTCGCTCTCGGCGCGGAAGGCCTGCAGATCGTGGAAGCGGTTCGGGTCCAACAGGCGCAGGCGCGCGAAGTGGCTGTCCTGGCCCAGTTGCTCCGGGGTGGCGGTGAGCAGCAGCACGCCTGGTATCACTTCGGCGAGTTGCTCGACGAGAGAGTATTGCGGGCTGGCTTTTTCTTCATGCCAGACCAGGTGGTGGGCTTCGTCGACTACCAGCAAGTCCCAGCCAGCGGCGAACAGCGCGTCCTGGGCCTTCTCGTCGTCCACCAGCCATTCCAGGGCCACGAGGGCCAACTGGGTGTCTTCGAACGGGTTGGCGGCATCGCTTTCGATGAAGCGTTCTTCGTCGAACAGCGCGACCTGCAGGTTGAAGCGGCGGCGCATTTCCACCAGCCACTGGTGTTGCAGGTTTTCCGGGACCAGGATCAACACGCGGTTGGCGCGGCCCGAGAGCAACTGGCGATGGATCACCAGGCCGGCTTCGATGGTCTTGCCCAGGCCGACTTCGTCAGCCAGCAATACCCGCGGTGCGATACGGTCAGCGACTTCACGGGCGATGTGCAGTTGGTGAGCAATAGGTTGCGCGCGTACGCCACCCAGGCCCCACAGCGTGGACTGCAACTGGCGGCTGGTGTGTTCCAGGGTGTGATAGCGCAGCGAGAACCAGGCCAGCGGGTCGATCTGGCCGGCGAACAGACGGTCGCTGGCCAGGCGGAACTGGATAAAGTTGGAGAGTTGGGTTTCCGGCAGGGTGACCTGCTCGTTCTGCCCATTGAGGCCGTGGTAGACCAGCAGACCGTCGACGTCGTCGACTTCCTGTACGGTCATTTTCCAGCCTTCGAAATGGGTGATGGAGTCACCCGGCGAGAACCTCACACGGGTGAGGGGCGCATTCCGTAGCGCATACTGGCGAGTGTCGCCAGTGGCCGGATAGAGCACGGTCAACAAGCGGCCGTCCTGTGCCAGAACGGTGCCTAACCCCAGCTCTGCTTCGCTGTCACTAATCCAGCGTTGCCCCGGTTGATACTGCTGCGCCATGCTGCCTGACTCCCGCCGTGAAAAAGCCGACTATCTTAACGGAACAAGGCCCGCAGCCAAAGGACTCTGACAAAAACTACTCCGTTTGAGTGCAGGGCAGAGTGCTGAATCGACGGGTGGCGGGCACTTGCGAGTGTCGACTGGGTCACAGGTTGGCGAGTCCGCGCTCAAGTCGCCGTGGCCCCCGCCGACAGCCTGCTGACAGGAGAACAACTATCATGCTGCCACCTATGCTGCCCGTCAGCGTTATACCGGTTACGTCGCAACTCGACCCGGTCCGTCAGAAACCAGATATTCCGCCCGTGGTCCCTGTTCAAGCGGGCTCCAGTGAAAGCACTATCGACTTGAAAAAAGGCGATGCCGAGCAGTCGACCTTTCTGCTGCGCGAAGAGCAACGCCGCCAGCAGGAACAGCAGAAACGCCGGCGCGAAGCCGATGAGGATCCGGACCAGCACCTGGCGATCCCGGGCGACCTGCTCAATGCCGACAACACCGTACCGGTTGTGCCGCTGATCGAAGACGCGCCGCGCCAGGGCCTTTGGGTGGACGTCGAGGTTTAAACCCGCAGTTGCCTCAAGGCCGCTAGCAGCGACTCGATGTCGTGGTCGTTGTTGAGGGGGCTGACGGAGATTCGTGCAACGCTTGCCAGGCCCCGCGCCTGCATATCCAGCGGGGTGTAGGCCACGCCGTTGGCGCCAATATTAATGTGCCTGAGTCCCAATTGTCGTTTCAGCTCGAAGGCGTCGCAGCCGGCGAGGTTGAAGGCGATCAGCCCTGATTGAAACGTGCCCAGGTCATGCAGGGAAACCCCCGGAATCTCACACAGTGCTGCGCGAATTTGCGCGCTGGTTTGTGCGACGTGTTTCCATACTCGCTCAATCCCCCAGTTATTCATTTCGTGCAGCGCATTCCCCAGCCCCGCCAACAGGGCGAAGGACACTTCGCTGGTTTCAAAGCGCCGTGCGTCGTCACGCAGGTCGAAACCGGCGGCGGTCCAGGGGGCTGAAAACACATCGCGTTGGGCCGGGTTCAACTGTTGGAGAAAGTCCGGCCGCACATACAACAGCGCCGTGCCACGCGGCCCGCGCAGGTGTTTGCGGCCGGCCGACTTGAGCACATCACACTGCAACGCCTGCACATCCACCGGCACCTGGCCGACCGCTTGGCCGGCGTCGATAAAGTAGGGGATGCCATGACGCCGGGCCACTGCGCCGATGGCCTGGGCGGGGTTGATCAGGCCGCCGTTGGCCGGCAGCCAGGTGAGGTCGATCAGCTTTACGCTGGCATCGATCATCGCCTCCAGTGCCACCGGGCACACCGCGCCAGTGGCGTCGCAGGGGATGACGTCCACCCGCGCACCTGCTTGCACGGCCAATTGCATGCTCGCCAGGTTGCCGCCCCATTCGTGGCGCCCCACCAGAATGCGATCACCCGGTTGCCACGGGCCCAGGGCTTGGAATGCCATGCTCCAGGCAGTCGAACCGCTGCCGGCAAAGGCTATCGATGCGGCGGGCGCGTTGAGCAGTCGCGCGGCGGCGTGGCGCGCTTTTTCCACGAGCATGGCGCCATGTTCACCGGCTTCCATCGGACCGTCCCGGGCTTCGCGCTGGAGTTGGTCAATGATGGCGTCAAGTGTCGCCTGGCTTGGCAGCGAGGCGCCGGCAGGGTTGAAGTGCACCAGGCCCGACTGGCAGCCAGGCGTGGCCTCCCTTAATCGTTGAATATCGAGCGGGCTCACGGCTGCAGCTCGAAAATCGCGTCAACCTCTACCGCCACACCGGCTGGCAGACTGGCAACCCCCACTGCGGTGCGCACATGCCGGCCTTGTTCACCGAGGGCATTGACCAGCAGGTTCGACGCACCGTTGGCCACCGCGCCCTGGCGCTGGAAATCGGCGCTGCTGGCGATAAACACCCCCAGGCGCACAGTGCGCACCAGGCGCGACAGGTCATCGCCCAAGGCATCGCTCAATTGCGCGAGCAAGCTCAGTGCCGCCAGTTCTGCCGCCTGGACACCTTCTTCTTCACTGAGGGATTCGCCCAGTCGGCCGAGGTAAGCAGGCCTTGCGTCGAGCAGGGGGATTTGCCCGGAGATAAACAGCTGGTTCTGACTGATGACATGGTTGATGTAGTTGGCAATCGGCTGGCTGGGAGCTGGCAGCGTCAGGCCAAGGGCGTGCACGCGTTGGCGCAGGGAGTTGCTCATGCTGAGTCCTCTGGTTTCAAGAGGGTTGAGCATGTTGTTCCGGGGGGGACTGCGACAAACGGATAGATCTCACTCGACGTATCGAAATTACTCACGCGTCGGCGCAGATCTCCCTTAGCCACTGGCTGAAGCATTCGACCGCTTGGTGGGCAGGGCCTTGAGGGGTGATCAGCCAATAGCCGATATCGCTGTGGTAGGGCGGCCAGTCGAAGGCTTGCACCAGGCTGCCGTCCTGGAGTCGGCGTTGGATGAGATGGTGACGACCCATCGCGATGCCCTGGCCGGCCACGGCGGCTTCGACCACGATGTTGTAGTCGTGCAGCATGACGCGCGGGTGATGTTCAAGGCTGACTTGATAGTGCTGGGACCAATCCGTCCATTCGAACGGCCGGTGTGAGGTTGCCATCAGCAAGGGGCCGTTGCCCAGTGAGTTGGCCTTGAACGTCGGGCTGCAGACCGGTGAAATGACTTCAGCCATCAGGCGCGTGGCCTGCACGTGCGGCCAATCGCCCTTGCCGTAGCGGATGGCCAGGTCGACCTCGGCGGCGGCGACGTTGGCCAGTTGAATTGACGGCAATAGCTCCACCTGGATGTGTGGGTAGCGGTTGAGAAACCCCGCCAGGCGCGGCGCCAGCCACAGCGTGGCGAAAGACGCCAGCAGGCCGACGCGCAATACCGTGGCGCTGGGCATCTGCCGTTGGGCGCGTGTCGCGGTGGCGATGGCATCGAGGGCCGGGCGGATTTCATCGTAGTAACGCTGCCCATCTGCGGTCAGATCGATGGCGCGGGTGCGTCGGATAAACAACGGTTTGCTCAGGTGCTGTTCGAGTTTCTGGACCTGATGGCTGAGGGCGCTTTGGGTCACTGAAAGCTCCTGGGCCGCCTTGATAAAGCTCAAGTGCCTGGCCACGGCTTCAAAAGCACGAAGGGCCAGCAGCGGGGGAAGATCCTTGTGCAGTGACACCTGAGTGCGCCTCCTGAGTTGGGCGGAAAGTACCGATTTTGGGCGACGGTCTGCCTTTTGTCGCGTGCTGATTTGCCGTCGGGCACAGGAGCCCGCATTATTGAGCCCTACTTGCCACGACGTAAGACAAACCATGAGTGATGACGACAAGCTGATCGACCTGAATGCCGAACGCGCCAAGCGCGTGCATGACCTCAATGACAAACGCCTGAATGAAGTGCGCCAGGCATTTGAACACGCAATGCCTTTAGGCAAAGCCAAGAAAAAATCAAAGAACAAACCGAAAAAGCGTTAATACGGCCTGCGTCTGTTGATGCAGGTCAGTTATTGCCCTTCTTTACGCCCCGTTGCGGGCGACATTGATCCCCGTCAATTTTCCAATTCGCCTTCTCCAGTAACTTAGCCCTATCGCAACAGGGCAAGTGCAGGAGGCCGGTCATGTTTATCGATAATGTGGTATTCGCCGGGGTGCTGACTGTCAGCCTCATGGTGCTGTTTTTTGTAGGGTTTGGGATTTTTATCTGGAAGGACGCTAATAAGCGTAAAGAACCGT
Organism: Pseudomonas sp. PB105; assembly: GCF_009764655.1. NCBI lineage: Bacteria > Pseudomonadati > Pseudomonadota > Gammaproteobacteria > Pseudomonadales > Pseudomonadaceae > Pseudomonas > Pseudomonas sp. PB105. Next base: position 6,851 of record NZ_RWIO01000089.1, read on the forward strand.
AAGTCTTTCTGGATTACATGAGCACGCAAGGCATTTTGGGCGACTTCGGTCGCCTTTTTTTTGCCTGGTATTTAATGATGTCGGTTAATACTGATCCATAAAAAAAGGTGCGGTCCTCACAGAGGCCGCACCTTTTTTTCAGCGCCTGGCTATCAGTTGCCCAGCGCCTTGGACGCCAGCCAGAACAACCCGGCCGACAGGCCAACGGTCGCAGGCAACGTCAACACCCAAGCCATCAGGATGGTCTTGACCGTGCCACCTTGCAGGCCGCTCTTGTTCGCGACCATGGTGCCGGCCACGCCCGAAGACAGCACATGCGTCGTGGACACCGGCAGGGCAAAGATATTGGCAAAGCCAATCATGGTAGCGGTGGTGATCTGCGCTGACATGCCCTGGGCATAGGTCATGCCCTGCTTGCCGATCTTCTCACCGATGGTCAGTACCACACGCTTCCAACCCACCATGGTGCCCAGGCCCAAGGCCAATGCGACGGCGAGGATTACCCAGAACGGCGCGTACTCGGTCGTCGCGGTCAGGTCTTTGCGAAGCTTGTCGAGGTCGGACTTCTCACGCGCATCCAGGCCCGGCAGCTTGCCGACTTTCTTCGCGGTGTCGTCCAGGCAGAGCAGGTAGCGACGCACTTCGATACGCTGGTCCGAGGTCAGCGAATGGTAGTCCGAGACCCCGCTCAACGTACTGACGAGCGCTTTGATAGTGGGCTCGGTCTGCTGCGGGTTGCACTGGAACTTGCCCGGCAGATCGTCCTTCACACTTTTGCCCAGGGCCAGGAATTCGCCGAGAGTGGCGTTATTGCGCTGGTAGAACTGGCTCAAATGCACGGTGGCGTCGCGGGTACGCTCGATCTGGTAGGTGGTGCTGCCCAAGTCGAGTACGAACTGCGCCGGCACGATACCGATCAGCACCAGCATGATCAGGCCGATGCCTTTCTGACCATCATTGGAGCCGTGCACGAAACTCACGGCCATGGCGGAGATCACCAGGACCAGGCGGTTCCAGAACGGCGGGTGCTTCTTGTCGTCGAGCTTGCGGCGCTGGTCCGGGGTCTTGTGCATCTTCGACAGCGGGCGCCACCATTTCAGACCGATCAGCACCAGGGCTGCGACCAGGAAGCCGGCCATCGGCGAGAACACCAGGGAGGCGCCGATATCGATAGCCTTCTGCCAGTTCACACCGTCAGCCAGGGGAATATCGTTGATCAGGGCGTTGGCCAGGCCGACACCGAGGATCGAGCCGATCAGGGTGTGGGAGCTGGAAGCAGGAATACCGAAGTACCAGGTGCCCAGGTTCCAGGTGATCGCCGCGGCCAACAACGAGAAGACCATCGCCAAACCATGGCCGGTGTTCACATTGATCAGCAACTCCACCGGCAGCAAATGCACGATGGCGTAGGCGACACCGACACCACCGAGCAATACGCCGAGGAAGTTGAACACCCCGGAGAAGAACACGGCCAGATGCGGCGGCATGGCTTTGGTATAGATGACTGTGGCCACCGCGTTAGCGGTGTCATGAAAGCCATTGATGAACTCGAAGGCGAGGACAAAGGCCAGGGCGAGCAACAGGCTCACGAGAACCCAAGCATCCAGTCCGCTGAATAAATCGATCATGAAGGTTTTCTGACCCGGTCGTAAGGGGGCGCGATTATGCCAGAAAACCTCAGTAATCGATGCACTAGCTGCTCATCGGTAACAAACTTCATTGAAACGCCAGGGGCGAAACCGGGCGATCCCAGGGTTTTCGGGGCTTTGGCAAGTCTTTGATTTATAAAGTACAGGGCTGAAAAGACCGGGTTTTGTCACCGAATCGTCATCCCTGAAACATTTGTATGAAATTTTACTGGCGATCGTGGGATTCAGGGCCCGGGCTGCTGGCTAAGCGCTAGCAGCCTGGGCCGCGCCCCTGGCTCAATCCGAAGTACTTATGGCTCTTCGGCCTTGAGTTCCTGTTCAATCTTTTGGATTTCCTGGGTAAACGCCTGGTCGAGCAGGCTGGCTCGCTTGCGCCAGGGTTTGCGCTCAGGTTCAGGCTGGGCGGCGTAGGTGGTGACTTCCCCGCCGTAAACGTCCTTGTAACGTTGCTCCTGGCGCTCAAGTTCCGCGCGCAGTTCATCTTTCGTCACATTGTTACCTAATCGAGTTGAGTGTAATTACCCGGCAGCGTAGTGCCTGAATGTCGCCTTCGGATTGTTCAAAGTTGAACCAATGATGCGCTCAAGTTTGAACCGCTGATACTAAAGACCGTTGGTGATAACTGTCATTCAAGGCAGGTAGTTGCGACCTTCCATGCACGGCATGTGCCTGGGCTGGCGAGCTCTGGTCCCGATAGTGAAACCGGGCTGACCTCCGCACAGCGTGCATTATAGCGGCGCATTTGAATAACACTATCGGCATAAAGTTAAAAAGCGTCAACTTTGTGTGAGCGTTTTGTTACACGCAGACGTCAGCAATTGCTGAAATTCTGGCGCCATAAAGTCAACAAGGAACTAAAGATCCAACCTTCTCACCGCAACTTTACTCTGCCAGGCGGGTGAGGGCGCGGGCACGGCTCAAATTGCGATAATCGCATGATCGTCCGATAATCGCCCTATGTTGCCGGCCCTGCCTTGTGCAGGGCGGCCGGTGCGGCTTGTAATACCCGCCCAATCCCTGCGGTTGACAATAAGAGAAAGGAACCTGAGATGAACGATCAATTGCGCAACTCCTTCGCGTCAGTGGCGCCGCCGATCGTTGCCTCGCCGGCCAAGCGGATCCAGGCGTTTACCGGTGACCCCGACTTCATGACCTCCCTGGCCCGTGGCCTGGCCGTCGTGCAGGCATTCCAGGAGCGCAAGCGCCACCTGACGATTGCCCAGATCAGTCACCGCACCGAAATCCCCCGCGCCGCTGTGCGCCGTTGCCTGCATACCCTGATCAAACTGGGCTACGCCACCACCGACGGGCGCACCTATTCACTGTTGCCCAAAGTCCTGACCCTGGGCCATGCCTACCTCTCATCCACGCCACTGGCGGTGTCGGCCCAGCCATACCTGGACCGTATGAGTGAACAACTGCACGAAGCCTGCAACATGGCCACCCTGGAAGGCGATGACATCCTCTATATCGCCCGCTCGGCCACGACCCAGCGCCTGATTTCGGTGGACCTCTCGGTGGGCGGCCGTTTGCCGGCCTATTGCACTTCCATGGGGCGCATCCTGCTCGCGGCACTGGACGACGCTTCGCTGCAGGACTACCTCGATCACGCCGACCTGCAAACCAAGACCAGTCGCACCCTCACCACACCTGAAGCCTTGTTCGAATGCCTGCAACAAGTGCGTCAGCAGGGCTGGTGCATCGTCGACCAGGAACTGGAACAAGGCCTGCGCTCCATCGCGGTGCCGGTGTATGACGCCTCGGGCCAGGTATTGGCGGCACTCAATGTCAGCACCCATGCAGGGCGGGTCAGCCGCAGCGAGCTGGAACAGCGTTTCCTGCCGAGCATGCTCAGCGCCAGCCGTGAGCTGAGTGCGCAACTGTTTGCCTAAGCTGTTCGGTGACCGCACAGATCCCGGCTTGATCAATTGACGGTGTTTCACCCGGCTTATTATTGTGCGGCAGCGCTCTCAAGGGCGCCCCAATAATAATGACGACCCCAGGTCGTTGGCCCGCCCTCGGTGTGGAATAAAAATAATGAATCAGCCTTCTGTCGGTACCACGCTGGACGTGCAGTCCTTCATCAACACCCAGCCACTGTCACGCTATCAGTGGCGCGTGGTCATCCTGTGTTTCCTGATAGTTTTCCTCGACGGCCTCGACACTGCAGCCATGGGCTTTATTGCGCCTGCGCTGTCCCAGGACTGGGGCATCGACCGCGCCAGCCTCGGCCCGGTGATGAGTGCTGCGTTGATCGGCATGGTATTCGGCGCGCTGGGTTCCGGCCCGCTGGCCGACCGTTTTGGCCGTAAAGTGGTGCTGGTCGGTGCCGTACTGGTGTTTGGTGCGTTCAGCCTCGCCTCGGCCTACAGCAGCAATGTCGACCAGTTGCTGGTGCTGCGTTTCCTCACAGGGCTGGGCCTGGGCGCGGGTATGCCCAATGCCACCACGCTGCTGTCCGAATACACCCCCGAACGTCATAAATCGTTGCTGGTGACCAGCATGTTCTGCGGCTTCAACCTGGGCATGGCCGGTGGCGGGTTTATCTCGGCCAAGCTGATCCCGGCGTTCGGCTGGCATGCGTTGTTGATGATCGGCGGCATCCTGCCGTTGATCCTGGTGGTGGTCCTGCTGCTCTGGCTGCCGGAGTCGGCGCGTTACCTGGTGGTGCGCAACCGTGGCACTGACAAGGTGCGCAAAACCTTGTCACCCATCGAGCCCACTATCGTTGCCCAGGCCACGGCCTTCAGCGTACCCGAACAGAAAACCGTCAAGGCCCGCAATGTGTTCGCGGTGATCTTCTCCGGCACCTACAGCGCCGGCACCTTGCTGCTGTGGCTCACCTACTTCATGGGCCTGGTGATTGTGTACCTGCTGACCAGTTGGCTGCCGACGCTGATGCGCGACAGCGGCGCGAGCATGGAGCAAGCCGCGTTTATCGGTGCGTTGTTCCAGTTCGGTGGGGTACTGAGCGCAGTTGGCGTGGGTTGGGCGATGGACCGGTTCAATCCCCACAAAGTCATCGGCATTTTCTACCTGCTGGCTGGGGTGTTTGCCTACGCGGTCGGACAGAGCCTGGGCAATATCACCGTGCTGGCGACCTTGGTGCTGATTGCCGGGATGTGCGTCAACGGTGCGCAATCGGCGATGCCGTCCCTGGCGGCGCGTTTCTACCCGACCCAAGGCCGCGCCACCGGCGTGTCGTGGATGCTCGGCATCGGCCGCTTCGGCGCGATCCTCGGCGCCTGGATGGGCGCCACCTTGTTGGGCCTGGGCTGGAACTTCGAGCAGGTGCTCACCGCCCTGGTGATCCCGGCCGCAGTAGCCACCGCGGCAGTGGTCATCAAGGGCATGGTCAGCCATGCGGATGCGACCTGAGGTTGATTGATAGCTTGCCAACAATCGGTTCGATAATCGAACGCTTAGTCGATTATCGGATTGTTTGGCCCATTTCCCCAGCTTAATCTTCAAGCACTTCGGCGCCACCTCAGCGCCTTTTTCGATAACCCCGGGAGCCCAACCCCATGGCTGACATTCTCACCCTGCGTGATGCGGTCAAGCGCTTCGTGAACGACGGCGATACCGTCGCCCTCGAAGGCTTTACCCACCTGATCCCTACCGCCGCAGGCCATGAAATCATTCGTCAGGGCAAGAAAGACCTGACGCTGGTACGCATGACGCCTGACCTGATCTACGACCAGTTGATCGGCGCCGGCTGTGCACGCAAGCTGATTTTCTCCTGGGGCGGCAACCCTGGCGTGGGCTCCCTGCATCGCCTGCGTGACGCGGTCGAGAAGCAATGGCCACAGCCGCTGGAGATCGAAGAACACAGCCATGCCGACCTGGCGAATGCCTACGTCGCTGGTGCCTCAGGCCTGCCGTTCGCGGTGCTGCGTGCCTACGCCGGTTCCGACCTGCCCAAGGTCAACCCGCTGATCAAAAGTGTGACTTGCCCGTTTACCGGCGAAGTGCTGGCGGCGGTGCCGTCGGTACGCCCGGACATCACCGTGATTCACGCCCAGAAGGCCGACCGCAAGGGCAACGTGTTGCTCTGGGGCATTCTCGGCGTGCAGAAGGAAGCGGCCCTGGCGGCCAAGCGTTGCATCGTCACCGTCGAGGAAATTGTCGACGACCTGAATGCACCGATGAATAGCTGCGTATTGCCGACCTGGGCCCTGACTGCTGTCTGCCACGTACCCGGCGGCGCGCATCCTTCCTACGCCCACGGTTACAACGAGCGCGACAATCGCTTCTACCAGGCGTGGGACCCGATTGCCCGCGACCGTGGGACGTTTACCGCCTGGATTGACGAATACATCCACGGCACTGCCGACTTCAGTGAATTCCAGGCCAAACTGGCCACCGCGCAGGAGGCCAAGTAATGGCTTACTCGACCAATGAAATGATGACCGTCGCCGCCGCGCGCCGCCTCAAAAACGGCTCGGTGTGCTTTGTCGGCATCGGCCTGCCCTCGAAAGCAGCCAACCTGGCGCGCCTGACTTCGTCGCCCGACGTGGTGTTGATCTATGAGTCCGGCCCAATTGGCGCCAAGCCTTCGGTACTGCCGTTGTCCATCGGTGACGGTGAACTGGCGGAAACCGCTGACACCGTGGTGCCAACCGGTGAGATTTTTCGCTACTGGCTGCAAGGCGGGCGCATTGACGTCGGCTTTCTCGGTGCGGCTCAGGTCGACCGTTTCGGCAACATCAACACCACCGTGGTCGGTGACTATCACCAGCCCAAAGTACGCCTGCCGGGTGCCGGTGGCGCGCCGGAGATTGCCGGTTCCGCCAAGAGCGTGCTGATCATCCTCAAGCAGTCGTCCCGGTCGTTCGTGGACAAGCTGGACTTCATCACCTCCGTCGGCCACGGCGAGGGCGGCGATTCACGCAAGCGCCTGGGCCTGCCGGGCGCCGGTCCTGTCGGGATCATTACCGACCTGTGCATCATGGAGCCGGAAGAGGGCACCCATGAATTTGTGGTCACCGCGCTGCACCCTGGCGTAACTCGCGAGCAAGTGGTGGCCGCCACCGGTTGGGCGATCCGCTTTGCCGACCAGGTCAGCACCACTGCCGAACCGACTGACGTCGAACTGACCGCCCTGCGTGACCTCGAAGCCCGCACGGCCGCCGCCCATGGCCAAGCACCCGGAGAAGCCTGATGCGCGACGTGTTTATCTGTGATGCCATCCGCACGCCCATCGGCCGGTTTGGCGGTGGCCTGGCCACGGTGCGTGCCGACGACCTGGCGGCGCTGCCGATCAAGGCGCTGATGGAACGCAACCCGTCGGTGGACTGGCGTGCGGTGGACGAGGTGTTCCTCGGCTGCGCCAACCAGGCCGGCGAAGACAACCGCAACGTTGCGCGCATGGCGCTGTTGCTGGCGGGCCTGCCCGAGACTATTCCGGGCGTGACCCTCAACCGGTTGTGCGCCTCGGGCATGGACGCCATCGGCACCGCGTTTCGCGCCATCGCCAGCGGCGAAATGGAGCTGACGATTGCCGGCGGCGTCGAGTCGATGTCCCGTGCACCGTTCGTGATGGGCAAGGCCGATGCGGCGTTTTCGCGCAACATGAAGCTGGAAGACACCACCATCGGCTGGCGTTTTATCAACCCGCTGATGAAGGAACAATACGGCGTGGATGCAATGCCGCAGACCGCCGATAACGTCGCCGACGATTACCAAGTGTCCCGCGCCGATCAGGACGCCTTCGCCCTGCGCAGCCAGCAACGCACGGCAGCCGCCCAGGCTGCCGGTTACTTTGCCGAAGAAATCGTGCCGGTGCGGGTCGCCCATAAAAAAGGCGAGACCGTAGTGGCGCACGATGAGCATCCACGGGACACCACCCTCGAAGCCCTGACCAAGCTCAAGCCGGTCAACGGCCCTGACAAAACTGTCACCGCTGGTAATGCTTCGGGTGTGAATGATGGCGCCGCCGCGCTGATCCTGGCGTCCGCCGAAGCGGTCAAGAAACACGGCCTCACCGCCCGTGCCCGCGTGTTGGGCATGGCCAGCGCCGGTGTCGCCCCGCGTGTGATGGGCATCGGCCCGGTGCCGGCGGTGCGCAAACTGCTGGAGCGCCTGGGGTTGGCGGTCACCGATTTTGACGTGATCGAACTCAACGAAGCCTTCGCCAGCCAAGGCTTGGCGGTGCTGCGTGAATTGGGGATCGCCGACGACGCGCCCCAGGTCAATCCGAACGGTGGCGCCATCGCCCTTGGGCATCCGCTGGGCATGAGCGGTGCACGGTTGGTCCTGACAGCCCTGCATCAGTTGGAAAAAACCGGTGGCCGTAAAGGCCTGGCGACCATGTGTGTCGGCGTCGGCCAAGGCTTGGCCCTGGCGATTGAACGCATCTAATAAGAGAGGACTGCTCCATGAGTGACAAGCCCGGTTACCGGCGCCCGCAAGCGGGCACTCAACCTGATTACCTGCACCCGGCCTACCAGTCGACGAACCTGCGTTCGCCGTCCCAGCCGTTGGTGTTCCTGCCCCATTCCTTGTCGGAAATCACCGGCCCGACCATCGGTGCCGAGCGGATCAACGAGAAGGACAACGACCTCACCGCGCAGCATGAAGGCGAGCCACAGGGCGAGCGCATCATCATTCATGGCCGCGTGCTGGACGAAAACGGTTTGCCGGTGCCGGGCATCCTCGTGGAGATCTGGCAGGCCAACGCCGCCGGTCGCTACAACCACAAGCGCGATGTGCACGACGCGCCGCTGGACCCGAATTTCACCGGCACCGGCCGCACCGTCACCGACGCCGATGGCTGGTACCAGTTCCAGACCATCAAGCCCGGCGCCTACCCGTGGGGCAACCATCACAATGCATGGCGCCCGGCGCATATCCACTTTTCGCTGTTTGGCCCGAGTGTGCTGACGCGGTTGGTCACGCAGATGTATTTCCCCGGCGACCCGTTGCTGGAATACGACCCGATCTACAACTGCGTGCCGGACACTTCGGCCAAGCAGCGCTTGATCGCCAGCTTCGACCTGGAAAAAACCATTCCTTCCTATGCCCTCGGCTACCGCTGGGACATCGTCCTGCGCGGCCGCGACGCCACGCCGATGGAGAAATGAGATGAGCCTTTACGCAACCACGTCCCACACCGTCGGGCCGTATTACCACATCGGCCTGACCTGGCTGAACCGCGAAGACCTGACCGTCGCCGCCACCCTTGGCGAGCGCGTGGCGATCAGCGGGCAAGTGGTGGATGGCAACGGTGATGTGGTCAACGACGCCATGCTCGAGGTCTGGCAGGCCAATGCCGCCGGCAAGTACGACCATCCGGAAGATGAGCAGGACAAGGCCGTCGACCCTAACTTTGAAGGGTTTGGCCGGGTGCCGGTGGACGCCGAAGGGCGCTTCCGGTTTACCACCATCAAGCCGGGGGCTGTTCCGGGACTGAAAGGCACGACCCAGGCACCGCATTTGGTGGTGCTGGTGTTTGCGCGAGGCTTGGTGAAGCACTTGCTGACGCGGATTTATTTTGACGGTGAGGTGCTCAATGGTGATGACGCGCTGCTGGCGTGTGTGCCGGCCGAGCGGCGTAGCACCTTGATTGCCAGGCAGGATGAGCAGGGTGTGTATCAGTGGAATGTGATTTTGCAGGGGACGGATAAGGAGACGGTGTTTTTTGATTATTGAGTAAGTCTGGAGGGCTTCATCGGGGGCAAGCCCCCTCCCACAGTTGATCGAGTTGTCTGAGCCTTACTCGGTTAAATGTGGGAGGGGGCTTGCCCCCGATAGGGCCGGTTCAGGCAACCCATTATCCAAATGTCTGCTTGCGGAACATGGTTGTTGCAAAGTATGTCTAGGCTATAACCGTTCCCACTGAGTGAAAAATCATGACAACAACCACCAGTCACTACACCGGAGAAGAACGCAGCAAACGGATCTTCGCGATTGTCGGTGCCTCCTCCGGCAACCTGGTCGAATGGTTCGACTTCTACGTCTACGCCTTCTGCGCTATTTACTTCGCCCCGGCGTTTTTCCCCTCGGACGACCCCACGGTCCAACTGCTCAACACCGCCGGCGTATTCGCCGCCGGGTTCCTGATGCGCCCCATCGGCGGCTGGCTGTTTGGCCGGGTGGCCGATAAACACGGTCGCAAAAATTCGATGATGATTTCGGTGCTGATGATGTGCGCCGGCTCGCTGGTCATCGCCTTCCTGCCCACCTACAAAGACATCGGCGCCTGGGCCCCGGCGTTGCTGCTGGTGGCGCGGTTGTTCCAGGGTTTGTCGGTGGGTGGCGAGTACGGCACCACCGCAACCTATATGAGTGAAGTCGCCCTCAAGGGCCAGCGCGGTTTCTTCGCCTCGTTCCAATACGTCACCCTGATCGGCGGGCAACTGCTGGCGGTGTTGGTGGTGGTGATCCTGCAACAGATCCTCACCGAAGAAGAATTGCGCGCCTGGGGCTGGCGGATTCCGTTCGTGATCGGCGCGATTGCGGCGGTGATTTCGCTGTTGCTGCGTCGCACCCTCAAGGAAACCACCAGCAAGGAAATGCGCCAGGACAAGGACGCCGGCAGCATCGCTGCGCTGTTTCGCAACCATAAAGCGGCGTTTATCACCGTGCTCGGCTACACCGCCGGCGGCTCGCTGATTTTCTACACGTTCACCACCTACATGCAGAAGTACCTGGTGAACACCGCCGGGATGCACGCCAAGACCGCCAGCTACATCATGACCGGCGCGCTGTTCGTGTACATGTGCATGCAGCCGCTGTTCGGCATGCTCTCGGACAAGATCGGTCGACGCAACTCGATGCTCTGGTTTGGCGCCCTCGGCACCCTGTGCACCGTGCCGATCCTTTTGACCCTGAAAACCGTGACCAGCCCGTTCCTGGCGTTTGTGCTGATTTCCCTGGCGTTGGCTATCGTGAGCTTCTACACCTCGATCAGCGGCCTGGTGAAAGCGGAAATGTTCCCGCCCCATGTGCGTGCCTTGGGCGTAGGCCTGGCCTATGCGGTGGCCAATGCGATCTTCGGCGGCTCGGCGGAATACGTGGCCTTGGGTCTGAAATCCATGGGCATGGAAAACACCTTTTATTGGTACGTCACCGGCATGATGGCCGTGGCTTTCCTGTTCAGCTTGCGTCTGCCGAAACAGGCGGAGTACTTGCACCACGATTTGTAAGGAATGCGTTATGACACTGCGCACCAGCAATCAGCTGTTCGACGCTTACTTCACGGCTGACAGCATGGCCGAGGTGTTCTGCGACCAGGGGCGCTTGCAGGGCATGTTGGATTTTGAGGCAGGTTTGGCCCGCGCCGAGGCGCGGGTCGGGTTGATTCCCCAGGCCGCCGTTGCACCGATTGCCCAGGCATGCCTGGCGTCGTTGTACGACGTGGACGCGCTTGGCGTGGCGATTGCCACCGCAGGCAATTCGGCGATTCCGTTGGTCAAGGCGCTGGGTAAGTTGATCGCCAGCGAAGATGCCGGGGCCGAACGCTACGTGCATCTGGGCGCGACCAGCCAGGATGTGATGGACACCGGGCTGGTGCTGCAATTGCGGCGTGCACTGGTGTTGATCGAAACCGACCTTGCTCGCTTGGGGGATGTACTCGCCGCCCAGGCCCAGCGTTATGCGACCACACCGATGGCCGGGCGTACCTGGCTGCAGCACGCAACGCCCGTGACGTTGGGCATAAAAATCGCCGGTTGGCTGGGCGCCGTGACGCGCAGTCGTCAACGTCTTACCGAGCTGAAACCGCGCCTGTTGGTGCTGCAATTCGGCGGCGCCTCCGGCACCCTGGCCGCACTCGGCGAGCAGGCGATGCCGGTGGCCGAGGCGTTGGCGGCTGAGCTGCAACTGAGCTTGCCCGAACAGCCCTGGCACACTCAGCGTGATCGCCTGGTGGAGTTCGCCAGCGTGCTGGGGTTGATCGCCGGCAGCCTCGGCAAGCTGGGCCGCGACATCAGCCTGTTGATGCAGACCGAAGCGGCGGAAGTGTTCGAACCGTCGGCGCCGGGCAAGGGTGGCTCGTCGACTATGCCGCACAAACGCAATCCAGTCGGCGCTGCGGTGCTGATCAGTACGGCCACCCGCGTGCCTGGGTTGGTCGCGACGATGTTCAGCGCGATGCCCCAGGAGCATGAGCGCAGCCTGGGCTTGTGGCATGCCGAATGGGAAACCTTGCCGGAGATCTGCCGGTTGGTCTCCGGCGCCTTGCAACAGGCGCTGCAGGTGAGCGAGGGGTTGGAAGTCGACCCCGAGCGCATGAAGCAGAACCTCGATCTGACCCAGGGCCTGGTCCTGGCCGAGGCCGTCAGCATCGTGCTTGCCCAACGCCTTGGCCGCGAAACCGCACACCATTTGCTGGAGCAGTGCTGCAAGCGAGCAGTCGCCGAAGGGCGCCATCTACGCGCCGTATTGGCCGACGAACCGCAGGTCAGCGCCGAGCTGTCTGCACCCGAACTCGACCGCCTGCTCGACCCGGCCCACTATCTGGGCCAGGCGCACACTTGGGTCACCCGTGCTGTCACCGAACATTTTGAACTGACTGCCTGAGGAGGCCGCCATGCCATTTGCACAACTCGCCGAGGGCGACCTGCATTACCAACTCGATGGCCCCGTGGACGCGCCAGTATTGCTGCTGTCCAATTCGTTGGGCACAGACCTGCATATGTGGGACATCCAGATTTCGGCCTTCACCGAGCATTTTCGCGTGTTGCGTTTCGATACCCGTGGCCATGGCAAATCCCTGGTTACCAAGGGCCCCTACAGCATCGAACAGCTCGGCCGTGATGTGCTGGCGCTGTTGGACGCACTGGATATTCAACGCGCGCATTTTTGCGGCCTGTCCATGGGAGGCCTGATTGGCCAATGGCTGGGCATCAACGCCGGTGAGCGTTTGCAGAGCCTGGTGGTGTGCAACACCGCGGCCAAGATCGGCACGCCGGAGATCTGGAACCCGCGCATCGAGATGGTGTTGCGCGACGGTGCAGCGGCGATGGTGGCCTTGCGTGATGCCTCCATTGCGCGCTGGTTCACCGCTGACTTCGCAGCGGCCAACCCGCACCAGGCCCAGCAGATCACCGACATGCTCGCGTCCACTTCGCCCGAGGGTTATGCGGCCAACTGCGGCGCCGTGCGGGATGCGGATTTCCGTGAGCAACTGCGCACGATCAAAGTGCCGACCCTGGTGATTGCCGGCACCGAAGATGCCGTCACACCGCCAGAGGGTGGCCGCTATATTCAGACCCATGTGAGGGGTGCCGAGTACGCTGAGTTCTATGCGGCGCACCTGTCCAACGTTCAGGCCGGTGCTGCATTCAGCGACCGTGTAATTGAATTTTTGCTGGCCCGTTGAGGAGCTTTTTGTGGAAGAGAAACAACGTTACGCCGAGGGGCTGCAAGTACGCCGCGACGTGCTGGGCGACGCGCATGTCGACCGTAGCCTCAATGCCCTGACCGAGTTCAATAGCGAATTCCAGGAAATGATCACCCGCCACGCCTGGGGTGACATCTGGACCCGCCCGGGCCTGCCTCGGCACACCCGCAGCCTGATCACCATTGCCATGCTGATCGGCATGAACCGCGCCGAAGAGCTCAAGCTGCACCTGCGCGCCGCTGCCAGCAATGGCGTGACCCGTGCCGAGATCAAGGAAGTGCTGATGCAGAGCGCGATCTACTGCGGGATCCCGGCGGCGAATGCCACCTTCCACCTGGCTGAATCCGTGTGGGATGAGCTGGGCGTTGAGTCCCGCCAACCCGACTAGATTTGAACTGCGCTCAAAATGTGGGAGGGGGCTCCCACCTGTTTGATTTCACAAGGCTTCAAGTTTCAGTGGGAATCAGCATCCCACACCCAGTTCCATACCCCCGGCAGGTGCACGGCTTCACTCACATCCTTGACCGTCCGCGCCAACGCCGCACGCTGCAGTGCATCATGGTCGGTATAGAACGGCTCGGCGGCGGTCTTCATGCCGGTGACCTGGGCACTGTCCAGCAGGATCTGCAGGTATTCCTGCATATGCCGCGCGGTGTAGCGGTTGATGTCGTGGAAGGTCACCACCACCGGTATCACCCCATCCACCGTTGGCAACTCGCCCAATGCAATGCGCTCGCGCACCACCGACAGTTGCCGATACAGGTTGGCGCGGCGGCGTGGGCTGCCGTTGAAGCCCCAGATCTTGCCGTCATTGGCGCTCAAGTCCGTCAGCAGCACGTGCAGGCCATGGCGCTGGTAGGCGGCGAAGGTGCGGCGGTCGTAGTTCCAGAACGGCGGGCGCACCAGCACCGGTGGCGCGCCGGTGATCGCGGCGATATCGGCAGAACCCTGGGCGAGGGTGCTTTCCAGTTCGGCGTTGTTCAGCCAGCGATGGTTGGTATGAAACGCCGTGGCTGTGTGGAAGGCCAGGATATGCCCGCCCGCGTACTCACGTTCCATGGTCTTGCGACCCCGTGAACTGCCGCCGGAACGGGCCGCCTCGGTCTGCAAAAAGAACACCGCCTTGATCCCCGGCAACACCGGGTTGTGCGCCAGGTCGGCCACCACCGAACGGCTCGGGTTGTTGTAGCCCGAGGCACTGGGACCGTCATCGAAGGTCAGCAGAAAACGGATCGGCGCCTGGCTTTGCAGGCGCTGCTCAGTCTGGGGCGTCAGGGCGACGGGCGCGCCGATGCAGCCACTGAGGCTCACGGCCAGGGCCAGCACGGCCGATGCGATGGCGAAGGATTTCATGGTGTATGCGGGCTCGAAAAAGAGGCCGCTGCTGGGCGGATCAGCAGCGGCAGGCGCGCACCATACAGCAAGTGCGACGCTGGATTACAGCAGACTTATCGGGTAACTGACGATCAACCGGTTTTCGTCAAACTCGTTGTTGCTGTAGTCGCGGCGCATGCTGGAGTTGCGCCAGCGCATCGTCAGGTTTTTCAGGCTGCCGCTTTGCACGGTGTAGCCCAATTCGCTTTCGCGACCCCATTCCCTGCCATCGGTGATGGTGCCGGTGTGCACGTTGCTGCCGCTGATATAGCGGTTCATCAAGGTCAGGCCCGGCACACCGAGGGCGGCGAAGTTGTAGTCGTGGCGCAGTTGCCAGGATCTTTCCTGGGCGTTGTCGTAGCTGGAGTTATAGCTGTCGTTGGCCAGGGTGCCGCCGCTGGTGCCGTTGACGCGCATCCAGGCGTTGTTGCCGGTGAGTTTTTGCAGGCCGACATAGAAGGTGTTGCCGCCGTACTTGGCAGAGAACAGGCCGGACCAGGTCTTGTTGTCCAACTCGCCAGCGCGGGCACTGCCGTCGTCCTTGCCGTAGAAGAACCCGAGGTTGGCGCCCAGGGTCCAGTCACCGAGGGGCTGGCTGTGGGTCAGGTTGACGTATTGTTGGCTGTAGATGTCCTTGAGCTGGGCATTCCACAGGCCGACCTGGGTGCGTTTGTCGTTGAACGTATATTCGCCGCCCTGGAAGTTGAAGCGGTCAGAGGTGAAGGCGGCTTTGCCGGTCATCGACAGGTCGGTCATGCTGCTGTCGTCACGCGGGCTGTTGGCGCGGAATTGGCCGCCGTAGAGGGTCAGTCCGTCGATTTCCCTGGACGTGATCTGCCCGCCGCGCAGGGTTTGCGGCAGGGAACGGCCGTCGTCCGAGCGCAGGATCGGCAGCACCGGCATCCACTCGCCGACCTTGACTTCGGTCTTCGAAATACGGGCCTTGAACGCCACACCGAGGCGCCCGAACTCATCCGCCGGCCGGCCGTCGCGATCCAGCGGCAACAGCTGTGTGCCACCGGTGCCGCGCCCGCCATCGAGCTTCAACGAATACAGCCCCAGCACATCCACACCGAACCCAACCGTGCCCTGGGTAAAGCCGGACTTGGCGTCAAGGATGAAACTCTGCGTCCACTCCTGCGCGCCGCCCTGGGTCTTGGTCGGGTTGGTGAAATTGCGGTTGATAAAGAAATTGCGCAAGTTGAGGTTGGCGCTGGCGTCTTCCAGGAAGCCGTGCTCTTCGGCGACGACGGGAATTGCGAGGCTGGCGACAGCGGTGGCCAGCAAGAGCTGGCAGGGACGGAACGTGCTCATGGCGTTGGACCTGTTGTTATTGGGGTTATGCAGGTGGCGGCCATGGTGCGGGGCGGTACGGGGGCGATGAAAGTGGGGGCGGGCGGGTTTTGGGCGGTGATCGAACGACTTTGAGCGGATAAACGCTCGGGATAGATTGCCCGTGTGAGCACACAGGCCGTCCATGAAATTGACAATCATGGACGGCATTTATGACGCCAGCGAATGACTACAGCGCCTTTCCCTCAGCGCCAGGATCCATTGTCGAGTTGCTCAAGTTGCCGGGTCAGTTCGCTGCGGGCTTCACGGATGCGGCGTTCGTCCTGGGTGTCGAGGATCTGCTGGAACTGCGCGGCCCAGTGGCCGAGCTGCTCGCGCAGCTCGCCGAGGTTTTCCTGATAGAGCCGTTCGAGGCGCGCAGTCAGCACCGTGTTGACCTGCTGATCGCGTGGGTGAACCTTCAACTGCGCCAGCGCTTGCAGGCGTTGCTGAATCTCTTGCGGGCTGAGCACGCCGGGGTTGTTCTCGATCACCAGGGAGTGCTGCTCGCCGGTCAGCGGGATGCTCACCTGGGCTTCCAGCAGACCGTTGTTGTCGTAGGTGAAGCGCACATCCAGCGAGACTTCACCGGCCTTGCGCTTGGGCACCGCGATGTCCAGTTGGCCCAGTTCGATGTTGTCTTTCACCAGGCGGCTTTCGCCTTGGTAGATTTTCAGCAGCACCTGGCTCTGGTTGTCGTGCAGTGTCACTACGCTTTTGACCCGACTCACCGGCACACTGCTGTTGCGTTCGATCAACGGCAGGTAATGGCCGCTTTCGATATGGCCGCCGTATTGGTTCGAGGTTTCGATGCCCAGGGTGTAGGGGCACACGTCGGTCAGCACCACTTCTTCAAGCGCGGCGGAACGGGCTTTGAGCGCCGCCTGGATCGCCGCGCCGTGGGCGACCACCTGGTCGGGGTCAAGGCTGATGGACGGAAAGCGCCCGAACAACCCGGCGGCGAGTTTGCGCACCAGCGGCATGCGTGTGGTGCCGCCCACCAGCAGGATTTCATCGAGGTCGCTGACGCGAATCCGCGCATCGCGCAGGGCGCGTTCAATCGGGGCGCGCAGGCGTTCCAGCAGTGGCGTGTAGAGCTTGGCCATGTCCTGTTGGGTGATGGTCTGCACCCATTGCTGGCCATCGACCCGCAGGGCGAACTCGGCGCTGTCGTCCTGGCCGAGGGCCTTGCGCACGCGCTCGGCTTCGCGGCGCAGGGCTTGCAGCACACTGTTGGTGGGCGGAAAACCGGCGGTGTTGCGCTGGCTCTCGACGAAGTGTTCCAGCAGCAAGGTGTCGAAGTCTTCGCCACCGAGGAAGTTGTCGCCGGCGCTGGCGCGCACTTCCATCACCCCGTCGAACAGCTCGATGATCGACACGTCAAAGGTGCCGCCGCCGAGGTCGAAGACCAGGAACGAGGTTTCTTTGTCGCGCTGATGCAGGCCGTAGGCGAGGGCGGCGGCGGTGGGTTCGTTGATCAGTTTTTCAACGTTGAGCCCCGCCAGTTCACCGGCGATGCGCGTGGCTTTGCGTTGGCCGTCGCTGAAGTAGGCCGGCACGCTGATCACGGCTTCAGTGACGGTATGGCCGTAGGTACGCTCGATGTCTTCCTTGAGGCTCTTGAGCACCAGCGCCGAGAGTTCTTCGGGGCGGAACGAGCGATCACCCAGGCGCACCTCAGTGGCGCTGCCCATGTAGCGCTTGAACAGCGACGTGGTCAGGTGCGGGTGGGTGTGCAGGCGCTCTTTGGCGGCCTGGCCGACCAGGATACGGCCTTGATCATCCAGCCCGACCACGCTTGGGGTCAGCAACTGGCCAAGGGCATTGGGCACCAGTTCGGCGGCGTCGCCGCGCCAGACGGCGGCGAGGCTGTTGGTGGTTCCCAGGTCGATTCCTACGATCATTACGACAAGCTCCCTCTGTGGTCTGTAAGAATCTGTGACCAATTTTACCCTGAAAGGTTGAAGCGAAAGCAAGGCGACAGGGTGTTTTGTGGTGAGCCCGCTCACCACTATGGACATAAAAAAACCGCCTCCTGTAAGGGCGGCGGTTTTTTCTTTACTGCAGCGTGATCAGAACAACTTCAACGCCGGCGCTTCTTCTTTCAACGGCTCATTCTTCGCCGTCTGCTCGTTCCAGCCGCCGCCGAGGGCCTTGTACAGGGTGACCTCGCTGGTCAACTGTGCCAGGCGGTCGGTGATCAGCGATTGCTGGGCACTGAACAGCTGGCGCTGGGCGTCGAGGAAGGTCAGGTTGCTGTCGACACCAATACGGTAGCGACGCTCAGCCAGGCGGTAGTAATCCTGGTTGGCCTCGACGAAACCGCGCTGGGCGTCCAGTTGCTGCTTGTAGGTCTCACGTGCGGCGAGGCCGTCGGAGACTTCCTGGAAGCCGGTCTGGATGGCCTTCTCGTAGTTCGCCACGTTGATCTCTTTCTGGATCTTCGAGTAGTCCAGGCTGGCGCGCAGGCTACCGGCGTTGAAGATCGGGATGTTGATCTGCGGTGCAAACGACCAAGTGCCCGAACCGCCTTTGAACAGACCACCCAAGGTTGGGCTGGCGGTGCCGGCACTGGCCGTCAGGGTGATGCTCGGGAAGAACGCGGCACGGGCCGCGCCGATGTTGGCGTTGGCCGCCTTGAGGTTGTACTCGGCCTGCACGATGTCAGGACGACGTTGCAGCAGGTCCGATGGCAACCCGGCCGGCACGTCGCTGAGCAGGTCATCCGACAGCGGCTGGCTGGCGATATTCGCCGGCAGGCCGGTGCCCAGCAGCAGGGTCAGGTTGTTTTCGTCCTGGGCCACCTGGCGGGTGTAACGCGCCAGTTGCACGCGGGCGTTTTCCACCGAGGTGCGCGCCTGGCTCAGGTCAAGTGCGGAGGCGACGCCGACTTCGTTGCTGCGCGAGGTCAGTTTGAAGCTCTGCTCGAACGCGCCCAGGGTGTCCTGGGTGAGCTTGAGCAGCTCCTTGTCGGCCTGCCAGGTCAGGTAGGCGTTGGCCACACTGGCTACCAGGCTGATCTGGGTGCTGCGACGCGCTTCTTCGGTAGCGAAGTATTTCTGCAGCGCTTCTTCACTCAGGCTGCGGACACGCCCGAACAGGTCCAGCTCGTAGGAGCTGATCCCCAAGCCTGCCGAGTACTGGCTGGCGATGGTCGCCTCGCCGGTCTGCGACAGCTTGGCCGGCGTACGCGAACGGCTGCCGCTGCCCGTGGCCGAGACGGCCGGGAACAGGTCGGCGCGCTGGATCTGGTACTGCGCGGCATAGGCATCGATGTTCAGCGCCGCAACGCGCAGGTCACGGTTGTTTTCCAGCGCGGTCTTGATCAGCTGTTGCAGGGCCGGGTCATGGAAAAACTGCCTCCAGCCTTGCTCGGCAGCCGCCTGGTTCGGCGCCTGGGCTGGCGAATACGCCGGCCCCTGCGGGAACTGTGCCGCCACCGGCGCTTCGGGGCGCTGGTAGTCAGGTATCAGCGAGCAGCCACTGAGCACGAAGGCGGTGACGGCTAGGGAAAGTAGCGACTTGCTCATTGGCCAGCCTCTTTAGGAGTTTGCTTAGGTTCAGTCTTTTTACGCTCGCCCGCGGCGGACACGGTTGCAAAGAACAGTGGCACCCAGAAGATCGCCAGGACAGTGGCCGTGATCATACCGCCAATCACGCCGGTACCGATGGCGTGCTGGCTGCCTGAACCGGCGCCCGAGGAGATCGCCAGCGGCAGTACGCCGAGGACGAACGCCATGGAGGTCATGATGATCGGGCGCAGACGCATGCGGGAGGCTTCGATGGCCGACTCGACAATGCCCTTGCCTTGTTCATGCAGCTCTTTGGCGAACTCGACGATCAGGATGGCGTTTTTCGCCGCCAGGCCCACCGTCACCAGCAAGCCCACCTGGAAGAACACGTCGTTGGACAAGCCGCGCATGCTGGTGGCGATCAACGCACCCACCACACCCAACGGCACCACGAGGACAACTGCAATCGGGATCGACCAGCTTTCGTACAGTGCCGCGAGGCACAGGAACACCACCAGCAGCGACAAGGCGTACAACGCAGGTGCCTGGGAGCCGGACAGACGTTCTTCGTACGACAGGCCCGTCCAGGCATAGCCCACGCCCGCCGGCAGTTGCTTGGCGATGCGTTCGACTTCAGCCATGGCATCACCGGTGCTGTAGCCCGGAGCCGGGGTACCGAGGATTTCCATCGCCGCTACACCGTTGTAGCGCGAGAGCTTCGGCGAACCGTAGATCCACTTGCCCGACGAGATAGCCGACAACGGCACCATCTTCCCGGAGTCGCTGCGCACGAACCACTTGTTCAGGTCTTCAGGGGACATACGGCCAGCGGCCTCACCCTGCACGTACACCTTCTTCACGCGACCACGGTCGATGAAGTCGTTGACGTAGCTGCCACCCAGGGCAATCGCCAGGGTCTGGTTGATGCTCGACAGCGTAATGCCTTGGGCACTGGCCTTCTCGTCGTCGACGGTGAGCTCGTACTGCGGCTCATCGTTCACGCCGTTGGGGCGTACACCGGCCAGGATCTTGCTCTGGGCCGCCATGCCGAGGAACTGGTTACGCGCCTCCATCAGCTTCTCGTGGCCGACACCGCCCTGGTCTTGCAGGAACACGTCGAAACCGGTGGCGTTACCCAATTCCAGAACCGAAGGCGGCACGATGGCGAAGACCATGGCGTCCTTGAATGCCCCGAAGAAGTAACCCTGGGCACGCTTGGCCACTTCGAATACCGACTGCGAAGCGTCGCGCTCATCCCATGGCTTGAGCATCACGAACGCAAGGCCCGAGCTCTGGCCACGGCCGGCGAAGTTGAAGCCGTTGACGGTAAACACCGATTTCACAGCCTTGCCTTCGCCTGGCTCGCCTTCTTTGTCGTTGAGCAGGAAGGCACGCATGTCGTCGATGACTTTTTGCGTACGTTCAGCCGACGAACCGACCGGCGTCTGCACCTGGGCAAAGATCACACCCTGGTCTTCCTCGGGCAGGAACGCGCTTGGAATGCGGGTGAACAACCAGATCATGCCGACGACGATGATCAGGTACACAAAGAACGCAGGGAATTTGTGCTTGATCATGTTGCCCACGCCGCGCTCGTAGCTGATGACGCCACGGTCGAAGGTGCGGTTGAACCAGCCGAAGAAACCACGCTTGGGTTGGCCGTGTTTCTCGGGATCGATGGGCTTGAGCATGGTGGCGCAGAGCGCCGGGGTGAAGATCAGGGCAACCAGTACCGACAGCGCCATGGCCGAAACGATGGTGATGGAGAACTGTTTGTAGATCACACCGGTGGAACCACCGAAGAACGCCATCGGCAACAGTACCGCCGACAGCACCAGGGCAATACCCACCAGGGCGCCCTGGATCTGGCCCATGGACTTGACCGTCGCCTCTTTCGGCGACAGGTGTTCCTCGGCCATGACCCGCTCGACGTTTTCCACCACGACGATGGCATCGTCCACCAGCAAGCCGATGGCGAGGATCATGCCGAACATGGTCAAGGTGTTGATGGTGAAACCGAACGCCGCCAGGATCCCGAAGGTGCCCAGCAATACCACCGGTACGGTCATGGTGGTGATGATGGTGGCGCGGAAGTTCTGCAGGAACAGGAACATCACCAGGAACACCAGCACGATCGCTTCGACCAGGGTGTGCACCACGCCGGAGATCGATTCGGTCACCACAGGGGTGGTGTCATACGGCACCACCGCCTTCATGCCTGGCGGGAAGAACGGCTCCAGGGATGCCACGGTCGCACGGATGGCCTTGGCGGTGTCCAGGGCGTTGGCGCCCGAGGCCAGCTTGATCGCCATGCCGGAAGCCGGCTTGCCGTTGAACTGTGCACTGATGCTGTAGTTCTGGCCGCCCAGTTCGATACGCGCGATGTCACGCAGACGCACCTGCGAGCCATCGGCGTTGACCTTCATCAGGATCTTGCCGAACTCTTCTGCGGTTTGCAGGCGGGTCTTGCCGATGATGGTCGCGTTCAGTTGGGTGCCGGGCAGGGCAGGCAGGCCGCCCAGTTGACCGGTGGCCACCTGTACGTTCTGTGCCGAGATGGCGGTGCTGACGTCGACCGGGGTCAACTGGTAGTTGTTCAGCTTGCCCGGGTCCAGCCAGATACGCATGGCGTACTGCGAACCGAACACCTGGAAGTCACCGACACCCGCAGTACGCGAGATCGGGTCCTGGATGTTGGACACGATGTAGTTGGAAAGGTCGTCCTTGGTCATGCTGCCGTCTTCCGACACCAGACCGATCACCATCAGGAAGTTCTTTACCGACTTGGTCACACGGATACCCTGTTGCTGCACTTCTTGCGGCAGCAACGGGGTTGCCAGGTTCAGCTTGTTCTGCACCTGGACCTGGGCGATGTCCGGGTTGGTACCCTGGTTGAACGTCGCGGTGATGGTCATGCTGCCGTCGGAGTTACTGTCCGAGGCGACATAACGCAGGTTGTCGATACCGTTGAGCTGTTGCTCGATGACCTGCACCACGGTGTCCTGCACGGTTTGTGCGGACGCGCCTGGGTAGGTCACCTGGATGTCGATGGCGGTTGGCGCAATGGCCGGGTATTGGTTGATGGGCAACTTCAGGATCGACAGTGCCCCGACCAGCATGATCACCAGGGCAATTACCCAGGCGAAAATGGGACGGTCGATAAAAAATTTCGACATGGATTACTCCCCTTTGCCGGCAGCGGCAGCAGGAGCAGCAGCGGAACCTGCGGGCTTGGCGTTGTCAGCGTCCTTGACCTTGACTTCGATGCCCGGCTTGATGAATTGCAGGCCTTCGGTGATCACGCGGTCACCGGCGTTCAGGCCTTTTTCCACCAGCCAGTAGGCGCCGTCGGTACGGTTGGCCACCAGGGTGCGTTGCTCGACCTTGTTGTCTTTGTTCACCACCAGCGCGGTCGGGATGCCCTTGATGTCACGGGTCACGCCTTGCTGCGGTGCCAGGATCGCCTTGCTGTTCACACCGGCTTGTAGTTGGGCGTGAACAAACATGCCCGGCAGCAGGGTGTGGTCAGGGTTGGGGAACACAGCGCGCAGGGTCACGGAACCGGTGGTCTGGTCGACCGACACTTCGGAGAACTCAAGTTTGCCTTCCTGACCGTAGTCGGTGCCGTCTTCCAGGGTCAGCTTGACCTTGGCGGCATTGGCGCCGGCTTTTTCCAGTTGGCCGCTTTCCAGGTCGCGGCGCAGTTTCAGCATTTCAGCGGAAGACTGCGTGACGTCGACGTAGATCGGGTCCAGTTGCTGGATTACGGCCATGGCATCGGCCTGGCCATTGCTGACCAGCGCGCCTTCGGTGACGGCAGAACGGCCGATACGCCCGGAAATCGGCGCGTAGACCTTGGTGTAGCGCACGTTGATCTGGGCGGTTTGAACGTTTGCTTCGGCAGTCATGCGGTTAGCGACGGCGTTGTCGTATTCCTGACGGCTGACGGCTTGTTCATCCACCAACTGTTTGTAGCGATCGGTGATCGACTTGGTCTGGGTCAGCGTCGCTTGTGCGCTTTTGAGCGTGGCTTCATAGACCGACGGGTCGATCTGGTAAAGCTGCTGGCCTTCCTTCACGTCGGCGCCTTCTTTGTACAGGCGCTTGAGGATGATGCCATTGACCTGAGGACGAACTTCCGCGATGCGGTAGGCGGTGGTGCGGCCTGGCAGCTCGGACGTCAGGGTATAGGCTTGCGGTTGAATGGTGACCACGCCGACCTGAGGGGTTTGAGCGGGCGGAGCCGCTTCTTCCTTTTTACATCCGCTGAGCAGCGATGCCAGGGCGACGGCAGTGACCAGAGCGGTAACAGCTGGCTTAAGTTGCATGAAGATCCTCGGGTCAGGCGCGCAGGGTGCGCACAAGAAGGGTGGAAGGGTAAAAAACAAGCCGTGAGTGGATAAGTAGCTTGCTACGCAATATACTTACGTTCATGGTTGTTTGTAAACTCTTGACAGGCTGCGTGGAATGTTGACAAAGCAACGCCCGAAGCCTCGATTCCATTACGTTCGGCACCCATGACGGTGTCGTCCCACAAATATTCAGATGATCGTTCGCGTCTATTAACGTTGCGTTAACGATAGTCTCAAGTGTCCTGATTGAGGTTCTACTGCCATGGTTCGTCGCACTAAAGAGGAAGCTCAAGAAACGCGCAGCCAAATTCTTCAAGCCGCCGAGCAAGCCTTTTACGATCGCGGCGTTGCACGCACGACGCTGGCGGACATCGCCGCGCTGGCCGGTGTGACGCGGGGCGCTATTTACTGGCACTTCAGCAACAAATCCGATCTGTTGCAGGCGCTGCTCGACACCTTGCATGAGCCGCTGGATGAATTGGCCAGGGCCAGTGAAAGCGAGGATGAACTCGACCCGCTGGGCTGCATGCGCAAGCTGCTGATTCATTTGTTTCATCAAGTGGCCCTGGACCCGAAAACCCGGCGCATCAATGAGATTTTGTTTCATAAGTGCGAATTCACCGATGAAATGTGCGACATGCGCCGCCAGCGCCAGACCCACAGCCTGGAGTGCAACCTGCGCATCGGCCTGACCCTGCGTAACGCGGTCCATCGCGGGCAACTGCCGGAAAACCTCGACACCACCCGTGGCGCCGTGTGCATTCATGCCTACATCAATGGGCTGATTGGCCAGTGGCTGTTGGTCCCCGACAGCTTCCAATTGCATCAGGAAGCGGAACGCTGGGTAGACGCAGGGCTAGACATGCTGCGTCTGAGCCCAAGCCTGCGCAATTGAAACAAAATGCGTAATTGCATCAGGGTGTGTCAACAGTAAAGCCTAAGGACAGTCAATCGTCCTTCTGCCTGATTGGTGGGGTGACTTTATATACGGGCTGGCGGGCGGTTGATAGGTAGCCGCCTAAGTATTTTGTAGGGATTTTGTTGCGGTTCTGTGAAGTGATGTTTCCCAAGGCTACAGACAGTCAAAAACGTGGGAGGGGACTTGCCCCCGATAGCAGTGGGTCAGTCAACACCTATAGTGACTGATGCACCGCCATCGGGGGCAAGCCCCCTCCCACGTTTGGTTTTACAGCGCCAGCGTCGGGTAATCGATGTAGCCGACCGGGCCCTTGCCATAGAAGGTGTCCGGACGTGCTTCGTTCAGCTGCGCATCGGCCTTCAAGCGTGCCGGCAGGTCCGGGTTGGCAATGAACGGCACACCCCAGGCCACCGCATCCGCTTTACCTTCGGCCAGCCACGCATTGGCGCTGTCCTTGGTAAAGCGTTCGTTGGCGATGTACACGCCGCCGAAGGCTTTCTTCAGTTGTGGACCGAGGCTGTCCGCGCCTTCCTTTTCACGTGAGCAGATAAACGCGATGCCACGTTTGCCCAATTCGCTGGCGACGTAGGTGAAGGTTTCTGCCAGGTTATCGTCGCCCATGTCATGGGAGTCGGCACGCGGTGCCAAATGCACGCCCACACGGCCGGCGCCCCAGACTTCGATGGCCGCGTCGGTCACTTCCAGCAGCAGGCGTGCACGGTTTTCCAGGGAGCCGCCGTACTGGTCGGTGCGCTTGTTGGTGCTGCTCTGAAGGAACTGGTCGAGCAGGTAGCCGTTGGCGCCGTGGATTTCCACGCCGTCGAAGCCGGCGGCCTTGGCGTTCTCGGCACCGGTGCGGTAGGCGTCGATGATGTCGGCGATTTCTGCAGTTTCCAGGGCGCGCGGGGTCGGGTAGTCAGCCAGTGGGCGTACCAGGCTGACGTGGCCCTTGGGCTGGATCGCGCTCGGTGCCACCGGCGTTTCGCCGTTCAGGTAGGACTCGTGGGAGATGCGGCCCACATGCCACAGTTGCAGGAAGATCTTGCCGCCCGCGCCATGAATCGCCTTGGTGACGTTGGCCCAGCCACGCACCTGGTCGTTGGACCAGATGCCTGGCGTGTCCGGGTAGCCCACGCCCAGCGGCGTCACGGAGGTGGCTTCGCTGAGGATCAGCCCGGCGGACGCACGTTGCACGTAGTACTCGGCCATCAGCGCGTTGGGTACGCGGCCTTCATCGGCACGGCAGCGGGTCAGCGGCGCCATGATGATGCGGTTCGACAGTTCCAGGTCGCCCAGTGTGATCGGATCGAAAATAGTCGTCATGGGAATACACCTTTCTCTTTGAAGTTGATCAGTTGGTCGCAGGGGCCAGGTCGGCATCGCCGCCCTGACGGAAAGTAATCAGGGTCACTACCAGCGCAAGGATGGCCAGGGCAGCTGCCGCCAATGGCACGCTGGTCAGGCCGAAGCCGTGGGCAATCACACTGCCGCCGACCCAGGCACCAAGGGCGTTGCCGATGT
The DNA here is from genome assembly GCF_009764655.1 of Pseudomonas sp. PB105. Taxonomy (NCBI): domain Bacteria; kingdom Pseudomonadati; phylum Pseudomonadota; class Gammaproteobacteria; order Pseudomonadales; family Pseudomonadaceae; genus Pseudomonas; species Pseudomonas sp. PB105. Next base: position 32,854 of record NZ_RWIO01000089.1, read on the forward strand.
TGAAGGCGCCGATGTTCAAGGTGGACACCAGGTTCGGCGCGGCCTTGCCGAAGGTCACCACGTTGATCTGCAACGCAGGCACGGCAGCAAACGAAGCGGTGGCCCACAGGAACAGGGTGATTTCAGTCGGGATCACGGCGACGCTGGTCCAGGTCAGCGCCGTGGACACCACCGCCATGCTGATAAACACGCCGATCAAGGTCGCGGCCAGACGCTTGTCCGCCAGCTTGCCGCCGATGATATTGCCCACGGTGAGGCCCAGGCCGATCAGCAGCAGGGTCCAGGTCACGCCTTTGGGCGACACGCCGGTGACATCACCGAGCAGCGGCGCCACATAGGTGAAGAGGGTAAACATGGACGCGGCGAACAGCGCGGTCATGCTCAGCGACAACCAGATCCCGGCCCCTTTGAGGGCGGCCAGTTCGGCACGCATGTCGAGTTTTTCTTCGTCGCGCTTGGCCGGCAGGAAGCGGATCAGGCCGATCAACGCCACCACACCAATCACCGTCACCGCCCAGAAGGTCGAGCGCCAGCCGGCTTCCTGGCCCAGCGCAGTACCCAGCGGTACACCGAGCACGTTGGCCAGGGTCAAACCGGTGAACATCAAGGCCACGGCGGACGCCCGCTTGTTGGCAGGCACCAGGTTGGCCGCCACCACCGAGCCGATCCCGAAAAACGCACCGTGGCACAACGCGGTGACCACGCGGGCAAACATCAGCACGTTGTAGTCACTGGCCAGGGCGCAGAGCAGGTTGCCGATAATAAAGATGCCCATCAACGCTACCAGCGCTGCCTTGCGAGGCAGCTTGGCGGTGGCCAGTGCCATGAACGGCGCGCCGATGGCCACGCCCAGGGCGTAACCAGTCACCAGCCAGCCGGCGCCGGGAATCGACACACCGAGGTCCGCCGCCACATCGGGCAACAGGCCCATGATGACGAACTCGGTGGTGCCAATGGCGAAGGCGCTCAGGGCCAGGATGAGTAGCGAGAGGGGCATTTGCGTTTCCTTTGTTACAGCGCTGCGTTGTCGTCAGCGCTGAGTTCGGTGGTGAGCGCCGCGAGGAAGGCCTGGATGGTTTCCTCGTTGCGTTTGAAAAAGTGCCACTGCCCGGCCTTCTGGCTGCTGATCAAGCCCGCCCGTTGCAAGGTGGCCAGGTGGGCCGACACGGTCGACTGGGACAAGCCGCAGCGCTGGTCGATCTGCCCGGCACAGATGCCGTATTCGTGGTTGTGCAGCTGTTGGGGGAATTGCACTTTCGGGTCTTTCAGCCAGGTGAGGATGTCTCGTCGTACTGGGTGCGCCAGGGCTTTTATTATTTCGTCGAGGTCGATGGACATGGCAGGTGCTCGGTGTCGTAAAGCGTTATATCGCGATGAGGCGAACCTTAAATCGTTGCATCCCGATATACCAATATGATTTTGGTCTGAGGACAGGTCAAATCGGTATATCGGGTTATAACGATACGTTGACGGCAGTGCTAGACTGCGCGCCATGAATTATCTCGCACATCTGCACCTGGGCGGCCAACTTCCTGCACAACTGCTCGGCAGCCTCTATGGCGATTTCGTCAAAGGTCGCCTGCAAGGGCAGTTCAGCCCGCAAATCGAGTCGGCGATCCAGTTGCATCGCTCCATCGACCGCTTTACCGACAGCCACCCGCTGGTCGGCGAAGCGTTGTCGCGCTTCAGCCTTACCCGCAGGCGCTATGCGGGGATCGTCCTCGACGTGTTTTTCGATCATTGCCTGGCGCGGGATTGGGCGTTGTATGCCGATCAGCCGCTGGAGCAGTTCACTTCGCAGGTGTATCGCGTGCTCGCGGCCGAGCCGCAGTTGCCGGGGCGGCTGGCGCAGATTGCGCCCTGGATGGCAGCGGATGACTGGCTGGGTTCGTACCGTGAGTTCGAGGTGATGGAGCAGGTGTTGCGCGGGATTTCGCGGCGGCTGACGCAGCCGGAGGAGTTAGGGCAGGCGATGCAGGAATTGCGGGTGTTGTATGAGCCGCTGAGTGAAGACTTCCGGGTGTTCTACCCGGAGTTGCAAGCCTTTTCACAAGCCCAACTGATTAGTGGGGTCTAAATGTGGGAGGGGGCTTGCCCCCGATAGCTGTGGGTCAGTTATAGATGAGCTGACTGATACACCGCTATCGGAGGCAAGCCCCCTCCCACATTGGAACCGTGTTTAGCTCATATCAGGCGGCGAATGCTGGTCGAACCGCCACTTGCTCAGCCTCTGGAAGCGGCCCAAACAACGCCTTCTGCACCGCCTGCTGCGTCTGATACGCCAATGCCGCGCGTTCTTGCCCGGCGCACGCAATCGGCTTGAGCAGGTGAATCTCCACATCGCCCTGATCATTGGCGAACAACCGCATCAGGTGCGACAACAAATCGTCATCGCCAATAAACGGCGCCAGCGGGTCTACTTGCCCATCGCGCAGGTAACGAATTGCCACCGGTTGCAGCGCCACATCCGCATCGATCGCACTGGCCAGCAAGCGCCCGTGGAAGGTGCGCAGGCTACGCCCGTCGGTGGTGGTGCCCTCGGGGAACATCAGCAGCGGATGCTGTTGCTCCAGATGGCGGGTCATCTGCTTGCGGATCAACTGGCTGTCGCCCGAGCCACGGCGGATAAACAGGCTGCCGGCCTTGGCCGCCAACCATCCCGCCACCGGCCAGGTGCGCACTTCGGCCTTGGACAGGAACGACATCGGCGCCACCGCACCCAGCAGCGGAATGTCCGTCCAGGACACGTGATTACTCACCCACAGCATCGGCTGCGTTGGTAACTCACCGTGCACCGTCACGCGAAAGGGCAGGGCGTTGGTCAGCCGCGCCATAAAAAACCGCGACCAACGCTGACGCCGCACCATCGAGTTGGCGATGCCCAGCCGCTCGAACACGCCGAACACACTGGCCATGCTCAAGCCCAGCGCCACCACCACCAGCACGCGGGCGATGCGCCCGTACACGCGCAAACGGCTCATCACATGGCCGCCTTGAAGTGGCGCGCGTAACGCGGGCACAAATTATCGCGTTTGAGCAGGATGAACACGTCGGCCACCTGGAAATCTTCATCCCAGCACGGCTCGCCGCAGATCTTCGCACCCAGGCGCATGTAGGCCTTGAGCAGCGGTGGCATTTCGGCGATCACGTTGGACGGCAGGTCCAGCGCCGGCAGCGGTTTTTTCGGTTCGGCGCGCAAGTGTTCGTTGCACAGATAGCGTTCGCGCAGGCGCTGCATGATCGCGTGGGCCTGGATGCCGCCGTCGTGCATCGGGATGCTCGCGCAGCCCATCAGATAGCTGTAGCCGCCCTGGTTGAGCACTTCGGCCAATTCGCCCCACAGCACGGCGATGGTGCCGCCGTTGCGGTAGGCCGGATCGACGCAGGTGCGGCCGATTTCCAGGATCGGGCCCTGCAGGTGCAGCAAGCCATGCAGGCTGAATTCTTCTTCACTGTAGAACCGGCCCAAGGTGCTGGCGGCCTGATGGTCGAGCAAGCGGGTAGTGGCGACGAGTCGACCGCTGTTCAAATCCCGCACGCCGATGTGGCTGCAGTGAACATCATAGTCATCCATGTCCAGGCCGTGTTCCGCGCCTTTCAGCTTGGCGTTGAACTCGCCGCTGAACACGTTGAACCGCAGGGCCTGGGCTTCCTGCAACGCTTGTGCGCCAACCAGGCGTTCGGCTTGCAGACGGCGTTCATTGCCGGTGTCGCTGATGCGGGCGATCTGAGTCATGGCGAATCTCCGAGTGCCAGCCACCTTTCGGCCGGTCGACTTGTTTGTCCAAACTCAGGCTATGTAGGCTCGGTGTCATCTCCATGAAGTTATGGTGACGCTTGGATGACAGCCCTTCCTGTCGCAAATCTGTCATCACCCTCGGCTAGGCTCGCGGGCTTGAATGCCCCCTTGAGTCTGTGTCCATGGTCAGAGGCCTGCTGTGTGTTGCCCTGCTGTTCGTCACCGCTACCGCCCACGCCGAAACCTGGCCAGACAAGGACTGGGCCAAGGGCACGCCGCTTGCCGGGCCCGCCGTCGAAGCCTTGGACGCCTACGCGTTCCCACCGCGTGACGATGCCACCCGCCAAGGCATTCGCACCGATGCGCTGCTGGTGATCCGCGACGGCCAGATCATCTATGAACGCTACGCCGCGCCCACCACCGCCGACACGCCGCACCTGACCTGGTCCATCAGCAAGAGCCTGATGGCCACTGTGCTGGGCATAGCCTACGGTGATAATCGCTTCAAACTGACTGACCCTGTGTGGCGTTTTTACCCGCCGATGAAGCAACACCCCACGGTGACCATGGCCGACCTGCTGCACTGGGCCTCAGGCCTGGACTGGCAGGAGGACTACGAATACGCGCCGCTCAAATCCTCGGTGGTGGCGATGCTCTATACCCGTGGCCACGCCGATATGGCCGAGTTCGCCGCCAACACCGGATCGTTCAGCGCGCCGGGCCAGGCCTTCCGTTATTCCAGCGGTGACAGCAATATTTTATCCGCCGCACTCAAAGGCATGCTCGGGCACAAGGCTTACATCAGCTACCCGTGGGACGCGCTGTTCAAACCGCTGGGCATTCGTAATGCCACGTGGGAAACCGATGCCGATGAAACATTCGTCGCCTCGTCCTATGCCTACCTGACTGCACGCGACTTGGCCCGCGTCGGTTTGCTGATGGCGCGCAACGGTCGTTGGGGCGAGCAACAATTGCTGCCAGAAGGCTGGGTCGCCTTCAACCGCCAGCCTTTCGACAAATACCAGGCAGGCCAGGACGAAGCCGTGCCCGGCGGTCATTGGTGGCTGAACCAAGGCACCCCGCGACCCTGGCCCGCCGCCCCGGCTGACACGTTCGCCGCACTCGGCCATTGGGGCCAGGCGCTGTACGTGATGCCCGCCGACCACCTGGTGATCGTGCGTTACGGCGATGATCGCGACGGCAGCTACCAACACAACGAACTGCTCAAGCGCGTGCTTGCGGCGGTGCAGCCATGATCCGTCGTCGGCCGTTTACCACCGTGTTTCTATTGTTGGTCGCAGCCCTGCTGGGCTGGATCTGGCACGAGCGCGTCAACCTGCAAGCCTTCCCCGACATCATCGCGGCGTACACGGCCAAGGAGTATTGCTCGTGCCGGTATGTTGCGAACAATCCGGCGGAATATTGCCGGGGGTATGTGAAGCAGTACGTGCCGACCAGTGCATTCAGCGATAACCCTGAGCGCAGTGAAGTGACGGCGAGTGGGTTGGGGCGCACGCACAGTGCCAGGTGGTTGGGGGAGCGGCAGGGGTGTCGCCTGACACCCTGACCCGGCAAGCCCCCTCCCACATTTGGATTTGCGCCGTTCCTGACATGCGCTTAAGGTTCGTGCAGGTTTTTTGCCCCACGAGTCTTTATGTTCAATGTCAAACCACTGGCCTTCACGTTACTGACCTGCGCCGCTATCCCCGCCCATGCCGATTGGTACCTGGATAACGAATCCTCGCGGCTGTCCTTTGTCACCACCAAAAACACCGAAATCGCTGAAGTGCAGCGCTTTCTGGTGCTGCATGGCAAGGTCGACAGCAAGGGCGCGGCGCAGGTGGAAGTGGAACTGGAGTCGGTCAATAGCGGCATCCCGCTGCGTGACGAGCGCATGCGCAACCAGCTGTTCGAGATCAAGACGTTTCCCGATGCGCTGATCTGTACACAGATCAATCTGCAACCCATCAATGACCTGGCCCCCGGCGCGCAGTTGGAGTTGCGCCTGCCGCTGAGCGTGACCTTGCACGGCAAGACCCAGACCTACAGCGCCGAATTGCTGGCCACGCGCCTGGATGACCGGCGCTTCCAGGTAGTGACCCTGGAGCCTGTGGTACTGCACGCCGAGGGTTTCGACCTGGCGCCAGGTGTCGCGGCATTGCGTGAAGCCGCGGGGCTCAAGTCGATCAGTTTGTCGGTGCCGGTGGGTGCCGTGCTGATTTTCACGGCGCGCTGACGTGAGCGGCGCAGTGTTCCCGTGGCGCAGCGCCAACCGTTTCGAGTTGTTGATCGACGGACCGAATTTCTTCCCGCAGATGCTGGTGGGCATTGCCCGCGCCGAGCGCCAGGTGGATCTGGAGTTGTACCTGGTGGAGGCGGGCGCTTGTGCCGAAGCCATGGTGCAGGCGCTGGTGCTGGCCGCCGAACGCGGCGTGCAGGTGCGTTGCCTGTTCGATGACTACGGCAGCCTCGCCTTCACCCTGGGGCTGCGCAAGCGTTTGACCGATGCGGGTGTGACGCTGCGTTTCTACAATCGCCTGAGCTGGCGCCGTTGGATGCGTAACCTGTACCGCGACCACCGTAAGCTGCTGCTCATCGACCAAAACATCGCCGTGGTCGGCGGCACCGGCGTCACCGATGAATTCTGGACGCCGGGCGAAGACACCGCCGAATGGCACGAAGTGATGGTGCAGATCAGCGGCCCGTTGGTGCAGGACTGGCAGGCGCTGTTCGACCGCCAATGGCACGCCAACGTGGCGCGCCGGGAATGGAAGCCCGCCACCCATTTCGGTTTGCCGCGCTTGCCCAAAGTGCCAGCGACCGGGCCGGGTCTGGGCCGCGTCGCGTATGCCGACGCCCGTCAGCACCGCGACATCCTGCAATCGCTGATCCGTGCACTCAACAACAGCAAGACGCGAATCTGGCTGGCTACGCCGTATTTCCTGCCCACTTGGGGCGTGCGCCGGGCCTTGCGCCGGGCGGCTGGGCGCGGGGTGGATGTGCGTTTGCTGCTGACCGGTCCACGCACCGATCACCCGTCCGTGCGTTACGCCGGGCATCGTTATTACCCGCGTTTGTTGCGCTCGGGCGTGCAGATCTTTGAATACCAGCCGTGTTTTTTGCACCTTAAAATGGTGCTGGTGGATGACTGGGTGAGCATCGGCTCGTGCAATTTTGATCACTGGAACCTGCGCTTCAACCTGGAAGCCAACCTTGAAGCGTTGGACCCGCAATTGACGGCGGCGGTGGCGGGCAGTTTCGAGCGGGACTTTGCACAGAGCCAGGCGGTAAGCCTGCAAGCATGGAAGGCGCGGCCATTGTGGCGGCGGGTAAAGCAGCGAGTGTGGGGCTGGGTGGATCGGTTGGTGGTCAATCTGCTGGATCGACGCGGCTGACAAGAACAACGAGGCCAAATGTGGGAGGGGGCAAGCCCCCTCCCACAGTTTTTTGCGCATTTGAGGTTTAGAGCAGTTCGAAGGTCTGCTGCTGCACATCCTGGGAATCCAGCCCGATCTGCACATTGAACTCACCCGGTTCCGCCGCGAACTTGAGCTGGGTGTTGTAGAACTTCAAATCCTCTTCGGTGATGGTGAAGTGCAAGGTGCGCTCTTCCCCAGCCTTGAGCATGACTTTCTGGAAGTTCTTCAGCTCCTTGATCGGGCGGATCATCGAGCCGGCCACGTCCTGGATATACAACTGCACCACGGTTTCGCCGTCGACCTTGCCGGTGTTCTGCACGGTGACGCTGGCGTCGAGCTTGCCGGTCTTGTTCAGGGTGGTGGACGACAGCGCCATGTCCGACAGGCTGAACGTGGTGTAGCTCAGGCCATACCCAAACGGGAACAGCGGCCCGGTGGTGTCATCGAAGTATTGCGAGGTGTAGTTGCCCGGTTTGCCTGGGGTGAACGGCCGGCCGATGGTCAGGTGGTTGTAGTAAGTCGGAATCTGCCCCACGGAGCGTGGGAAAGTGATCGGCAGTTTGCCCGACGGGTTGTAGTCGCCGAACAGCACATCGGCGATGGCGTTGCCGCCTTCGGTGCCGGCGAACCAGGTTTCCAGGATGGCGTCGGCCTGTTGGTTCTCTTCCAGGATCGACAGCGGGCGACCGTTCATCAGCACCAGTACCAGCGGCTTGCCGGTGGCCTTCAACGCCTTGATCAGGTCGCGCTGGCTTTGCGGGATGTTCAGGTCGGTGCGGCTGGAGGATTCGTGGGACATGCCACGGGACTCGCCCACGGCGGCGACGATCACGTCGGCATCCTTGGCCGCTTTGACCGCTTCATCGATCAGCACCTGCGGCGCGCGCTTGTCATCCACCACTTCCGGGGCATCGAAGTTGAGGAAGTTGAGGTAGTCGACCACGGCCTTGTCGTTGGTGATGTTGGCGCCACGGGCGTAGATGATCTTGCCTTTCTCGCCGATCACCGCATTCAAACCGTCGAGCAGGGTTACCGACTGTTCCGGCTTACCGGCTGCGGCCCAACTGCCCATCATGTCGATCGGCGCCTTGGCCAGCGGGCCGACCAGGGCGATGGTCGCGGATTTTTTCAGTGGCAGGGTGTTGTTCTGGTTTTTCAGCAAGACCAGGCTGCGGCGCGCGATGTCACGGGCCTCGGCGCGGTGCAGGCGGCTGTCGGCGTAGGTGTCGGCCGGGTCATCCTCGGCCTTGCCGATGCGCAGGTACGGGTCCTTGAACAGGCCCATGTCGTACTTGGCGCCGAGCACTTCGCGCACCGCGTTGTCGATGTCGCTTTGCTCGATCTCACCGGACTTGAGCAGCCCCGGCAATTCCTTGCCGTAGAGCGAGTCGTTCATGCTCATGTCGATGCCGGCCTTGATCGCCAGCTTGGCGGCTTCACGCCCGTCCTTGGCCACGCCGTGCTTGATCAGTTCGAAGATCGCACCGTGGTCGCTGACGGCCAGGCCCTTGAAGCCCCAGTCCTTGCGCAGCAGGTCGTTCATCAGCCAGGTGTTGGCGGTGGCGGGCACGCCGTTGATCGAGTTGAGCGCCACCATCACGCCGCCGGAACCGGCCTTGATCGCCGCGTGGTACGGCGGCAGGTAGTCCTGGTACATCTTGACCGGGCTCATGTCGACCACGTTGTAGTCGCGCCCGCCTTCCACCGCGCCGTACAGGGCGAAGTGCTTGACGCTGGCCATGATGCTGTCGGCATTCGCGGGGCTGGCGCCCTGGAAGGCGCGGACCATGACTTCGGCAATGCGCGAGACGAGGTAGGTGTCTTCGCCGAAACCTTCGGAAGTCCGGCCCCAGCGCGGGTCACGGGAGATATCGACCATCGGCGCGAAAGTGATGTCGAGGCTGTCGGCGGCGGCTTCCTGGGCGGCGATGCGCCCGGAGCGGCCGATGGCGTCCATGTCCCAGCTGGAGGCCAGGGCCAGGCTGATTGGGAAGATCGTGCGGTGGCCGTGGATCACGTCATAGGCGAAGAACATCGGGATCTTCAGGCGGCTGCGCATGGCCGCGTCCTGCATCGGCCGGTTTTCCGGGCGGGTGATGGAGTTGAACGTGCCGCCGATGCGGCCGGCGGCGATTTCCTTGCGGATCATCTCGCGGGGCATTTCGGGGCCGATGCTGATCAGGCGCAATTGGCCGATCTTCTCGTCGAGCGTCATCTGCTTGAGCAGGTCGCTGACAAAGGCGTCCTTGTCTTTAAGCGCAGCAGGCTTTGTTTCTGCCCAGGCGGGGTGGGTGGCCAGCGTGGCAACAAGGCCGAGCAAACACAGCTTTTTCATGAATATCCTTTTTCGGCTTACTGCACAGCGAACAGGCGCCGTTCTGCCAAAATGTGGGGAACATATGGTGTTGTTCGAGTGTTATTGCAGAAAATGCACCACACTTCTGAACTCTTATTTGCGCTGGGCATCTTTTTAGCTGAATGATTCGATGCAATCCAGTAGTGGGAGCGGATTATGCCCCAAGCGCGCGGTTTATAGGGTCAGTCGTCACATTCCATCAAGATTGCTCAGGAGAAACACCATGCAAGCAGCACAAGGTTACCGCTGGGGCTTCAAGGCCGCGGCTTTGCTATTGATCAGCACGGTGCTGAGCGGTTGCGGCATCAACACCATCCCCACCCTGGACGAACAGGCCAAAGCCGCCTGGGGCCAGGTGCAGAACCAATACCAACGCCGCGCCGACCTGATCCCCAACCTGGTGGAAGTGGTCAAAGGCTACGCTGCCCATGAGCAAGACACCCTCACTGCGGTGATCGAAGCGCGGGCCAAGGCCACCTCGATCCAAGTGGATGCCAGCACCCTCGACAACCCCGAGAAGCTCAAGCAGTTCCAGCAAGCCCAGGACGGTTTGAGCGGCGCCCTCAGCCGTTTGATGGTGGTGTCCGAGCGCTACCCGGACCTGAAGGCCAACCAGAACTTTCTGGCCCTGCAATCCCAGCTTGAAGGCACCGAAAACCGTATCGCCGTGGCCCGCCGCGACTTTATCCAGGCCGTCCAGGCCTACAACACCGAGATCCGCACCTTCCCAGGTCGCCTGTGGCACAGCGTGATGTACAGCGACTTGCCGATCCGCCAGACGTTTGAAGCCACCAGTGCCGATGCCGATAAAGCGCCGCAAGTGAAGTTCAAGTAAGCCGATGCGCTTATTACGGATAGGCCTGGCGCTGTGGCTGCTGGCCTGCGTCGGGGCGGCCCAGGCGGCGTTGACCTTCCCGGAGTTGACCGGGCGGGTGGTGGACAACGCCCAGATGATCGACCCGGCGGTGCGCGCGCAGTTGACCGAGCAGTTGCAGGCGCTGGAGCAAACGTCCGGCGACCAGATCGTAGTCGTCACCGTGCCCGACCTGCAAGGCGTGCCTATTGAAGACTTCGGTTATCAACTGGGCCGCCACTGGGGCATCGGCCAGAAGGGCAAGGACAATGGCGCGCTGTTGATCGTCGCCCGCGATGAGCGCACATTGCGCATCGAAGTCGGCTATGGCCTGGAAGGCGTGCTGACCGATGCGCAGTCGTGGGTCATCATCAATCAGGTGATCACCCCCAAATTCAAAACCGGCCATTTCAGCCAGGGCATCAGCGATGGCGTGGCCGCGATGATCCAGGTGGTTGGTGGTGAGCCATTGGCCGTGCCGGCCCATGTGGCGGACGCCAACTTTGCCAAGGATAATCCCGGGTTTTCCATTGGTCTCTTTATCCTGCTGATCGGCGTGTTGTGGCTGTGCAACCGTATGGGGCTGCCGGTGGGCGCGATCTTGCTGGCTATTCTCAGCAGCAGCGGACGCGGCGGCGGGGGAGGCGGTGGCGGTGGCGGCGGTGGTTTCCGGGGCGGCGGTGGCGGCTTCGGCGGCGGCGGCGCTTCAGGTGGCTGGTGATGACAATAACTAGAAAAGAGCATGTACAACCATGGCATTACTGACTGAACACGAGCAACGCCAAGTCGCCGAGGCGATTGCCCGGGTCGAGCAACAGACCGACGCCGAGCTGGTCACCGTGCTGGCCGCGCGTGCCGACGATTACGCCTACATCCCGTTGTTGTGGGCCAGCCTGATCGCCTTGGTGGTGCCGGGTGTGGTGCATTACCTGTCGGGCTACCTGACCATGTACACCTTGTTATTGGCCCAGTGGCTGACCTTCATTGTGCTGTGCCTGGTGTTTCGTTTGCCCAAGGTGACCACGCGGCTGATTCCGCGCTCGGTGCGCCACTGGCGGGCGTCCAACCTGGCGCGCCGGCAGTTTCTGGAGCAGAACCTGCACCACACGTTGGGCAGTACCGGTGTGCTGATTTTTGTCTGTGAGGCCGAGCGTTACGTGGAAATCCTGGTGGATGACGGCATTTCCAAACGCCTGGATGACAGCAGTTGGGATGCCATCGTCAAGACGTTTACCCAGCAGGTGAAGCAGGGGCAGACGTTGGCCGGGTTCATCTCCTGTATCGAAGCGTGTGGCGAGTTGTTGAAGGTGCATGTACCGGTGACGCAAGCCCGGAATGAACTGCCCAACCGTCTGGTCGTACTCGAATAACCCAGGCGCCGCTGAACAACAATGTGGGAAGGGGCTTGCCCTCCCACATTTGGATCTGTGTTGACCACTGGTCAAATAACCCCGTGCCCTAAACCTCTATCCCCCCTAAAATGCCCGGCATTCTTAGCCCGAGGCGTTTTTGTTCATGTCCGTCACCGCTCAACCTGCCAGCCCCGCGCCGGATCATCACGCCCAGTTCATCGAACTGCTGGACACGAGCCTCGCGCAGAACGCCTTTATCAAGCTGGTGCTGGCCAAGTACGTTGGTGAGGAAGCCGAGCTGCAACGGCTGATCATCAAGCCCGTGACGGTCAAGGAGCAGGCGTGCCTGTCCTTCGTCTACCGCTACAAGACCCGCGACATCACCAAGAACTTCCCGCTGGCCGATGGCGTGGCGGCGATTGCCGAGCTGCTGCCGGCCTCGTTCAAGAACGCGCATTTGCTGTCGCTGACCGACGAAGCCCAGTTGGAATACAGCAAGAAGAACAAAAGCTCGCTGTTCAAAAGCAAGCCCCAGCAACTGCGTGAGGCACCTTCGGCCGAGCACAACCGCGAGAAGCATCGCTTCCTCGATCTGAGCCGGCCGTTTCTCGCCGACCTGGGCGTGACCGACGCCAGGCAGGCGCTGATCCCATCGATGTCGCGCAAGTGGAAGCAGATCAACAAGTTCATTGAAGTGTTCAGCCATGCGCTGACCTCGTCACCGCTCAAGCTGGACCAACCGGTGCGCGTTGCCGACTTCGGTTCGGGCAAGGGCTACCTCACGTTTGCGATCCACGATTACCTGCGCAACACCCTCCAGGCCGAAGGTGAAGTTACCGGTGTGGAACTGCGCGAAGACATGGTGACCCTGTGCAACACCGCTGCCGCACGCCTGGAACACCCGGGGCTGGTGTTCAAATGCGGCGATGTACGCAGCGTGGCACCGAGCGAACTGGACGTGATGATCGCGCTGCACGCGTGCGATATCGCCACCGACTATGCGATCCACACCGGCATCCGCTCCGGCGCGTCGATTATCATGTGTTCGCCGTGCTGCCATAAGCAGATCCGCTTGCAGATCCAGAGCCCGGTGCTGCTCAAGCCGATGCTGCAATACGGTTTGCACCTGGGCCAGCAGGCGGAAATGGTCACTGACAGTTTGCGCGCATTGTTCCTTGAAGCCTGTGGTTACGAGACCAAGGTGTTTGAGTTCATCTCCCTGGACCACACCAACAAGAACAAGATGATCCTCGCGGTCAAGCGCGCGGAGCCGGTGGACAATGCGCAGTTGCTGGAGAAGATTCAGCAGTTGAAGGCGTTCTACCAGATCACCGAACACTGCCTGGAAACCCTGCTGCGCGCCGACGGCTACCTGAAGTAGCCTTCTCTACACAACCCCCGTAGCAGCTGCCGAGCCCTGGCGAGGCTGCGTAGCGGTGTGTCAGGCACGCCGCAGACGCAGTCTCGCCAAAGCTCGGCAGCTGCTACGACGAGGTTGCAGGCTTGACGACTGGGGCCGGTTGCACGGATGTCCTGCGCCCCAGCATCACCGTCACAATCACCCCGCACGCAAACACCCACGTAGTCGGCTCGATATGTTCCCCAAAGAACAACGCCGAAAACGCGATGGTGAAGAAGATCTGCAACAGCTGAATCTGGCTGACCCGCGCAATACCGCCCATGGCCAACCCGGCGTACCAGGCAAAGAACCCCAGGAACTGCGAGAACAGCGACACATAGCCAAACGCCCACCAGGTGCGCATGGAAATCGCGCCTTGATGTTGCGCCGCCAGGTACCACACCGGTCCGATCAACACCGGCGTCGACAGCACCAACGCCCAGCAGATCACCTGCCAGCCGCCCATCTCCTTGGCCAACCGGCCGCCTTCGGCATACCCCAGGCCACCCACGGCAATCGCGCCGAGCATCAGCAAATCACCCGCCTGGATACTGCCGGCGCCGGTGATCAACGCATAACTCAATACCAACGCACTGCCCAATGCGGCGCAGGCCCAGAAGGCTTTGGACGGTCGCTCGTGGGACAGCCACGCCGCATACAGCGCCACGCACAGCGGTTGCAGGCCGTTGACCAGCGCGCCATGGGACGCCGGCAGGGTTTGCATGGCCCAGGCCGACAGCACCGGAAAGCCAAGAATGACGCCCGCGATCACCAGGCACAGCCCGCGCACTTGGCGCCAGGTGGGCCAGCGCTCGCGACGCCACAGCAACAGCGCCGCCGCCGGGACCGCCGCGAACAAGGCACGGCCCAGGCCGTTGAGCAGCGGGTGGATCTCCTGCACCACGATACGGGTGAAGGGCAGGGTCAGGCTGAAGATGATGACGCCCAGCAGGCCGAGGGCCATGCCGGTGTTTTCACGCGATCTCATGGGGGTACCGAAATCCAGAGGGCTTCAAGGGAAGCCCATCTAGCCACAACCCCCGTCGAATGCGGGCCTACAGCTGGGTACGGAATTATCCGTACAGTTTTAGAAGAAGCGTGTGACGCTGATCTTGGCGTTGCGCCCTTCGCTGTAGGCACGGTCGCCGCTGAGTGCCGGCCGGTAGTTGTTGTTAAGCAGGTTGTCGACAGTGAAGTTGACTTCGGTGCCTTTGAGGCCGGCCTGTTGGGGTTTCCAATTGGCGAACAGGCCCATGCTGCCGTAGGACGGGTTGGCGTATTGGTCATAGAACGTGTCGCCCACCGAGCTGTTCAAGGCGCTTGAGTATTTATCGCTGGGCAGGCGGTCGGTCTTGCGCACGAACTGCGCCGTCCAGCCGAATTGGGCGTTCCAGGCGGGGATCTTGTTGCCCATCATCAACACCCATTTGGCTGGTGGAATGTCCCGGGCCCAGACGTGGATGTCGGTGGCCCACGGGTTGGTGTAGGGGTTGTCGCGTTTGCCGGTAGCGTAGGAGTAACTCACCGAGCCGAACAGATAGGTCGAGTCGTAGTAGGCCTCAAGCTCAAAACCCTTGATCGTCATGCCACCGACGTTGCGGTAGTTGGTCTTGGCGGCCATGTCGGCGCTGGTGCAGACGCGGTCGATGCCCCCCACTGCGGTGTTCTGACGGTCACAGCCGATGCCCGTTGCCTTGAAAATCTCGTCTTCGATGCGGTTGTGGAACAGCGTCGCACGCAGTTGCAGGTTGTCGTCACGGCCGATGAGGTTGGAGAAATTGGTGACGTTGCCCGCGGTTATGGCGGTGATGCGCTCCGGGTTGAGATTAAGGCTGGTGGACGTGCGGCTGCCCAAGCCCTGGACTTCGTACTGTTCGTCGATCACCGGGGCGCGCCAGGTTTTGTTCCAACTGGCGAACATCGCCACGTCCGGCGTGATGTTCCAATAGGCCGCCAGGCGGGGTGACCAACCGGTGTAGGTGCGGTCGCTGTAGTCATGCCCGATGGAGGGATCGGGGTTGCTGTAGTACGGCGCGTCGTTGGCTTCGCCACGGTTGCGCACGTGGTCATAGCGCAGGGAGGGGGTGATGGTCACGTCGCCGAGGGTCACGGCGTCCTGCAGGTAGAACGCGTTGGTGTCGACTTTGCCATGGGGCATGAAGTACGGCTGGAAGTGGCCGTAGTTGTACTTGGCGGTGTTGTAGGTTGCGCCGGGCATCCAGCTTTCGGTTTCACGCTTATGCTTGCGAATCTGCACGCCGCTGGTCACGGCATGTTCCAGCGGGCCGGTGCTGAACAGGCTGATGTTGCGCAGTTCCAGAATCTTGTCGCCGTAGGCGGTGTCCATCTTGCGCCCACCCGTGGCCAGGGAGAACGACGCATCGGCGTTGCGCTCATCGGTCTGGTCGGTATGAGACACCGAATAGCTGAGCTTCATGTCGATCAGTGGGTTGTCCAGCGGCTGGTAGAGGTACTTGCCCGAGTACGTGGTATCGATGGTTTCCCGATTGGCGAGGAAGCGTTTCAATGCACCCTCGTAGCCATAGCGGTCAATCGCCGACTGCAGCGGCGGGGTGGGATAGCTTTTGGCCGAGAATGGCGTCCAGCGCCGGCTGTTGGAGCGCGAGTACGACAAGCCTGCGCTGTGTTCATCAGTGAAGTGGGCGTTGAGCTTGAACAACTTACCGTCCACATTCTGTGCGCTGTTGGGCAGGCGCTTGGGATTGATCGGGTACTCATTGCGGGGATCCGGCGGCGTGCCGGCCAGCTTCATGTCACCCCCATCGCGCTGGGTCAGGTAGGCGAGAGCGTCGAAGCGGCCATCGTCGGTGCGCCCGTAAACGGCCGAGCTGTAGACCTGCTCGTGATCGTTGCTGGCGTAGCCATACTTGAGCATGGCGCCGGCGTTGCGGCCGTCCTCCAGCATGTCGGGAGCATCTTTGGTCTCCATGATGATCGAGCCGCCGAAGCCACCGTTGCCGGTGAAGGCCGAGTAGGGGCCTTTTTCCACCTCGACGCTCTTGATCAGCTCAGGCTCGATAAACACGGTGCCTTGCTGATATCGCTCAAAGCCGCTTTTGGTGGCGCCATCCACCGACATCGGCACGTCTTCGGCCTCACCCATGCCACGGATATTGATGGTCTGGCCTCCGGGCTTGGACGAGCCACCCATAAATACACCCGGCAGGTTTTGCAGCAGCGCGGGGACGTTGTTGGGCTGAAAGCGGTCGATATCCGCCTGCTTCATGGTAGAGCGGCCGACGGTGCTGGAGTCGACCTGGGTGCCAGTGCCGATCACGCTCAGGGCATCCAGTTGCACGGCGCCGCTGCTGGTGGTCCTGGCCTCTTCGGGCTTGACCACGTAGGTACTGCCCACCTTGATCAAGGTAAACGCAGCGTTTTTCAGCAGGGTGCGAATCGCCACTTCCGGGGTGAAATCACCTTTGAGCGCCGGTGCCTGTACGTTCTTGAGCAGCGTTTCATCGAACAGCAACTGGATTTTCGCCTGCTGCGCCACCTGGCTCAGGGAGGTGGCCAGCGACTGGGCGGGCAGGTGCAGGGTGAGCGACTCGGCCTGGGCACTGAGGCTGAAGGCCAGGCAGCTGGCAATAAGGGTTGGTCGCAGAAACAGATGCGTAGCGTGGCAAGGCGCGCGAAACATGAAATCCCCCAGTGTGGCCAAATGGCCGAAAATGCGTGCGTATCAAACGCAGACCGGAGGAAGACGGGGCTGGCCAAAAAAACCACACCTGCGAATGAAAAATATTCTCAAGTGTGGTTTTGGCTGGCTTACTTGCTCGGTTCTATCCGGACAATGCCGTCGGCCGACGCCACGGTTTTCACCGGCAGCAGGGCGGGCAGGGCATTGAGCAGGGCGTCGGGGTCATTCACATCAAGATTGCCCGACACTGTCAGGTGGGCCACGGCGTTGCTCACCTGCAACGGCGCCTGGGGGCGGTACAGGCTCAGTTCATCGATCAGGCTGACCAGTTCGCGGTTGCGAAACGACAAGTGCCCGCTGCGCCAGTCGGCCACTTCTTCAGCCGTGAGGGTTTGCTGCTGCAAGGTGCCTTTGGTGTAGCTATAGCTGGCGCGTTGCCGGGCGCCGAGCAGGGTGACGGGGCTTTTGGTGTCCGGTTCGAACGCGACCTGGCCGTGGGCGACGCTGACCACCAGTTGCTGCTGGCTGCGTCGCACGTCAAAACCGGTGCCGACCACCCGCACAGTGGCCGCGCCGGCCCGCACGAACAGCGGGCGCTCCTTGTCGGCAGCCACCTCGATGTACAACTGGCCCTTGTCCAGGTGCACGATGCGTTGGTGCGCATTGAAGTCCACGCGCAGTTGAGTATTGGCATTCACGTACAACGTACTGCCATCCGGCAGATTCACGGTGCGCATGCCCTTGGCATGGGCAGCGACCTGGGTGTGATAGAGCTCACGCGGCGCGCCGATATGCGTGGCCAGCACCGCGCACAGCAATGCGGCGGCCACCGCCAGCGCAGGGCGCCATACCGATGGTTTGCGCTTGGGCAGCGCCACGGGTTTGTTCAGTTGCTGCAACTGGGCCAGGTCCGCCCACAGTTGCTCGAATTCGGCATAGGCGCGGGCATGGGCCGGTTCGGCCACCCAGGCGGCAAACGCCCGGCGGTCGGCGCGGTCGGTGTCGTTGCGGTTGCGCGCAAACCAGCTGGCGGCCTGGGCGTCGATGGCGTCGCTATCGTCGATATCCAGGTCGTCGGTGTCGCTCAGGCGGTTCATTCTGGCTGCTCCGTGCCGGGGTCGTTTTGAAGGCGTCGCTTGCAATGCAGCAGGGCAAAGGCGATGTGCTTTTCCACCATACTGGTCGAAATGCCCATGCGTTCTGCAATCTGCGCCTGGCTCAGGCCTTCGAAGCGGTGCAGCATAAGGGCTTCTCGCCTGCGGGGCGAGAGTTCGGCGAGGACTTCTTTCAACTGTTCCAGGCGTTGCAAGCGTTGCGCGGCGGCCATGGGATCGTTTTGCTCGTCGGTGACAGGTTCGACGTCCATGGCGGCCTGATCTTGATGGACGGTGTGTCGTACCTTCTGTTTGCGCCAGTGATCACGCAGCAGGTTGCGTGCCATCTGGAACAGAAACGCTCGGGGCTGCTCGACCTTGGCGCGGTCGCGGTAGTCCAGCCATTGGGTAAAGACATCCTGGGTCATGTCCGCCGCGTCGCTGGCGTTGTCCGTGCGTTTACGCAGGAAATACAGAATATCCGTATAAAACGCGCGAAAGGCATCGGCCGACACCGGGTCGGGCTTGGGACGAGACATGGATATCCTTCTTGACGAAGCACGACGTGGGAAAAGTCGTGAATGATATCGAGAACTATTGTCATTTGTCTCTATTTGAAGGATCTACTCTCTTTAAAATGTGGGAGGGAGGCCCCGCCCCACACTGGATCGCCGCGTCAGCGCAGCAGCGTCGTCAGCTGTTCAATCCCCGCTTCACCCAAGGGGAACACCGGCAGCCGCGGATCACCCACCTCCAATCCGGTCAACCGCAGCCCAGCCTTGATCGTCGCCGGCAACCCGCCCTTGAGGATAAATTCCAGCAGTGGCAACTGACGATAAAACAGTTCACGTGCGAGGGTCAGGTCATTGGCCAATACAGCGTTATACAAATCCAGGTTGAGCTGCGGGATCAGGTTCGGCGCCGCCGTGCACCAACCCTTGGCACCCGCCGCGAAGGCTTCCAGCGCCAGCGGGTTGCAGCCGTTGTAGAACGGCACATCACTGTGACGATGCAACTGGTGCATACGCTGAATATCCCCGGTGCTTTCCTTGACCATGGTCACGTTCTCGACCTGCTTGAGGATGCGCAGGATCAGTTCCACCGACATGTCCGTGCCACTGGTGGCCGGATTGTTGTAGAGCATGATCGGCACACCGACGCTGTCGCCGATCGCCGCGTAGTGGGCGAGAATTTCCGCCTCGCTGAGTTTCCAGTACGAGGCCGGCAGCACCATCACCCCATCGGCGCCGTTGGCCTCGGCGTAACGGGCGCGGCGCACAGCTTTGGCGGTGGTCAGGTCGGACACGCTGACAATGGTCGGCACGCGCCGGGCGATTTTTGCGAGGCTGTAGGCGCTGACTTCGTCCCACTCGGCATCGCTTAGATACGCGCCTTCGCCGGTGCTGCCCAGCGGCGCAATGGCATGCACGCCGCTGTCGATCAGACGGTCGATGGAGCGGCCGAGGGCGCCGAGGTCGATGCTTTGACCGTCAGCGCTGAACGGTGTGATGGTGTAGCCGATGATGCCGTGAAGAGTGGGGCTGGACATGGATAATCTCCGGTCTGAGAGGGGCGGGTCAGTTCAAGCAATCGGCGTGTTGGCGCAGGTTCTGCCGGGCGTAATAGTTGAACGCGGCGCCATGGCGCTTGGGTCGGGCAATCCAGTCATGGGCCTCGCGGCCCAGCGCTGGCAGGATCGGCTTGATAGTGCCCGCCGCCATCGCCAGCAGCTGCAATTTGGCGGCGCGCTCGATCAACTGGGCGATTACGCAGGCCTCCTCGATACTCGCCCCGGTGGACAGTTGACCGTGGTGCGAGAGCAAAATCGCGCGCTTGTCGCCGAGCGCCGTGGTGATGATATCGCCTTCCTCATTGCCCACCGGCACGCCTGGCCAGGCTTCCAGGAAGGCGCAGTCTTCGTACAGCGGGCAAAGGTCCATGTGGGACACCTGCAGCGGCACTTCGAGCATCGACAACGCCGCGATATGGGTGGGGTGCGTGTGGATGATGCAGTTCACATCCGGCCGGCCACGGTAGACCCAGCTGTGGAAACGGTTGGCCGGGTTGGGGATGCCGTGACCTTCCAGCACTTCAAGGTCCTCGTTCACCAGCAACAGGTTGCTGGCGGTGATCTCATCAAAACCCAGGCCCAATGGTTGGGTGTAATAGGTGCCTGGCGTGGGGCCGCGTGCGGTGATCTGCCCGGCCAGGCCGGAGTCGTGGCCGTTTTCGAACAGGATGCGGCAGGTGAGCGCCAGCTTTTGCCGGTCGGTCCACGTATTATCCGCCAGGCTGTTTTGCATCTGATTCAGTGCGTGCTTGACCAGTTGGTCTTTGGGGAGTGCTAATGTCTTGGCCATATCGGTGTCCTTTGGGTTAGAGCAAATGACACTAAAGATGCTATATGACACTTTGTGTCATTAGCAAGCACAGCTTATCGTTTTCTGCATGGATTACCCGCAGCGCATGTCTATCCGTTTGAAATTATTAAGGAAAAAACTTGGCGTGACCTTGGAGACCCTGGCTGAAAAATCCGGGATGACCAAGAGTTACCTGTCCAAGGTCGAGCGCGGGCTCAACACGCCGTCCATTGCCGCCGCGTTGAAACTGGCCAAGGCGTTGAACGTGAACGTCGAGGAATTGTTCAGCGAGGATCGCGTCAGCCTCGACAGCTACAGCCTGGTGCGCAGTCACGAGCGGCCCGATACCACGCCGGGTTACGCGGTGCTGGCCCATCAAGTCAGCGAGCGCAGCTTGCTGCCGTTCATCATTTACCCGCCGGCGGAGTTCAGCGACAAGACCTTCAAGGAGCATCTGGGGGAGGAGTTTCTGTTCGTGCATGAAGGCGCGGTAGAGGTGGACTTCATGAACGAACGGGTGATTTTGCAGCGAGGCGATGCGTTGCACTTCAACGCGCAAAAGCCGCACCGGCTTCGTTCGGTGGGGGACGTGCAGGCGCAGTTGCTGGTGGTGGTGCACAGCGCGGAAGAATAATTACGATCCGAATTTTTGATCAGCGTTCGACAGGGACGGACAGTGCTGCATTCCCCAGCGGATGCGTGCGCGCCGCAAAAAACTTCAGCGCCACATCGCTGCCATCAAACAACTCGGAATACCGCCGCTTCTGCTGGCGGATAAACCCTTCACTGCGGCCCGACACCGAGATCGCCAGCGTGCTCACATTGGCCTGGCGAATCGCGTCCACCAAGTGCTGATCCTGCGGCCCCAGACCGTGCCCGAAGATGCACAGCGCGCCCTCGTGAGTCAGCAATTGCTCATAGCAGAACGACAGGTAATCCGAACTGCGGATGGTCTTGAGCTTCTCCTCCATCTTGCCTTCGCTGACAAACAGCGGCACATCGTCCAGGGTCTTGATCGTGTTGTTGATGGCAAAGCTGCTGAGCAAGGTGCTGTCGGTCGTCGGCAGTTTGCGCGCAGTGCCGTCGAGGTTGCGCACCAGGTGCAGGCCGCCGTGCAGGTACAGGATGCGTGTGGCGTCGGTGCGGGTGTTGCGCAGGTCGAAGCTGGCGTCGGCGTTGCGAAACAGGTCGTCGATGCCCGGCGTGTGCAGGATCGCCCAGTAGTTGAGCAGATCGTAGTTACTGGTAAACACAGTGGCATAACCGGCCAGTTCCGTATTGATCGCTGCCAGTGTCGATGGCTGCACCAGGCGCCACGGGATATGCACCGCGTGGATGGTGTTGATCAACGCTTCCTTGATCGCGTAGTAGCGATTGCGCGGTGCCGCCGAGCTGACTGCCAAGGCCTTGTTGACCCGGCTGGTGGTTTTCAGCGCGCCCAGGGCTTGCTCGAAACTGCGGGTTTGCAGGGCGTCGAACACGCTGAGTTCAGAGGGGCTCAGGGGTTTTTCTTCGACGGTGCGGGCGTTTTCAAACAGCGAGTCGTAGGCAAAGTCTTCCCAAATCGTACGACTCGCGCCGTTGCCGATCAGAATCCCAGTGAAGTCGATGGCGCTGCGCAGGGCGCTCCAGTCTTCAAGGTGGGCGTCAATATCCTGGAAATCCTTCATTGCGGCGGGCTACTCGAAATCGGCTGGGCGGTGACTTTATCACGAGCGGGCGTTGATCCTGATCAAGATGCCGCAGGCCAGTGAGGTCGATGCTGTAGGCATAAACGTTATCCGAGGATTCGCCATGAGCAGCACCTTCTTCATTCCTGCCGTCAACATCATGGGCACCGATTGCCTCGACGAAGCCATGAACGCTATCCGCAACTACGGTTTTCGCAAGGCGCTCATCGTCACCGACGCCGGCCTGGCCAAGGCGGGCGTGGCCAGCATGATCGCCGAAAAACTGGCGATGCAGGACATTGACTCGGTGATCTACGACGGCGCCAAGCCCAACCCCAACGTGGAAAACGTTGAGAAAGGCCTGGCGTTGTTGCAGCACAGTGCGTGTGATTTTGTGGTGTCGCTGGGCGGCGGCTCGCCCCATGACTGCGCCAAGGGGATTGCCCTGTGTGCCACCAACGGCGGGCATATCGGCGACTACGAAGGCGTCGATCAGTCGGCCAAGCCACAACTGCCGCTGGTCGCCATCAACACCACCGCCGGCACTGCCAGCGAGATGACGCGCTTTTGCATCATCACCGACGAAACCCGCCACGTGAAAATGGCCATCGTTGACCGCAACGTCACGCCGCTGCTGTCGGTCAACGACCCATCGCTGATGGTCGGCATGCCCAAGGGGCTCACCGCCGCCACCGGCATGGACGCCCTGACCCACGCCATCGAAGCCTACGTCTCCACCGCCGCCACGCCGATCACCGATGCCTGCGCGATCAAGGCCATCGAACTGATCAGCGCCAACTTGCGCCTGGCCGTACGCGACGGCAGCGATAAGGTCGCGCGGGAAAACATGGCTTACGCGCAGTTCCTCGCCGGCATGGCCTTCAACAACGCATCCCTGGGCTTTGTGCACGCCATGGCCCACCAGTTGGGCGGTTTCTACGACCTGCCCCACGGCGTGTGCAATGCGGTGCTGCTGCCCCATGTGCAAAGCTTCAACGCCAGCGTCAGCGCCAAACGCTTGAGCGACGTGGGCCGCGCACTGGGTGCCGAGATCAAGGGCATCACCGCAGAAGAGGGCGCCCAAGCCGCCATCGCCGCCATCCGCAGCCTGGCCCAGGACGTTGAAATCCCCGCTGGCCTGCGTGAACTGGGCGCCAAGTTGCAGGACATTCCGCTGCTGGCGGCCAATGCGTTGAAGGATGCGTGTGGACTGACCAACCCACGGCGCGCGGATCAGCGTCAGATTGAGGAGATTTTTCGCAGCGCGTTTTGAATAGGGGCAGTGGCAAGCGGCAAGCGTTAAGCTACAAGTCGAATGCGTTTAACTTGAGCTTGCGGCTTGCCGCTGAGGTCCCCTTATGAGAGTTCTGTTATTCGGCGCCACCGGCATGGTCGGCCAAGGTGTTCTGCGTGAATGCCTGTTGGCTGCCGACGTGCAGGAAATCGTCGCCGTTGGCCGCACGCCACTGACCCAGGAACACGGCAAGCTGCATCAGGTATTGCACGGTGACATGCTGGATTTCCAACCCCTGGAAAACCTGCTGCAAGGTTTTGATGCGTGCTTCTTCTGCCTCGGCGTGTCTTCGGCCGGCATGAATGAAACCAGGTACACCCATCTCACCTATGACTTGACTCTCGTCGCTGCCAGCACCTTGGCGCGGCTCAATCCGCAGATGACGTTTATCTATGTGTCCGGCGCCGGTACCGACAGCTCCGAGGCGGGCAAGTCGATGTGGGCGCGGGTCAAGGGCAAGACCGAGAACGCCTTGCTGCGCTTGCCGTTCAAGGCGGTGTACCTGTTCCGGCCGGGGATTATCCAGCCATTGCACGGTGTGCGCTCGAAGACGCCGTTGTACCAGGCCTTCTATTCTGTGCTGGGGCCGGCGCTCTCGTTTGTGCGCCGGGTCAAACCGAGCTGGGTGGTGAGTACCGAGACCGTTGGGCGGGCGATGTTGCAGGCGGTGAGCCACGGCGCGCCGCAAGCGGTGGTAGAGCAGGGCGAGATCCACCGTCTGGCTGCCGAGCGTCGCTGATGTTGCACAAGAGCCTGGTGCGTCGCCTGGACCTGATCACCCTGCAGCTGTTTGTCGCGGTGTTCGAAGAAGGCACTTTGACCCGTGCCGCTGCCCGTGAGGCCATTGCGGTATCGGCCGCCAGCAAGCGCCTGATGGAACTGGAGCACGTGTTGGGCGTAAGCCTGTTTGTGCGCCGGGCCAAGGGCATGGACCTGACGGCCGCTGGCGAAACGCTGTTGCACCATGCACGGCAGATGCTGTTCAACGTCGAGAAGATGGGCCTGGAACTGGGCGAACACAGCCACGGTGTGCGCGGTTATGTGCGGATGTTGGCCAATCTTTCGGCGATCATTCAGTTCCTTCCTGAAGATTTGCGCGATTTTTCCGAGCTGCATCCCGAAGTGAAAACCGATCTGGAAGAGCGCCCCAGTACCGGCGTGGTGCAGGGCGTGCTGGACGGCGTCGCGGACCTGGGTATCTGCTCGTGCGACACAGACACCAAAGGCTTGCCCAGCGTGACCTATCGGCTCGACAAACTGGTGGTGCTGATGCCGGCGGATCATCCGTTGGGAGCGCGCCAGAGCGTGGCGTTCGCCGAAACCCTGGACAGCGACTACGTCGGCCTGCACGCCGCGAGCTCAATCAACATGCGTACCCACGCCGCTGCGCGTGAGGCCGGCAAGATGCTGCGCCTGCGTATCCATGTGCCGGGCTTTGATGCGATGTGCCGGATGGTCCAGGCCAATATGGGCATCGGTATCCTGCCGCACAAGGCCTACGAATTGTTTGGGCGCGCACTGGGTTTGCACGCGGTGCCGTTGACGGACAGTTGGTCTGATCGCCGTTTGATCCTGGTGGTGCGCGACGAAGCGCAATTGTCGCCAGTGAGTCGGCTGTTGTTCGATTACCTGAGTCTCTCGATGCCTTCCCTGGAGCAGCCTGCCAGCCTGGTCCTACGGAAAATTCGCTGAGCGTTCGCTTTTCGCGAACGCTCCTTGCCAACTGACGGTTGGATTTCTTCCGCCCCCGTCCTCTAGCCTTGGTCCACATTCCAAGAATAAGAGGTACACCCCATGACGGCTCCCCTGAGCGGTATCAAGGTGATCGAGATCGGTACCTTGATTGCCGCGCCGTTCGCCGCACGGTTGATGGCCGAGTTTGGCGCCGAGGTGATCAAGATCGAATCCCTCGGCCAGGGCGATCCGCTTCGTAAATGGCGAAAGCTGCACAACGGCACGTCGCTGTGGTGGTACCTGCAATCACGCAACAAGAAGTCGTTGGCGCTGGACCTCAAGTCCACGCAAGGCCTGGGCCTGATCAAGCAACTGCTTGGCGACGCCGACGTGCTCATCGAAAACCTGCGCCCCGGCGGCCTGGAAAAAATCGGCCTGGGCTGGGACGTGCTGCACGCACTCAACCCCAAGCTGACCCTGGTGCGCATCTCCGGCTACGGGCAGACGGGCCCTTACCGCGACCGTCCGGGTTTCGGCGCTATCGGCGAGGCCATGGGCGGCATTCGCTACACCACGGGCAACCCGGATTCGCCACCGGCGCGAGTGGGGGTGAGCCTGGGCGATTCCCTCGCGTCCCTGCACGCAGTGATCGGCACCTTGATGTCGTTGCTGCGGGTCAAGACCGGCCAGGGCGATGGGCAGATTGTCGACGTGTCCCTGGCTGAAAGCGTGTTCAACCTGATGGAAAGCCTCGTGCCGGAATACGACATGCTCGGTCATGTGCGCGAACGCAGCGGCGGGGCCTTGCCCGGCATTGCACCGTCCAATACCTACCTCACCGCCGATGGCGCCTATGTGGTGATTGCCGGCAACAGTGACCCGATCTACAAGCGGCTGATGACCACCATCGGCCGTATCGATCTGGCCGAAGCCCCCGAGTTTGCCCACAACGATGGGCGTGCGGCGCAGAGCGGCCTGCTGGATGCGGCGATTACCCACTGGACCAGCAGCCTGCCCATCGAGCAGGTGCTCAGCGCTCTGGAAGCGGCGCAAGTACCGGCCGGGCGTATCTATTCGGTGGCGGATATCGTCAGCGACCCTCACTACCAGGCACGTGACATGCTGCTCGACGCCGAGCTGCCTGGCGGCGTTTCGGTGAAGATGCCGGGCATTGTGCCCAAACTCTCGCAAACCCCCGGCGGTGTAAATTGGTCGGGCCCGGCCCTGGGCCAGCACACTGACGACATTCTCACCGGGCTGGGCCTCACCGGCGCCGATATTCAACGCCTGAAAACCACCGGAGTGGTGCAATGATCACTGATTATTCCGACCCGCTGATCGTGCAGGAAGTGTCCCCGCGCGATGGCTTGCAGATCGAACCGACCTGGGTCGAGACCGCCGATAAGATCGCGCTGATTGACCGGTTGTCACTTGCCGGTTTTTCGCGGATCGAGGCCGGTTCGTTCGTCTCACCCAAGGCTATCCCTGCGCTGCGCGATGGCGAGCTGGTGTTCCAGGGTATCGAGCGCAAAGCCGGTGTGATCTACGTGGCGCTGATCCCCAACCTCAAGGGCGCCGAGCGCGCCATCGCGTCTCGCGCCGATGAGCTGAACCTGGTGATGTCCGCCAGTCAGACCCACAACCTGGCCAATATGCGCATGCGCTGCGAAGCATCGTTGGCAGCATTTGCCGACATCGTCAGCTTTGCCGCCGAGCATCCGGTGCGCCTCAACGGCAGTATCGCCACCACCTTTGGTTGCCCGTTCGAAGGCAAGGTCGACGAAGACCGCGTGCTGCAGATCGTTGACGCCTATCGCAAGTTGGGCATTCAGGGCATCAGCCTGGCTGACACCACCGGCATGGCCAACCCCCGTCAGGTGCAACGCCTGGTCAAGCGCGTGCTGGAGCGCATTCCCGCCAGTGACCTGACCCTGCATTTCCACAACACCCGCGGCCTGGGGTTGTGCAATGTACTGGCCGCTTACGAGGCCGGTGCCCGTCGTTTTGATGCGGCGCTTGGCGGCCTTGGCGGCTGCCCGTTTGCGCCGGGGGCCTCGGGCAATATCTGTACCGAAGACCTGGTCAACCTGTGTGAGGAAGTCGGGATTCACACCGGGATCGACTTGGCGCACCTGCTGGACATGTCCCGGCGCCTGCCGGCGCTGTTGGGCCATGAGTTGCCCGGTCAACTGGCCAAGGCCGGGCGCAATGGTGATTTGCATCCACCCCCGGCTTACATCGCCACGTTGTAACGCCTGCCAGACAACAAAAACAATCGGACGCCTGTGAGCAGTCCGCTGGAGAAGCACAATGAGCACTAATACGTTAGAGGCCGGCGCGCGCCCGGCCGGTGAAGTCGATCCCATCAAAGCCGTGGTCAAGAAGGTCGCCTGGCGCCTGATGCCACTGATCATGGTCTGCTACCTGTTTGCGTTTTTTGACCGCATCAACATCAGCTTCGCCAAGTTCCAACTGCAAGCCGACCTGGGCCTGAGCAACACCGCCTATGGCCTGGGCGCGGGGCTGTTCGTGATCGGTTACGTGATCTTCGAAGTGCCGAGCAACATGATGCTCTACAAGGTCGGTGCGCGCCGCTGGATTGCGCGGATCATGGTGTCCTGGGGCCTGGCCACGGCGGCCATGGTATTTGTCACGGCCGAATGGCAGTTCTATGCACTGCGCTTTGTGATCGGCGCGATGGAGGCCGGGTTTGCCCCTGGCGTGCTGTACTACCTGACGCTGTGGTTCCCCCAGGATTTCCGTGGGCGGATTACTTCCTTGCTGTTCCTGGCCTCTGCGTTCGCCGGGCTGGTGGGCGCGCCGTTCTCCGGCCTGGTGCTGGAGCACTTGGACGGCGTGCTGCAGATGCGCGGCTGGCACTGGTTGTTCCTGCTTGGCGGCTTGCCGTGTATAGGGCTGGCGTGGATGGTGCTGACGCAATTCAAGGATCGCATCGAAGATGCACCTTGGCTGAGCGCCGAGGAAAAAACCTTGCTGTCCAGCCGTATCGCCGTGCACGAAGTGCACAAGAAAGGCTCGTTGCTCCAGGCCCTGCGCATTCCGGGTTTCCTGATGCTGGGGCTGATCTACTTTCTGATTCAGGTGGCATCCTACGGCCTCAATTTCTGGGCTCCGCAATTGATCCGCAGTGCGGGGGTCGAAAGCCCGGTGGTGATTGGCTTGCTGACGGCCATTCCTTACATCTGCGGGGCGATCACCATGGTCCTTGTGGGGCGTTGGTCGGATGCCACGGGTGAGCGGCGCAAGTTCGTCAGCGGGCTGGTGGCGTTGGGCGCTGTAGGGTTCTTCTGTGCAGGGATCTTTGATAACCACACCACGTTCCTGATCATCGCCCTGGGCCTGCTGGGCGCGGGGATTATCGCGTCGATCCCGACCTTCTGGACCCTGCCGCCCAAACTGCTGGCGGGCGCGGGTGCCGGGGCGGCTGGCGGGATTGCGCTGATCAACACGTTGGGGCAGTTGGGCGGCATCGTCAGCCCGGTCATGGTGGGGCGCATCAAGGACATCACGGGCAGTACCACGCCGGCGCTTTATGTCATCGCTGTGTGCGCCTTGATTGCCGCAGCACTGTTGCTGTGGGGTTTGCCACACAAGCTGCGTACGTCCGACAAGCGCTGACGGTATTTCACGCGGCAGCCAGGGCTTTGGCTGGTGCGCCGCTGAATTGAATCAGCGCCACCCCACCTATCAACAACAACGCCCCAAGCACCCGGGGCGTTGTCAGTTGACGCTCCACCAGGCCAAACAGCCCGAAGTGGTCGAGCAGCAGCGATGCAATCAGTTGCCCCGTCAACGCCAGGGCAATGAACCCGGATGCCCCCAGCTTGGGCAGCAGCATCAGCGCCAGGGAAATAAAGCACACGCCAAACGCGCCACCGGCCCACATCCATAACGGCGCCTGGGTAATGAATGCCAGGCTCGGCAAGGGCAGGCGCAGGGCGATGATCACCGGCAGCAGCACGATAATGCTCACCAGCAGCGATGCCAGGGTGGCCCACAATGGATGGCCCAGCCCGCGCCCGAGGTTGGCATTGATTGCACTCTGAAACGGCACCACCGCCCCGGCGATTACCGCCAGCGCCAATAAACCCAGCCATTGCAACGTTGTCATTTGGTATCTCCCAGAGGTTTTGCTGGACTCTAGGCTATTCGTCGCGCAAATTTAAATTCCTAGTTCTTATGCTGGATATGCAGCTGATGAATGATCTGCGCCGCATCGACCTCAACCTGTTGGTGATCCTCGACGCCTTGCTCAGCGAGCAACACGTTACCCGCGCCGCCGAGCGCCTGCACCTGAGCCAGCCGGCGGTCAGCCATGCGCTGGCGCGGTTGCGGGATGTGTTGGGGGATCCGTTGCTGGTGCGCCATGGCGGCGCGCTGGTGCCCACTGCGCGTGCGTTGGAATTGGCCGCACCGCTGGCCGAAGCCCTGGCCCAGGTGCAGGCGTTGCTGGCGCCGAATTGTTTTGATCCGGCGTCGGCCAAGCGCCGGTTTCGTGTGGCGATGTCGGACTACAGCGCGGCGATTTTCCTACCGGGATTGGTCCGCGTTCTGCGTCGTGAGGCGCCGGGCATCGACCTGCAAGTCATCCAGGCCAGCCGTGAAGGCATGGTCGACGGTGTGCTCAATGGCGACCTTGACCTGGCCGCCGGTGTGTTCCCCGACATGCCCGCCGAACTGCGCACCACGCGCTTGTTCGAAGAGCACTACACCTGCCTGGTGGACCGTAACAGCCTGCCGCCGGACGGCACACTCGACCTGCCCACCTACCTCTCGCGCCCCCACGTGCTGCTGGAAATGCGCGGCAGCGGCACGCCGGAAATCGAACGCGCGCTGACGGCGATTCGTCAGCGGCGGCATGTGGCGATCAGCCTGCCGCATTGGGGCGTGGCGCCGCAATTGATCGAGGGCACGGACCTGATCCTGACCGTATCGTCGCGGGGCTTGCGCGCTGTCGAGCATCCGCACTTATTGGCCGTAGCGCCGCCGTTTCATATTCCATCGTTTGCGTTTGAGCTGGCGTGGCATGCGCGGCGGGGAGGGGATTCGGGGTTGCAGTGGTTGATGGGGCAGGTGCGCAGAGTTTTACAAGACTGAATAAGGATCGCTACCAAGACGCGGGTGGCTGACGACGGGTATGGAAAATCCGCATGACCTGCAACCGCCCCTCTCGAATGCGGTAGGGAACGATATAAGGCCATCGAGGCACCACCCATTCGCGAGTACCGGATACTCGGCCCTCTTTCCCCATTGCGGGAAATTGCGCGATGTTCTCAAGGCCGCTCAAAATTGCCTGGACGAACTCATAGGCCGCTTTGGGATTTTCTTCGGCAATGAAGGCCGCTTCGTCGTCAAGGTTCCTGAGGGCTACCCTCAGCCACTCAACCTGCATTGTTGCGCCATTTGTCGGCGATAGCTTTTACCTCTGCTGCCGTTGCGAAGTCACCCGCATCAGCTTCTTTGAGGGCTTTTTGAATTTCTTCAATTTGCCAGGCTTCGCGCGTCAAGTATTCGCGTAACGCATCAACTGCGAGAAAGGATTTGCTGCGCCCGGTGGCCTTGGCAAGACTGGCAAGCGTATCGGCGATTTCTTCCGGTATGCGTAGGGACATAACAGACATATATATCTCGATGTAGTGATGTGTAGTGAAACATACTACCTTGTCATCATGCTTGCAGTTTGCACCGTTCGTCAGAGTCATTATGGTCTAGGACATCTTCATGCTTACAGGACTCAATCACCTAACGTTGGCTGTCACTGATTTGCACCGTAGCCTGTGCTTTTACCATGACCTGCTGGGGCTTCGGCTTGATGCCACTTGGAGCAACGGCGCCTATCTCTCATTGCCGGGTTTATGGTTATGCTTGTCTCTGGACCCGCTGCGCGTCTCGACGCCTGCACCTGATTACACCCACTTTGCATTTACCACCGATGCGGGCGATTTCGCTGCACTGGTTGAGCGCTTGAGGGCTGCCGGTGTTCAGGAGTGGCGCGACAATCGTAGTGAAGGCGCCTCGTTCTACTTCCTTGACCCCGATGGACACAAGCTCGAAGCCCATGTAGGTGATCTGGCATCGCGTCTGCAGGCCTGTCGACAGAAGGCCTATCCAGGAATGCAGTTTTACCCCTAGCACCGGAACATACAGAATCCATCCAACTCACAGTCTTTTTTCAGAGTCGCCTTCATGACCCTATCCCTGCTGCTCGCCGTACTCGCCTCGGGTTTTATCTATGGCATTACACCTGGCCCTGGGGTGTTGGCCGTGTTCGGTATCGGTGCCGCCCGTGGTCGCCGCGCCGGGGCAGGTTTTCTGTGCGGGCATCTGCTGGGCGATGTGGTGTGGTGCAGCACCGCGTTGATCGCCATTGTCGGTGCGCGGGAAGTGGGCAGCACTGCGTTTGATGTGCTGGGCGTGCTCAGCGGCCTGTATCTGTTCTGGCTTGGCTGGCGGGCCATCCGCACGCAACGGCGCAGCAGTGACGACCCTCAGGGCGCTGCGCGGCATCCGTTCTGGCACGGGATTGTGTTCGGCCTGACTAATCCGAAAGCCTACCCGGTGGCGGTCGCGACCTTCACTGCGTTGCTGTCCAGCCGCGCCGAGTTGCTGACCTGGTCGATGCTGCCGTCGCTGATCTTCCTGAGCTTCGTTGGCGGTCTGCTGGCCTATGCAATCCTGATCGGCGTGGTCGGCGCCCAACGTGTACGCACGGTGTATCAGCGTCATGAAGTCCTCATCACCAAGCTCTGTGGCGTGATGTTTATCGGCTTCGCCATCAATGCGCTGGCCCATGCGGTGCCAGGCCTGTTCGCCAGCAAACCGGCATGACATGTCGACGACCGTTCGTCGCGTCGGCAAGTTTTTTCTAAACCTTTACCGCCCTGAAAATTCGAATTCAGGGCGGGGTGTGTTCCCCGTCCTAATTTATGCCCTGGAGGAACCCCTCATGAGCCGCATGGCTATCCGGTTACGCACCGCCAGTTTCGCGATGCTGCTGGGCCTCGGCGCCAGCAATGCTTTCGCCCAGTCGCCTGCTGAATTCATCGAGCAGGCCTCGGCCAAAGGAATGGCCGATATCGAGACCAGCCGCATGGCCCACGCGAAAACCTCGTCCCAGGAAATCAAGGACTACACCATCGAGGTGATCAACGAGCGCACCCTGGCCAATCAGCACTTGGCAGCCATCGCCAAGAAGCTCGATCTGCCCGTGGCGCCACGTGAGAAAATTGTCGACAAAGCCGAGACCCTGATGCCCGAGCTCAAGGACGGCGACTCGTTCGACGCCGCCTATACCGCACAACAGGTCAAGGAAAACGAAGACGCTATTGCACTGTTCAAACAGGAAGGCGCCGCGTCGGATGTACCGGAAATAAAAGCGTTGGTCGATGAGACACTGCCAAAATTGGAAGAGCGCCTGCAGAAGGCCCGCGCCTTGGCGTCGACTTATGGCAAAGGTCATCAAGGCGACGGTTAAGGTCGTCACCTGAATTGAAAAACGGCGGTTGGATCCTCTCCAACCGCCGTTTTTTTATGCCTGGTTCAGATCGGTTTTAGTGGGCGCCGCGTCGTCGGCAGCGTGGCCGCAACTGCTGTTCAGGTTCAGGGTGCCGGCGTTGCCAATGCTGCGGTATTCCTGGCGCAGTTTTTCCAGCTCTTTGCGGTCCAGACCATCCAGGCTGAGTACGGCGTTCTGTGCATCTTTGGACACGCGCAGCAGCTCGTCGATCTTGATATGCAGGATATCGTTGTCGCGGTTCTGGGTGTTCTGGATCAGGAACACCATCAGGAAGGTGATGATGGTGGTCGAGGTGTTGATGATCAGCTGCCAGGTGTCGTTGTAGTGGAAATACGGCCCGCTCAGGCTCCACGCCAGGATCAATGCCGTCGCTGCGTAGAAGGTGCGGGGGCTGCCTGCCCAGCGGGACAGGGATTGCGAGACTGTGGAGAATTTCATGACCGTTTTCCTGGAGTGAAGGGGTGATGAACGTATGGACAGCAGGTGCTCTTTGAAATTTCTTTTTACAACTTGGCTGATGAACCAAACGGTGCGCTTTTTCTTCGGGTTTCAAGGCAAGGGCTTACATCGACCAGCAGTGGCGGGCGCAAGACTTTGCTTTTGCCTGGACTGCCCATGCGCGCCATTCCTACCCGCGATTTGCCCACGCTCTATTACCGGACTGAAGATCATTTTTTTACCGTGACCTGTCCGTTACGTCGGCGCTATGGCGCCTGCATCACTGCCTATTTCACTGATCTATTTCGCAACCCGTCGAACCTGTTGCTTATCCGCGTGGGCAACGCCCCGTCGGGTGACGCAATGACTGAGCCTCTGGGTCTGATTCGCCGCACCTGCCTGGCGATACAGGTGGTGATTCATGAGGAAAAGGTCGAGGGAGTGCATGAGGCACTGACGGAGCTCGGCTTGCAGCCTGCCGAAAGGACCACCACGATGGCGCTCGAACTGTCGCGTCGGGTGCCTTCCGTAAGTGAGCGTTTTGCGCAGATCAGCCTGACTCGGAACTTGAATGACTGGGCGCTTCCCATTGGTAATGCGTTCGCGGTCCCGCCCGAGGTGGTGGCGCATTATCAGGCTCGGCACCAGCGTGCCCTGGACGCCGGTCATTCACTTCACCACTTCACTTTGTCTGTCGAGGAGAGGGTGGCGTGTTCGTTGACGTTGTCGCTATGTGATGGCGTCGCACGGCTTAACGATGTCGGCACGATCAAGGAATTTCGTGGGCAGGGTCATGCCACTCAATTGATTAACGCTGCGCTGTTGCACGCTTCGAACCTGGGCGCCCAGCGATGCTTCCTAGAGGCGTCGATGGCGGGGCGCTCGTTGTACAGCACGCTGGGTTTCAAACCGTTGTTCGATTATCAGTACTTTAACCGTGGAGCGGTCGCAGGCACGTGATCAGAAGGCCATTTTCACCTGGCCGCGGTTCTCAAGGGTCAATAGATACTGCTTGGCCTCAAGCCCTCCAGCAAAGCCGGTCAAGGTGCCCGAGGCACCGATGACCCGATGGCACGGCGCGATGATTGAAATCGGATTACGCCCATTGGCCGCACCCACGGCGCGCACGGCGTTGGGGTTGCCGATCTGTAGGGCGATCTGGCTGTAGCTGCGGGTTTCGCCGAAGGGGATGGTCAGCAATGCCTGCCAGACCTGCTTCTGGAACGCGGTGCCGTTGAAATCCAGTTCCAGCTCGAAGGTGCTGCGCGTGCCGGCGAAGTACTCCTGCAACTGGCGCTCGGTTTCCAATAGCACGGGGCTTTCATTGGCTTCGTGCAATTCGCCCAGGCGCACGCGGTTGGCGCGTTCTGTCTCCCACAGGATTGCACCGAGCTTGCCATTGCGCGCCACCAGGGTGAGTTGGCCAACGGGGGAGGGCATGAGTTTGTATTCGTACACCATGAGCGGGCTCCTATGGGCGGGTGTAGTGCCAATCTAAAGCATGCCGCCCCGGTCAAAACTACGTTTCTTGCGGTGGAATTCGACGGCGTCAGCGGTCCTGCTGCAGCACTTTAAGCGCAGTCGACGAGATCCCGGCAATCACGCTGAGGAACGCCTCGACCAACACACTTTTTGTTTCAGTCGCGGTCAAGACTAACAACTGTGCACAGGCGTCCGCCTCGATCAGCGGCCTGTACTTGATGCCCTTGTTCATCAAGCTTTGCGTGCATTCCGGTACCAGCGCCACCCCTTGGCCAGCCGCCACCAGCGCGATGATCGAGGTGATCTGCCGCCCAGTCGGGCCAGGACGCAGGGGCACGCCGTGGTGTCGGTAAAGCTGTTCGATGGATTGGTTAAGCCCCGAGCCATAATCCGCCGGAAACAGTATCAGTGGGTAGGCACTGAGCTGCGCCAAGCTGACCTCGGCCAAGCTCGCCAGTGGGCTGTTTGTGGACACCGCCGCTACCAACCGCTCCTCTCCCAGGGATAGCACCTGCACTTCTCGGGGGGGCGGTAGCAGTCGGCTCAAGCCGATATCCAGCCGCCCATCCGCTACCTGAGCGCCCAGGCTGCCGGAAGCGCACTCCACCAGCGTCAACTGCACATCCGGATATCGCTGGGCAAAAGACTGGATCGCTTGGCTGAACAGATCTGAGAGGGCTATTGAGCTGGCATAACCAAGCGCCAGCTGCCCGGCAGTGCCTGCGGCCAATTTGTTTGCGATCACCTGTGCCACGTCGATCTGTTCCAACACCCCGCGTACATAGGGCAGGAACGCTCGTCCTTGGGCCGTGAGGGTCACCGTGCGGCTGGTGCGGTCAAACAGTTTGAAACCCAACTCTGCTTCCAGCGCTGAAATCTGCCGTGTCAGCGGTGGTTGCGCGAGGTGCAGGCGAATGGCAGCACGGCCGAAGTGCAATTCCTCGGCGACCGTCAGAAAGTAACGCAGCTTGCGTAGGTCGAGCATCCTGGTCCTTGGGTATCAATCGGTCGGAATTCGGTATTGGTCCCAGACCCGCAGGCCATTCTATAAAGACCTTTCAAAATAAGACGAGAGGTTTCATGAAATCGCACCTGCATTGCGCCCGCCTTGCCCTGTTCCTGTGTGGCTGCGCGGCGTTTCTCAACCTGTATGCAACCCAGAGTATCCTCCAGACCTTTGCCGCGCAGTTCCACCTCAGCCCCAAAGCCGCAGGTTGGAGCATCACGGTGACCACTCTCGCAGTGGCGATCACCGCGCCGTTTGTCAGTCGTGTGACCGGGCGTTTCGAGCAACGCACGGTGATCTGCGTGGCCGCGCTGTTGCTGGCGGTGCCGACGTTGATGACCGCCTATGCCGGCAGCTTTGCCGAAGTGCTGGTGTGGCGCTTCGTGGAGGGCATGGTGATACCGGTGGTGTTTGCCACCAGCGTGGCCTATATCGGCGACCGTTGGCATGGCGGCACCGTCACCGAAGTCACCAGCCTGTATGTCGCCGGCACCGTGTTGGGTGGGTTTGCCGGACGCTTCGTCACGGGGATGGTGACCGAGTACTTCGGTTGGCGCGAAGCCTTTGAAGTGCTGGCGGTGTTGAGTTTGATGGTCGGTGGGTTTATCCAGTTTCTGCTGCCGGCCAACCGCGCGCGGGAGGTCCAGGTCCGCGCTCCTTCTTCGAGCGTTTTTCGCAAACCATTGTTGGCTGCTTACGCCGTAGGTTTTTGTGTGTTGTTTTCCCAGGTTGCAGCGTTTACCTACGCAGGTTTGTACCTCGGCCTACCGCCATTCAACCTTGGATCGGCGGCCTTAGGCACGCTGTACATGGTGTTTTTGTTGGCGCTGATTGTGATCCCCATCGCCGGCCGCCTGAGCAAGGCCCGTCCCCATGCCCAATTGCTGACGGTAGCTGCCGTGCTTGGCGTAAGCGGATCAGCCCTGACGCTGATCCCCTCTCTGTGGTGCATCGTGACGGGCCTGGCCCTCAGTTCCACCGGCGTGTTCCTTGCCCAGGCCGCAGCCAATGCCTTCACCACCGCCACCGCGCACGACAACAAGGCCGGTGCCGTTGGCGTCTACCTCACGTGTTACTACTTGGGCGGCAGTTGCGGTGCAGTCGTGCCAGCGCTGATCTGGGAGCGTTGGGGCTGGGACGGTTGCGTGGCTCTTATCATCGTGTTCCAGCTGTTGATCTTGTTGATCGCGCTGACAGGTTGGCGACCCTACGAACCTATGCGGGGCCAAACCTCATGATGTTGCCTGCCGGGCCTGGATGGCTGGTTGCAACGGTCCTAAAGAGTCGCACCCAGCGAAAATGGAATGCGCAACGCACCGACAGCGCCCTCGCGGGTGCCACACATTTCGTCATGGGCGCACTGCTGCACCAACACACAGGGAAACGGTGGAACGTCCCGCAGCAGGTCGCGTAAATGCGTGCTGGAGCGCAGGCGCAGGGTCTTGCCGTTATCGTCCAGCAATGTCATCTCGACGTGATCGAGCTTCACACGGGCAATATAGAAACCGCCCTCCAGGGACAGCAACTCAAGACCCCGTATTTCACCTTTCTCGGCCAGTTTGGCCAGCTTCTCCACATTCATTTTTCACCCCCGCGTTGACTGTTATTGGCGACGAAAGAACAACGTGACCTGGCCCCATTCCACGCCGAACTTGGACATGCTCGACCGGTTGATCATCGTGTCCTCGTCCATCAGGTACATCCAGTCGTCAAAACTCACCTCGTACACCGAGCCATCCACCGGGAGGTTGAGGCGGTAGCGCCACCGCAACGCGTTCCCGGCGACCTCGCCGATGGCCTCGCCCACCACATCACCCGCTCGCCCGCGCCAGCGCCCCGGACCATCGGGCGTGAGCGTCCACACGCGGCGCTGGCGAGTGCCGTCGCTGTACAGGAACTTTTCGTCGAGAATCAGTTTGTCGCCTTCGCGATGACTGGCGATATCCACTTCAAAACGCTTGGCGACTTCGCCCGAGCGTTTCTCGAAGATGCCCCAGGCTTTCACGGGTTTGCTGAAGAAACGCTCAAGATCCAGCGCAGGTTTCTGGTCGGCGTAGTGTCCGACCTCTACATTGCTGCAACTGGCCAGGCTCAAAACCAGCAACAGTGAAATCAGCAGGCGCGTCATTGCCCGGCTCCTTGATCATGCGAGGCTTGGTGCCTGCGCTCAAGGTCTGATAGTTGTACAGAATTCTGTATTTGTACAGGTTTGCGGGCGGGAAAATATTGGCATAAAAAAACCGGCCTCCAGGGACCGGTTTCTTTATGCATCCCCCGCCAAAACCATGTTGGCGTGGGATCTATGTCTGAGTGGAGCGGGTAGAGGGAATCGAACCCTCGTCGGAAGCTTGGGAAGCTACTGTTCTACCATTAAACTATACCCGCTCAGAGCGGCTGACTTTGTACCAGATGTTCACTTGAATTTGAAGTTTTTCTTTGAAAATGTGCAGGTTGCGGCGAAGGCGTGTGCTCCTTCGCCACAACGAGCGTGGCGTTGAGTCATCATTTCAAACTGCAAATGCATGCTGTGCCTGACCTTGGTGATAACGCAATCGGCTGATCTGCCGCGCCGGTTTCAAAAAGCCCACCACTGCCTCCCGGCTGTCCTTGCATGCCGCCTTATGCTCCATGTCCAGAAAATGCCCCGTCGCCTGGATGGTGCTGAAGCTGCTGTTGGCCACGTAGTTGCCGAACTGCCTGGCATCCTGGGCGCTGGTGTATTCGTCCCACTCGCCGTTGAGGAACAGCACGGGAATGTCGATCGCCTTGGCGGCCTTGAGGTAGCAGAGTCGGTCGCTGGTGAGCACTTGGCTGATGTGGAAGTGCATCTGCCCATATTCGTGCTCGGCCAGGCTGCTGACATGCTTGTAGTTGAAGCGCTTGAACAGCGACGGCAGGTGTTTGCCGATGGTGTTGTTGACGAGGTGGCCGACACGGTCGCGGTCGAGGTTGCCGAGGTAGTCGACACCGCGCTCCAGGTAGTCACGCATGGGCGCGTTGATCACTGGGGAGAACGAGCTGATCACGGCCTTTTCCACGCGACGGGGGCGGTGGGAGAGGGCGACCAGGGTAGCGGCGCCGCCCCAGGAAAACGACAGCACGTGCTCGGCGGCAAAGTGGTCGATGAGTTCCAGCAAGATCTGGCCCTCGATTTCCTTCGTCAGCATTTGCTCATGGCGATTATGGATTTTGGAGCGGCCGGCGTAGGGCTGGTCGTACAAAACCACGTTGAACTGCGGGTGCAGGCTTTTCACGGTCTGGGCGAAGGATGCCGTGGTGGCCATTGAGCCGTTGACCAGAATGATGGTCTTTTCAGCCTCGTCCGCGCGATAGAACTCCGTGTAAACCCGATACTGACCCTGTATATCCAGCACAGCGATTTCTGGCCTCATGTCGTAAGACTCCTGGCAAGCGGGTAGGGCGCGCAGATAACTCTGCACGAGCTTTGTGACAGGTAGGCATACGCCTGAAAATGGAGGCCCATGTCGGTCCGATGACGGCTGGCCGACGGGTGTTGTTATGGCGGGCTGTTTGCCTGGAAGGCCCGTGGGATAAAGCGCGGGCGGGGGCAAGGTGTTTCTTGGAGGTTATAGGCGACTCGCCAGTCATATTTAAACTGGTGAGCTTGATTCAAGCACAGACTCGGGATGTCGCAAGGCGTAAAAATGGGTTTTTGCCATCACCGGCTGAACGGTCATCAGACCTGGCGGATTTCCTCAAGCGTCAACGGCCTATATTCGCCCGGCGCCAGCGCAGCATCCAATTCGAGCGGCCCCATGCGCTCGCGATGCAAGCCGATCACTTTGTTGTTGAAGTGCCCGAACATGCGCTTCACCTGGTGATAACGGCCTTCGATAATGCTCAGTCTCGCGGTCGTCGGCCCCAGCAGTTCCAATGCGGCGGGCTGGGTGGTGAGGTCTTCAAACGCAAAGTACAGGCCCGCCGCAAACGTATTCGCGTACTCGGCGCCGATGGCCTGTTCTGTTTCAACGAGATAGACCTTGGGCAATTTGGTCGTCGGTTGCGTCAGGCGGCGCGACCACTGGCCGTCATTGGTGATCAGCATCAGCCCGGTGGTGTTGAAATCCAGACGGCCGGCGATATGCAAGTCGGCGGTGTCCGGTTCATGCATCAGGTCCAGCACCGTGGGGTGTTGCGGGTCCGACGTCGCGCTCACACACCCCTGAGGCTTGTGCAGCATGAAATACCGCGCAGGTTTGCCAGCCTGCAGCACGTTCTCATCAACGCACACGCGGCTGAACTCCCGTACTTCATGGTGAGGGTCGCTGACGGCCAGCCCATCGACGGTCACCCGTCGTTCTACCAATAACAAACGCACTTGCTTGCGGTTGAACTGCGACAGGTTGCTGAGGAAACGATCAACTCGCATCGCGGCTGCGCAGCTGTTGATCGACTTGGGCGCAGCGCGGGCACAGGCAGGCTGTGTTGCGCAGCTCGTCCGGCAACGCTTCGAGCACCGCGGTATCGATGGTGACGCTGAAGCACCAGCAGGCCTGGTCGGCGGTACGTGGGTCGGCCAGGGTGCAGTCGTTGCGGGCGCCGCAGGCGGGGCAGAGGGTTGGCGTGGTCATGGGCTGCATCGGGCAAGGTTCGCTTGGCCTTGCACGATACAGCGCCAACCCACGGCAGGCTACTTACAGCTGGAACTTGCTGACCAGCAGATTGAACGACGTAGCCAGGCGCGACAGGTCCTGGCTGGAGGCATTGGTCTGGTGGGCGCCGGCGGCGGTCTGGGTCGACAGGTCTTGAATGTTGAGCAGGTTGCGGTCCACTTCACGGGCCACTTGCGCCTGTTCCTCGGAAGCGGAGGCGATCACCAGGTTGCGCTCATTGATCTTCGCCACGCTGCTGGTGATGCGCTCCAACGCCTCGCCGGCGTTCTGTGCCAGGGTCTGGGTGTTGTTGGCCCAGGTCAGGCTCTTGTTCATCGCGGCCACGGCGTCATCGGCACCGACCTGCACTTCGCCGATCATTTTTTCGATGTCGACGGTGGAGATTTGGGTGCGATGGGCCAAGGCCCGCACTTCATCGGCAACCACCGCGAAACCTCGACCTTGCTCACCCGCACGGGCTGCTTCGATGGCCGCATTGAGGGCCAGCAGATTGGTCTGGTCGGCGATGCCGCGAATCACATCGATCACCTTGCCGATTTCCCGGACCTGGCCCGCGAGGTCGGCGACCGATTGCGTCGAATCATTGATCTCTACCACCATCGAACCCATGCCGGACACGGCCTGGGCCACTTGCTCACGACCTTCTTCGGCTTCGGTGGTGGCCTGGCGCGAGGCTTCCGAGGTGGATACGGCGTTGCTCGCCACTTCGTCCACCGCGGCGGTCATCTGGTTGACGGCGGTGGCGGCCTGTTGGATTTCGTCATTCTGGCGGGTGAGGCCCCGGCTGCTTTCTTCGGTGACTGCGCTGAGTTCCTCTGCTGCTGAAGCAAGCTGGTCAGAGGCGTTGGCGATTTCCACCAGGGTGCTTTTCAAGCCGCCCTGCATGTCGGCAAGCGCCATCAGCAGTTGCCCGGCTTCGTCGGTGCGCTCGGTGACGATGGCTTGGGTCAGGTCGCCTCTGGCAATGCGTTGTGCGCTCTCCACGGCCTGGGCGATGGGGCGGGTGATCAGGCGGGTGATCAACACACCAATGGTGATGGCGATGATGAAGGCCAGCACGATGCCGCTGATCATCCAGGTCAGCGCGCTGTTGCGCAGGTCATCAGCAGCGATGGAGCCTTCTTTGATCTGGCGGTTGTTGGAGTCGATTAGCACGCGGATCAAGTCGCGTGCCTGGCGGAAAATCTCATTGTTGGTGGTGTTGAGCTGTGCACGGGCCTGGTCGAGCTGGTTGTTTTCAAGCATCGACATGATGCGTTCGGAGTTGCTGATGTAGGTGGGCCAGAGCTGGTCGAGCTTATCGCCGGCTGCCCGTTCGTCGTCTTCCAGCGGCGTGGTGCGGTAGGTTTTGTAGGCGGCCTGGCTGTTCGCGAGTTCTTTGGTGATGTCCTGGCGCACGCGATCGCGGTCTTGCTGGGACACGTCGCCCTGGCTGGCATCCATCAACCGGTACAGGCCACGGTTATGAGCGACCAGGCCGTTGAGGGTGGCCGAGGTGGTGCTGACGGAGACCAGATTGTTCGAAAACGTCAATTCCAGTGCAGTGGCGAGGCGAACGACCCCTTTGATACCCAGTACACCCACGCCCAGGGTTACCACTGCGCACAGTAGAAAGGAGAGCAACAGTTTGGTTGAAATCTTCATGGCTGAAATCCGAGGTTATAGGGGTATAAAGCTCGCGCTAGAGCCTCCGTGCCATTGTGCGATGTCATAGTGACACTATTCAATTGTTTAAAGTTTCAATACACCCACAAATGTTCCACCCACTCTCAAAGCCCGACCCATTGGCAAACTTGCGGCGCCAACACAGTTTGGTCTGATACAGATGTATCAAGCTGTTACCAAAACGCACCAGATTCGGTTTTTGATGTCAGATATTTCGTCATTCGGTGAAAGCTGAATGCCGCCCTCCCGCGTCGCTGGAGGTGCTCTTTCGCGGTCCAGGAGGCCGCCATGTATCGACGACTGCTGCTCAGCGCTTTACTCGGTCTGACCCTTTCCGCTTGTGTGCCCTACTACGATGGAGGCCAGAGCTACTATCGATCCGAGGTCTACACCTCACCGGCGCCGGCGTATTACTACGGTGGTGGCCCGGCGTATCAATACCGCCGTGACTACTACCCATCGCCGCGCTACTACGCACCCGCACCGCGTTACTACTCGGCGCCGCGTTATTACCAGCCGGCACCTCGCTATTACCCTTCGGGGCCAAGGGCGGGCTACCGGCCTTATCCGAACCAGGGGTGGGGTGATCACGGGGGTAATGGCAGGCACGGACGCGATGGCGACCATGGCCGCGGTCGCGGCGGTCACCGCTGACCGGTGTTGAATGCAAACGGCGCAGGAAGCGCCGTTTTTTTTGGTGAAGCAATCAGTAATCGGACAGGTCCGCCAGCGGATGGCGGCCTTCCCACGCCTTGTGAAAGTGCGCCTGCACCACGGCGTCCGGAACTGTATTGATATCTGGCCAATGCCAATGGGCTTTGAGGTCCTTGTCGATCAAGCGCGCGCGCACGCCTTCGCTGAACTCCGGGTGACGGCAGCAATTGAGGCTCAGGGTGTATTCCATCTGGAATACCTGGGCCAGGGATAAATGCCGGGCGCGCTGGATCTGCTCCCACACCAGGTGTGCGGTCAGCGGGCAGCCTTCGCTCAAGGTCGTGCCGGCACGGCTGAACAGCGAATCGGCGTGGTCACGCAGCGGGCTCAAGGCGCGCCAGGCACAGCGCACGTCGCCAACGTCCAACCATTCGTCGATCTGCGCCCGGCGCGGCAGCCATTGGGCCTCGGGCTGTTGGCTGACTGCTTCCTGGGCCAGGGCCTTGAGCAGGCTGTTGAGCTGCATCGCGGTCTGTTCCTGCCAGTTGAGTTGCAGCAGGCCATCGAGCAGTTCGTCCTGTTGATCATCGCGCAGGAAGCGGTCGGCCAGACCCAGGTCCAGGGCGTCACGGCCGTTGATGTGCGCGCCGGTAAGGCCCAGGAATAAACCGAGCTTGCCCGGCAGGCGCGACAGAAACCAACTGGCGCCCACATCCGGGTACAGGCCGATGCTGATTTCGGGCATGGCCAGGCGGCTGCTCGGCGTGACGATGCGGATGGCGGCGCTTTGCAGCAGGCCCATGCCGCCGCCCAGTACATAGCCGTGGCCCCAGCAGATCAGCGGCTTGGGGTAAGTGTGCAGGCGGTAATCAAGGCGGTATTCCGCAGCAAAGAACTGCGCCGCCAGGGCGGGCACTTCGCCGGGCTGTTCACGGCATTCCATGGCCAGGCTGCGCACCTCGCCGCCGGCGCAAAAGGCCTTGGGTCCGTTACCGCGCAGCAGCACACAAACGATATTTGGGTCCTTGGCCCAGACATCCATGCGATCGTGTAAGGCCAGGATCATCGGCAGGGACAGGGCGTTCAGGGATTTTTCAGCATCAAGGCTGGCGATGCCGATGCGGGCACCGTCGCTGCCAGTCAGCTCTTCGAAGTGCAGGTTCATTATGACCTCATTCGGGAGGGTGAAGGATCAGTATGATCGCTTCGTGGGAAGGTGCCGATGGTGTGTCAGATCAATTGACAAGCAAGGCCGGCTTTCCTAGGGTTCGCCTCATTCTTTTTTACAAGACAATTCAACTATGACCGAAGGCGACCGTATCAAACTCGAACCCAGCTGGAAACACGCCCTGCGTGAGGAGTTCGATAAGCCCTACATGGCCCAGTTGCGCGAGTTCCTGCGCCTGGAGCATGCCGCTGGCAAAGAGATCTACCCGCCTGGCCCTTTGATTTTCAATGCGCTCAATTCCACGCCTTTGGACAAGGTCAAGGTGGTCATCCTTGGCCAGGACCCGTACCACGGCCCCGGCCAGGCCCACGGTTTGTGCTTCTCGGTGCAACCGGGCGTGCCCACACCGCCGTCGCTGGTCAACATCTATAAAGAACTCAAGCGCGACCTGAACATCGACATCCCCAACCACGGCTACCTGCAAAGCTGGGCCGATCAGGGCGTGTTGATGCTCAACACCACCATGACCGTCGAGCGCGCCAATGCCAACGCCCACGCGGGCAAGGGCTGGCAGTTCTTTACCGATCGGATTATAGAAGTGGTCAGCGAGCACCAGCCACATTTGGTATTTCTGCTGTGGGGCGCCCATGCGCAAGGCAAGCAGAAACTGGTCGATGCCACCAAGCATCTGGTCCTGACGTCAGTGCATCCGTCGCCGCTGTCGGCGTATCGTGGGTTTCTGGGCTGCGGGCATTTCAGCCGCGCCAACAAGTTTCTTGAGCAGAATGGCGAGACGCCGATTGAGTGGCGGTTGCCGCCTGTCTGATCAGCGTGCATACCTGTGACATTCGACAGTAGCCAGAGGGTGTA
The DNA here is from genome assembly GCF_009764655.1 of Pseudomonas sp. PB105. Classification (NCBI taxonomy): domain Bacteria; kingdom Pseudomonadati; phylum Pseudomonadota; class Gammaproteobacteria; order Pseudomonadales; family Pseudomonadaceae; genus Pseudomonas; species Pseudomonas sp. PB105. The sequence continues at coordinate 77,179 of NZ_RWIO01000089.1, forward strand.
CTTGCGCATTAAATGATTTACCTGGCCTTGTCGGTTGGGTGCACTCCCATCGGTGGTCAATGGCCGGTCATTGATCGATTGCCCAAGGAGAGTGGACATGCCCAAATACACAACCTCTACCCCTATTCCCCGCACGCTGGACCAGCCCTGGGTTCCAGCGGCGCTGCCGTTGCTGGATGATGAAGTCGCTTACAAAATACATCGGCAGAACCAAGTTGACCCGTTGGCAGTGGAAATCTCTACCCTTTGGATTGGCGGGGGCCTGCTTGACCCAGGTGAGGTAACACGTGTGACCTGGCTGTGGGATGACGTCCAGGTTGGTGATGTGAAGGAGTTGACAGCACCCTATGATGAAAGCGATCTGCCCATGGTAGCGAGCTTCATACCGGCTATCCGCCTGGCCGAGCCTGGCCTGCACAGGTTGCAGTACATCGTTGAGCTGATCGCTGGCAACCCTACGGACGCGTCATTTCCAATCCAGATTGATCTAGACAAGGTTGCGCCCAATCAAGGGCAGCAGCCTAACAGGCTGCAATTTGACGCTTATATTCAAGCCAACGGTGTGACTGATGATTACCTGGCCGACCCGGCCAACAATGATCAGGTCGTGGCTGTTGTGCCGCCATGGCCCGATATGCGCCTGGAGGATCGCGTTGACGGTAAGTTGACGTTGTTGCCGGCGTTTCGACGCTCATACTCACGCAACGACGAGATAGTCGCATCGGTGCACATTACCCAGGCTCACAAAAACGGTGCCCCGATCGAATTGGTCTTTGAAGGCGACACGTTTCGCACACTGCGCAGCAATCGAGAATACTCCGCTCAGTACTTCTTGATAGACCGCACCGGTTGGCAAGGGCCGGCGTCGCGTACTTCCGTCGTACTGAATGCGCTCACACCCTCGCCCATTCAGTTTCTCTCGCCGGAGGTGCCACAAGCCTTCGGCGCGGGTGCAAATGGGCGGATTGACCTGGAAGATGCCCGTGAAAGTGGCGGCGTCTATATGAATATCCTGGAAATCGTTGGAGCACTTGATGGCGATGTGGTAACGCCTTCGTGGGACTTGATTCCCCTTCCTCCGATTACCGTAGGGCCTTTTCAGGTCTGGCCAGTGCGTGTCGATATTCCTTGGCCGATTCTGGCTCAAGGCGGCTTCGAGCTGGTGGGTGGGGTGATCCGGGCCGGCTATACTTGGCAACGTGGAACCGGCACCGCCCGGCCGGCCATCCCCAGGTTCGTCCCCGTGGACCTGACCGCCGCGGGCGAACTCAACCCGGACAACCCCAACTACATCAACCCCCTGCTTCTGCTGCCAACCGTCAAAGGTGAGACCGGCGACGATGTGTTGACCCTCTTGGATCAAAATAAACCCGCCACTGTGGAATTGGAGTTGGGCGTTGATTTCCAGGTGGACGATGAGCTGGAGCTGATCTGGAATGATAACCCCGTGCCGGTGGATACCCACAAGGTTGCCATCGGTGAGAATCCGGGGGATTTGATCACGTTCCATATTCCCTGGTCGCTCATCGAGCCGATTGGTAACGCACGGGTCAATCTCTTCTATCGCACTTTCAATGGCGTGAACCGTCAACGTTCTAACCACAAAGTCATCACCGTGGCCGTTTCACCGATTGTGGGGTTGAGGCGCACCCAATACCCGGACGTGAACTATGGCCCAGGACCTGATTCCGGGTTTATAGGTTGCACGCTCAACCCTCACCCCTCTTTTGGAGTCAAGGTATTTGTCCCGGGGGACACTGCGCGACTGGAGGTAGGCGATGTGTTGCGCTTGATCTGGGTGGGCTATGCCAGCCCCAACGGCAATCTCGTTCATGTGATCGACAGCTCTAAAGGCGAGTGGGATTCGCCTTCGTTGACCCAGGAAGGGGTGCAAAACGGTCACACGTTCACAGTCCCGTTCAATCCCCATGTGTTGTTGCCTGGGTTGGTCAAGCGAGATGAATATCCCCATGAGCCGGCCCACGGCTCAGCCACCACGTATTACCAGGTGATTCGAGGTGGAGTGCCTGTCGGCGCGTCGGCGCTCAACCTGGTATTGGTCACGTTGATTCGTCCAAACAATTTACCGCCCTGCATCGCGCCATCCTGAATCAACGCGCAAATGGGAAGGGCGCAATGCCCTTCCCATGTGGTCTGCATGCCGTCGCCAGCCTTTTTAATAGAACCCTTTGCGCTGTTCAGCGCCTGGCAGATGCTCGCACGTAGTGAAAAAAGACGCTTCACCGACATTTAGCGGTCGAATGCCAAACTGCATATTTTCTGGCGTTTGGCAAGTTGTGAGAATTGACAGTTATGCGGTGAGCGAGGCTGAGGTTTAATGGACTAACCGTTGTCAGGTTGCAGTGATAGCTGGAGATGACGAATGACATCTCCAATAACAGGGTCGCAGGTCTGTGGGTGAAATACCGTTGTCCGGATTCAGATCCTTTCCCCCATGCAAGGAGCTTTGGATCATGTCAAAAAAACTACCGTTGTCGAAGGCCAAAACGCCAGCAACGCAGGCGAACGAAAAGTTGCCTGCGAAAGCAAAAGCTACCCGTAAACCCTCGCAGCGCACGCGCGCAGGGACACAGAGGGTTTTAGCCGCTGCGCCTGCTCCCACGCTTGTCAACGCACTCCCTAACTTGCCAGTGGTTCCCCCCGACCCTGACCAATCGGCAGACGGTCAACCCAATCTCATACCCCACGCTGTCCAGGCCGGCGGTTTGACGCTTTCCCTTCCACGCTGGGCTCCACTTGCAGATCCGGGGGAAATCGACACTATTTTTTGCCGTGCGAACGGCCGAATGATTGGCTACTACGAATACAGTGGCGACGATCCAGCGCCACCTGATCCTTTTATTCTCGCTCTTCAACCGCACTCCGAGCTGCAAACCCATGGTGAAAAGGAGATCACCTATACGATCTTTCATGCCAATGGCAATGTAGCTCCCTCTGACATCACCCAGGCGTTTGTCGACGCACGCGACCCCAACCTCAATAACCAGCCGGCTGCCATTACCTTGCCAACCGATCTGTCGGGGCCAGTGACACCGGATTATCTGGCTGGCAAACCCGGGTTGGTGTGTCAAATCCAACGAATGGCAGACAACCGCCCCGGAGATACCTGGCGGGCATTTTTCGGGAGTAAGGATTTAATCGGTGTCACGGGTGTTTTTCCGTTGACAGGCAGTGCTGAAGTGATTTTTACAACCGCGATTGTCCTGGCCGGTGGGTCGGGCGATCGGGAGATTACCTACAATGTAACTGATCGTGGAGGCAACGAGACGAAGAGGTCTTTTACCCGGACCGTGACAGTCGCCACCGCTAACGAACCCGTGTTGGAAAACTTTCAAGTATTGGAGGCGCCTTTGATCGATAAGGAAGAGGCGCGTAATGGTGTAACGGTACGCTTGGGGAATATTGTCGACTGGCTCTCGACTGATATGGTTCGAATGTTCTGGCATGGCACCTTGATCTACGAGAAACCTGTAGGTGTGTTCCCTATCTTCCCGCTTGATGGCACGGCTACGTTCGATGTGATCAGTTCACATGGGGACATGTACAACGCCGATGTCCACTGCACCATCAGCCGTGACGGGCTAGGGACTATCCCCTCGCCAACGATCACCGTTGCGGTGAATATAGATGAGCCCGGTGATACGGATAACCCTGGCCCAGGCCCCGTTGACCCCAACTATGATCTACCAACGGTCAGAGGCAATGAAGGTCATGAGAACCATTTGGTAGAACTTGACCGTGGTTTCCCGGCCACGGTGACGTTCATTATTCCTTCAGGGCTAACCACCGGCGTTTTTATTGATGTTTACTACGGCATTATGGGCGGGACGCTGGCTGACACTTATGACGTCACCGGTAGTGAAGCTCCCGATTTCGAGGTTGCGTTGGAGATTGGTTGGGACATTATCGAAATGTATGGCAACGGCGATGCCATACCTTGTTATTACAAGGTTCGCGATGCAATCAACTACAAGCACTCTCCCGACCAGAGCGTCAAGGTTGAACTCTACAGCTTGTCGGGGCTTGCAGATCCGGTGTTCTCGGTACTCAATACAGTGGGCAGGCTTGGATGCTTCGACCGCTTGACGCCTCCGCTAGTCCCGGCGCCTTGGGTGGCAGTCCCTATTTTCATCAAGGACGACGTAGCTCTTCAAATCGGTGACCTCGTCGTTGTGCATGCGGCCAGGTACGCATTTGCCGATAACACTACCCCGTTAGATACCATGGAAACGACGCCTAGAGAGATATCGTTCAACGACATCGCGGATGGCTTCACCATCAACCTCTTGCTGGGGTTGTGGTTCAGGGACTTTACCGGGACCGGCGGTCGTGGTTGGGTAGGTGTGCGCTGGAGTATCTATCGCCCTGACACGACGGATCGCGGTACCTCGGATGAAGTTCAGGTGCGATGGGATTTCCGTGGTGCTTACCCACCACTGGGCACCTGTGTGCCAGATTCGACGCGAGCGCTCGGGTCGCTGTGATCCATGCATAACCCTGTTGGCCTCTTTGTGGGGCCACAGGGTTTTTTATTGCGGCTTGCTTAATCAACGCCAGGGTTGTGTCGAAGCTAGATGATCGACTCATAAGGAAAGTCCTACATAAAAAGGTAATTCCAATCCTTAGTCTTTGCGCCGTGGAAAACGGAAGGCCGGTCGATATGGCCTTCGGGTTCGAACTGGTACTTTTTCTGAGGTTCATTGGCAATGCACACGATTAATTCTTCTGACTTTAAACACTCCAAATTATCGGCAGCGATCAAGCTTATCGCTGTTGCCCCAATGTGTTTCCTGAGCGCTCAAACCCTGGCGCTGGAAGAACTGGACGGAACGACCAAAGACGTCTATCCAGTGACGTACGTTGATAACTTTCGGCTGAAAAACAACGCCACGCTGAATGTTCATAATGGTGGGACAGTGCGCGACATTCAGTCGGTTGGCTCGACGGTAAACCTGACAGGCGCACGGGTTTCATCCACTGCCAGTACCACCGCAGTGATACTGACCAACAGCACTGCACACATCAACAATACCCTTATCACCAGCACTCGTGCGGGCGGTCTGGACGTGGTTCGCAATCCGTCAACGCTCACGGGGTCCTTGGCAGAGGTCAGCAATAACAGTGAAATTCACGGCGCGACTTATGGTGCCAATGTAACTTCCTACAGCACCTTGAACCTCAATGACTCGAAACTGATAGGTGGTTCCCAGGCCGGGTTGATCCTTCGCGGTGGCGCGGCCAATGCGGTCAATAGTCAAATCATCGGTGCTACCGACGGCATCCGCATGACCCGCGAACACAGCACCGTCCCCAACTCGCCGGAACTGCGCTTGGAAGGTACACGTGTCGAGGGGCTGACAGGCTCTGCCATTGTGGTCGATACACCGATCACTGCTGAAATTGATGTCAATAACGGTTCTACCCTGATAGGCAATAACGGCAACTTGCTTGAGTTGAAAACCGGCGGCAACGCCAACATGCGCGTCAACAACAGCGCGCTGACCGGCAATATCCAAGTGGGCACCGGCAGCGCCCTGGACCTGAGCCTTGACGGTGCCATCATGAACGGCGACGTGATCAACAACGGTGGCACTGCCAGCGTCGGCTTGAACAACGGTTCGGTCTTGACGGGGCGACTGGAGAACGTCGACAAGCTGGCGATCAACAGCGACGCCACCTGGGTCATGGTCGACAACCAGCAGGTCGGCGACCTGTCCCTGAACGGCGGCAACATCAAGTTCGGCGATACGGGGCACTTCTACCAACTCGACGTAGAAAACCTGTCGGGGAACGGCACCTTCCTCATGAGCGTGGACTTTTCCACCCTGAAGGGCGACTTCCTCAACGTCACCGGCACATCTGCGGGCGAGCACCAACTGTTGATCGCCAGCAGCGGCGCAGACCCCTTGGGCGATGACCGTTTGCACGTGGTACATACCGCGGATGGCGTTGCCAAGTTCAGCCTGCTGGGTGATCGCGTGGACGTGGGGACTTACTCCTACAGCCTGATCGATGACAACGAGAGCAAGGATTGGTACCTCGACCCGGACAGCAAAGTGATCAGCCCGAGCACCAACTCCGTGCTTGCGTTGTTCAATGCTGCGCCAAGTGTACTGCTGGGTGAAATGACCACCCTGCGTACCCGCATGGGCGAATTGCGCTTCAGCGACGGCAAATCCGCAGGCCTGTGGACTCGCGCCTACGGCAACAAATACGAAGTGTCCAACGACAAGACGGGCTTGGGTTATAACCAGTCGCAACGTGGTTTTACCCTCGGTGCCGACGCGCCGGTAGAGGGCGGCGACGGCCAGTGGCTGATCGGTGCCATGGCGGGTCACAGCACCTCGGACCTGGACCTGAACCGTGGTAGCAGCGCCACCATCAACAGCTACTACGTGGGCGGTTATGCCACGTGGATGGATGCCGAGAGCGGCTTCTACTTTGACGGCGTGCTCAAGTTCAACCGCCTGCACAACGAGTCCAAGGTGGCGATGAGCGACGGCAAGAAAGCCAAGGGCAACTACACGCAAAACGCGATGGGCGCGTCGGCGGAAGTCGGTCGCCATATCAGCCTGGACGACGGTTATTTCGTCGAACCGTATGGTCAGTTGGCGGCGGTGATCACCCAGGCCCAAAGCTACACGCTGGACAATGGCCTGGACGCCAAGGGCGACCGTTCAAGCTCGGTCATCGGTGAAATCGGTACAACGGTGGGGCGCAACATTCAATTGGAAAGCGGCGGGGTGTTGCAGCCGTACCTGAAGGCTGCGGTGGCCCACGAGTTCGACCAGAGCAATAAGGTGTTCGTCAACGACAACGCGTTCAACAACGACCTGTCGGGTTCGCGCCTGAAGCTGGGGGCGGGTGTGGCGATGTCGGTGTCGCAGAACCTGAAGTTGCATGCGGATCTTGAGCGCAGCACCGGGAAGAACATCAAGCAGCCGTATGGGGTGAATGTGGGGTTGCGGTACGATTTCTAAGTCGGTGAGTCCAGGGATTGGTGGCCGTTAAACTATACCGGTAATAAAAAATGCCCCCGCTCGAAAGAGCGGGGGCATTTTTTATGGCTTACAGGCTGACGATAATGACATTGTTATTTCCGGAGTTGGCAACGTATGCCACCGCGCCATCAGAGCTGATAACAATTTCTGTTGGACGATCCAGCGGGTGTGTAGTGGTATTGACTTCTCCAGTGATGAGTTGCGTTGCTGTATCGATGATTTTTATCGAGTTGTCTCCGTGCAGGCACATGTAGCCTTTATCGCCGTTTGGTGTGAATGCTATTCCCCACGGCTGAGGTAGGTTCCCGAGTTTCTTGATCAGCGAGGGTGGAGTGGTCGTTGTTGAAAGTATATTCAGGCTGCCATTGGTAGGCGTCGAACTACTATAGGTTGTCACATAAAGGACTTCTTCAGTAGGGCTGTAGGCAATACCTCTGGAATGTGTAGACCCATTGTGATAACTGCCTAAAAGCGTGCCGGTAGATTGATTGAACTCACTTACATAGTAACCCGTCGTGTAAACTCGACTGCCAGAACGGTTAGTGGTAACCGCATTTGCGTAATAGTTGTTACCGGAGAGATATCTTACGAGTGTATGAGTTGAAGTTTCGATTTCTTGTGTGCTGGCGTAGTAGTCATTACCTACATATAGGCGTGAACCTGTAGGGTTTAGGCGCATCGCTGAATAATACTCAAATACATAAATGGCTTTGATTATCTGGAAGTTCTTAGTCTCAATGGCAAGCGTCGCCCAAGGCTTTCCAATGGAGACATACAAGGTTTGGCCGTTCGGATGAATGGCTATACCGAGAGGTACCGCTGCAAGCGAGACCGTGTGTGTCACTTTCCGTGTAGCGGTATCGATGACTGAAACCGTGTTGTCATAGTTGGCCACATAGAGTGTCGAATTGTCGGAACTCAGCGCAAGGTGGGTGGGCGTGTTGCCCACCGCGATTGCCCCGTCCACCACCCCCGAAGCCCTCTTGACCCGATACGGCGGCGAAATCTCCAACGGCCTCGCCGAAGACTTGTAACCCGTGCCATCCAGCGACACCAGTACCTGCACTTCCAGCGTGTCGCCTTCATGCAGGCTGCGCAGGTAATTGGCCGGTATCGGCATGCTGATCCGCCGGGCGTTGAACTCTTCGGTACTGACGGGCAGGCTTATCCGCAGCGCATAATTGCTGCTGCTGAGCAGATCAATCCACACCGCCTGCCCCAGCCGCATGAACGGCCAGCCGTCCACCCGCACGGTGTAAGCCTTGTTGGTTTCAACCTGGCCCCCCACCGCTTCTGGAATCCGTACCAGATCCAGCTCCTGCGCCGGCAGGTCTTGCACCTCCAGGGTCAGCTCTTTTGAGGGGGTTGAGACATGGTCGCGTATCACCTCATAAAATACCTGGCAGTTCATGCCGAGATTGGCGCCGACAAAGAGGTTGGAGACGGTAAAGCTGACATAGTTTTCCCCCGGCTCCGGGATACCGGGTTTGCTTGGAATATCCGGTGTGCCGAACCCCGCAGCGCCGATGATGCGCACCTTGATCTGATCGCTGGGCAGCATCGGGCTGTAGCTCACCCGGATCGTCACCACTTCCGGCCGTGGCGGCAGCACATGCTCGGGGTTCAGACGCGTCAGGGTCGGCGTGATCACTGTGCCTTCCAGCACCAGCGGCACGTGCAGGTTCAAGGCCGCCCCCACCGTGATCACCACTTCAAAGGAGAACAACGTGCGTTGGCCTAGTACTTGTACGGTGTAGTAAAGCCTGCCCGTGCCGTTCAAATTGGCGATCACGTAAACCCGTGGGATGGTGAAAGGCAGGTCCCGGCCGAACCAGTTACTGTTGATCGAGAGTTCGTTGGGCGGAGCACTGCCGCCGGCGGCGCTGCCTTCGAAATGCAGGGTAACCGTGGCGCCGAGCACAAACGCAGCGTGGCGGGTGACGGTGACATTCAGATCGCCGCGCTGGGTGTCCGGATCGAACACGTAGTGCGGTGGCAGCGCCTGGCGTGGCACGGGAGCCGGCAGTGAGGCCTGAAAGTCGCCGACATCAAGGGCAAGCGATTTCGACTGTGGTCGTTCCGCCGCGCCATTGACCTTGTAGGACAGCCGGAGACGTCCGCCTTCCAACTGGGCAATGTCGCCATTGGGGCCGTTGGGCAACTCAAAGTAAATGTCGCCGTTGCCGGCGCTCTCAGTGCGCTCGTCGTAGTAAGGGTCCCCGTTGGCATAGTCGCCTTCCAGCAACAGGGTGATGCGATCCTGGGGGTCCTGCCCGGGGTAGGCCAAGATATGCACGAACACCGGATTGATTGTTGGCGGCAGTACCCCGCCGATAGCATCGGGCACGAGTGGCGCGGGCAAACTGGTGTCGATGGGGGTGCCGATGATATTGATTAGTGTGCTTTCGGAGTTGCGAGGCAGTACACCGGTCCGAAGGCGCTTATAAGTGATCTGGATCCGGCCGCCGACCAAAGGCTGGATATCGGCATTGGGCCACTCGATATTGGCGAACATCACCGTGGTGGAGGTGACGGTGAAATTGTAGAAGTTGGTGATGCGTACACCGCCCTGTGTCAGCCCAATGACCCGCACACGGATGGTGTCATCGAACAGGTAGCCCATGCCGCGGACTGGCACAGTAATCTTGGCATTGGTGCCGTTGAGCTTGTCGTAGTTGAGAGCGTCATTGCCATGACCATCGTCCTCAGACTCAAAAATGAAGGCGGCCGGCAAGAAGGGTTCGGTCGAATCATCCAGTCGCACCTCAATCACCTGCGCCGGGGAAAACCCATCGGAGGCGTTGCCCACTTCGTCGACCACATTGTATTCACAGACGTGCACGCCACTGCCGACCTGTGGCCAGATACCTGGGTTGACGAATACCTTGATGGGATCCTGGCCCGAGGCTTCGAACTCGGTGACGCGGTGCTCGACAATGACCCCGCCAATGCTCAAGAGAATACGATCGCGCACTTTGCGATGGTTGACCGCTGGCAGCGCTCGGTTGGCGGGGTAAAAGTCGATAAGGACCTCTATGGGCGAGCCTGCGTTGTCCTTGTCCACCCCAAAGTCGATGATGGACTGAGGGAAGCGCGGCAGCGGCAGGTTTTCGTTCTCTGGCGTGCTGGCAGTCGGGTTACGCCCGCCGGGCAGTTCACTGTCAACCAGGAGGTTGAAACGCTTGGTTTCTTCGGTTCCACCCCCAATGCGCGTGACGAAGGCCTGCAGCGTATTGCCGGCCTCGCGCAAAAAAGCGCCGCTGGGTGCAAACAGGATGATTTGCTTGCTGTTTGCTGCTTCGTCGTCAGTGACGGTATGAAAGTCGGCCCGGATATTATTGAGCCGAAGCTCAATGAAGTCGCCTTCGGACTGGCCAAGATAGGGCAGCAGGATACAGATCACCCCTATGGCGGCGACATCCAGCGCGGCGCGATTAAGCCCGCCATCGTAGCCCACTACCGGATTGCTCAGGGTTGGCAGATAAAGGGGCAGGTCAGAAAACGGTACGCTGGCAAAGGACGCCGGTGTCAGAAGTGCATCGTCGGGTTGGGGAAGGGTAAACCCCTCGCGGCGCAAATCATCGGATTGTGATGAGGAAGGCGTAGCGGGCGTTTTCACGAGCAACAGCGCGGGGTCGATGTCTTGATTCATGGTCGCAATCCTGTGTGAACCGTACGAAAGGCGACCGCGAAGTGAGAGGGGTCGCCAGAGGATTCAATACCCTGCGACCCGACGTTGACTAGCTGTGAGAAATGACAGTGGCGACGAGTGGTCAGTGGCCCAGGACGGGCCCCTTGAAGCGCTGATGTCAGGGCTGACGGTTCCAGTGCCTGAACAACGGCTCCGCCAGAAACAACACAAACAGCAACCGCATCACCTGCATCGCCGTCACCAACGGCACCGACAGTTGCCGGCGGACGGATAGGCCACCTGGTTTTTAAGGGCACCATTGAAAAAAATGCCCCGCACAGCGAAGTGCGGAGCATTTTTTGCTGGACGCTGAAGCTTATGTACTGATGACAGTGACAGAGTTGCCACCTAAGTTGGCGACATAGAGCGTGGAGCCGTCTGGGCTGATAGCGACCCCATACGGGCCATTGAGCCCTACCACTGCATCAATGACGGTTTCTTCATCGGTGTTTATGATTTTCAGGCTGTTAGTACCGTAGTCCGTGACATAGGCGAATGGTTGTGTGGGGTGCATGACAACGCCGTAGGTAGCGCTGAAACCCGTAAGGGTTTTACGGATGACGTTCGTGCCCGTATTCATAATCTTAATGTTACTGGCACTTGAGCTCGTTACGTACAGTGTTGGCTTGGCACTTACGTTGTGAGGGCTGTGAGCCATGCTATAAGAGATATTGAAACCCGCCAAGGATCCCACGGCGGTATTGCTTGGCTGGTCGACGGTGTATACGCGGGTGTTTGCCCCCACATAAATGCGAGAATTACTGGGGTTTAGCGTCACTGACAAAGCGTTCGTGTACCCGCCGAGTGTGTACAGGCGCGCACCGGAGGAGGTGTCGTGGGTATACAGCGCAGAGGAAGTGTGGCTAGTAACATATAAGCGCGTTCCCAGCGTATTCAAAGCAAGTCCGTAAGGAGTAGCGATACCCGTTATTTGGTTGATAAATTCATAGCTGGTAGTGTTGATAACGGTAACTCGTTGCGTGCCCAAGTTGCTTACATACAGGATGCCGCCGTTGGGACTGATAGCTATGGCGTATGGGTTGCTCAGACCGGTAATGGTATGAATAACTTGACGGGTGGCCGTCGAAATCACTGACACCGAATGAGAGGTCGAATTGGTAACGTAAACGCGACTGCCATCGGGGCTGACGACCAGTCTTCGCGGTTTGCCCCCTACATTGACATGGGTAATGATCCCCGCCTGTTTTTTAATCGAATAGGACGGTTTGCCCAATTGTACGGCGGTGTTCCTGTCACCGAAACCGTCCATTGAAACCAGTGTTTTAAGCCGAATTTGGCTGCCATTGGGCCGCGAGCGCAGGTACGTGCCAGGGATGATGTGCACGATTTTCTTCGCGCTCGACTCTGCGGGCGTTAGCGGGTCGCCATTACGCAGCACATAGTCTGGCGTACCATCGTCATGTTCGAAGATGATCCAAACGGGCTGCCCTGTCGTCATGAAGGTATAGGCCAGCACCTGCACGGTATTGTTGGCATTGGCATCGACTTGGCCCGCGTGGGCTTCGGGGATGGTCACCA
>NZ_RWIO01000090.1:0-16131 GCF_009764655.1 Pseudomonas sp. PB105
GAGGAACTGAGCGGCTTTGAACGGACCTTGAAAAAGGTCGACGACTGGCTGGCCCCCACACCATGAAACTGCACAAGGTGCTGACGATCGGCGGCACGCCTTACCCACTGATCAAGGACGAAGTCCGCCTGGACATTAAAAGTCCCGGCCGGGCGACCTTCACCATCCAGGCCGGCGCCCCAGTCAACGGCCTGGTGACGCTCGATGTCGGCTACAACGACGGCCCGCTGCAGCGCCACTTCATTGGGTTTGTCGAACGCTCGACGGCGATCAACAGCGTGCAGCAGATCCTGGTCTGCCGCGAACTGGCGGCGATCCTGTCACAGCCCATGCCGCTGAACCTGCGCCACGTCGACCTACAGGGCGTGCTGGCCGAGGTCAGCGATAAGACCGGCCTGCGCTTTCGCGTGCCGGACAAGGCCTACGCCAAGGTCAAGGCGCCGTTCTTCTACAGCCTGGCCGCCGGCTACCTGGCGATGGATAGCCTGGCCAGCGTGTTTAGCATCCCCGACTTTATATGGCAGCAGCAGGGCGATGGCGAATTGTTTGTGGGCAGTTGGGCCGACAGCTTCTTTGGCATCCGCCCGCCGCTGCAGCTGCCGGTCGAACTGTTCGACGGCTACCAGGGCAACCAAAGCGCAATGATCGCGGCCCTCCCAGGGCTACGACCAGGTGCAACCATCAATCAGGGCGAGAGGATCACCAGCGTGACCCTTGCCGGCAACCAAATGGCGATCAAATGGACGACGCAATCCGTCGCAGTGTAGAGCGGCAATTCCCCGAACTGACCGGTGGCTATCACCTGCCGCGCTTTGGCCGAGTGGTGGCCGTTCCCGATGCGCCGGCCGCACCTGGTCTGTGCGACGACTTCCGGCCGCGCTTTGGCGTCGACGTGGAAGTGCTGTTGCCCGATGGCGAGCCAGATTCGGCGCTACCGATCCTGACTGGCCTACCACTACCGGCCCCTATGGGCGGGCAAGAAGCGGGCATGTTCGGCTTCCCGGAAGAAGGCACCACTGTGGTGGTCAGCTTTGCCTATGGTCTGCCGCATAAGCCCTTTATCACGCAGATCCTGCCCCATGGCCTGAGCCTGCCCCGGGTACCGAAGGGTGACCAGGTATGGCAGCACAGTGAAGCTTGCCAGCAACGTGTCGACGCCGACGGCAACTGGCTGCGCCAAACCGACGGCAAGATCTTGGACAAGGCGATCGAGCGGGAAGTGGAGGCAATGCAGAACACGGAGAGCTTCCAGAGCCACATCAGGACGGTGGATGACCATTCAACCGAGTCAGTGGGCGGTATCAAGAAGATCGAGGCGCTGGGTGCGCTTAAGCTGTTGTCGGGTGGATCTGCGAGCCTGGCGGCGGTGGATGATCTGCACCAGGCGACCGGGCGGGATTTGAACCTGGTGGTGGGGCAGAAGCACAACGCCACGGTGGGTGGCGACATGGAGGAAAGGATACAGGGGATTCGCGAGAGTGTGGCGGCAGTCAGTCAGCGGCTCGTGGCGCCCAGGACTTGGTTGGGGTCTGAAAGGGTGAACGTACTGCAGGTTCTGTGCGATTTGCTCGACCTGGTGCAGCAGATGAATACTCAAATGGCTGGGCATACACACTCACCTGGTCCATCGCCAAGCCTTACAGACTCCGGTAAATTTACAGAAAAAGCCGCATTGGCAGAGCGGTTGGTACAAAAGCTACGTCCAATAACGCTTTAGTATTGACCTCTAAAGCATAAAGCGAACGCACCTAAATATGGATATTGTTCATGTCAGATACTTACTTCTTAGATCTACAGGCCATCCATACCGGGTGTATTTCTAATATTCTCAAAGGAGGATTGTTACCTAAAAAAGGCCTCCGATGGGAGTTTACTAACGAAATAAAACCTTTAGACCTATATTGCTACTTATACGCAAAGTATGGCGAGCCGAATGGATTGCAAAACTTATTCCGAAAAGACGACTCAGACAATCTTATACATTGGGAATGGACATTGGCTAGTGCTGATGGCTTGATTTCAATAATGGGAATGAATTTTCGCACTGAAGTAATGCTCGCAGGTGACTTTCAAGGGAAAGGCTTAGAGCTAGATATGTTCATAAGTCAAATAAAGGGAGATTTTGTTAATTACGGCAAAAAAATTACAGAATTCAGAAAGGAACTCGAAAAGTGGACGCAGTTTGTCAATCCCTATGAGCGTATTAGACGTGCAGTTACCGAAAACTTCAATCAGCTGGATGCGCTAGGTATAAATCCCTCTAGTGACAGGATTGTACATCCAACGACTGCTGAAGAAATGAAAGGCTTTAACGAGCGCTGGGCTGCGTTGAATGCAAGATATAGTGCGGCAGTCGGGTTAGTTTTTGGTCTTCGGTCCATGCTTCCAGTGTTAGCAGAGTCTTTTATTAATTTGCTGATTTTCGCTTTAGCGAAGCCTGAAGTAAAAGCAAATGATCGGCTCTTTCAAAGTATTGTTCGGCAGCCTATAGATATTCGCGTGCAGTCACTACACTTGAACTGCCTTGGATTTGATAGGCCGATTGATTATACCTCCCAGGAGTGCAAGGACTTTCATACTCTAATGAATGAGCGGAATGACCTTTTGCATGGAAATGTTGAGATTGCAAAACTATCTATCGGCGACATATATTTTCGAGGGAAGGTTCCTCTTTTTATACAGTATGATGATTTTTGGAGTATATCTATAGGTGCATCGATGCGCTCGGTAGGTTATGAAGGAATACATAAAGATCACAAAACTGTCGAGCGCTTTATTGAGTTTGTAACTGCCCAGTTGAATGAAGAGGTGGTGGAGCATATCAAAATAATCGCTGGGACTGGTGAGCTAGGATTTAATAAGAAAACCGGTCGGTTGGGGATACTTATTCCAGAGGCTATTGCAGACTTTAGGATGTATGCTGAATATGACGTTTCTGAAAAGCCTGAATAGTTGGCTAGAAATAAAATAGGGCGTCAACGGGCGTCCTATAGCGTTTTAGCTTCCGAAGGCTAGGATCCGAGGGGCTGAAAGTGCTGCAGGTGCTGTGTGATTTGCTCGACCTCGAGCAGCAGATGAACACTCAATTGGCTGCGCACGCCCATGGGCCAACGCCTCCTCCAAGTAACGCCGGACTATTTACTCAATTCGAAAAACTCTTTACAGCTGTCCTCTCAATTGAAACCCATAACGTCGTAGACTCTAGAACGGTAGGTCATCCTCGTTTCCCCAAGGAGGCGAGGGGAGTGGTACTCTTCCAAGCCGAGGTAATGCTGCAATATCCGGTAACCCCTCGTTTTTTCTCCACTCAATGTATTCAGCTTTCATTGAAGATTTTATATTTGCGACTTGCTGTAATACAGTTTCACTAAAATCAAAATCACCCTGTATTTCACTGACAACCTTTATTAGCCGCCACGCGTCATATTCATGAAAAGGGTTTAGACCAATAATGTTGCCGAGTAAAAGGTCAGTTGGTTCAGGTGCGCGTGCAATTTTTACTAGACTGTCAATGGCCGACTCTACGCTCCAGCTAGAAGTGCTTAGAAGCAATGAGCAAAAGGCAAGCAGTTCATTTGAAGCTGATGCATAGCGTTGAATCTTCGATTTTTTAATTACATGGCGCGATGCAAAGGCACATAGCTCTATCGTCTTTTTGTAGTATGGCTCCAACGCAGTTACATTAAATATTTTTCTTCCCTGGAATTTAGAAACCAATCTAAGTGCTTCTGAAATAGAGCCCGTGCCCCCCATTCCGCGCAAGGCATCACGAACTACTTTATTTTTTTGAGTCAGCCTCGCGAACGCCGCATAATTCCAGTCGTAGCCGGGTATCTCGCCATATGAGGGGTGATGCCGATATTCTTCACCTGCCCCCCAGCCGACCGTTCTGAAAAGCTGATTTAGATATATGAATGGCTTCTCTGTTATCTCCATCTGATAGCAGTCAGCAGTTTTAGTATCGAAATACCATTGTCGCATCGATCTCATATCTGCCTGGCTAAATACTTTTAATTCAATGGCTTTACACACCAAGCTCCTGATGGCTCGCTGTTCGTTAGTTCGAGGTTTTTCAAACTTAACATCTCCACCAAGTTTTGGGGTGTCATCGTCTGTGTTTGAGAACTCACAAAATTCACGATGAGTATCTTCTTCATCATCACCTTTGAAACGAAAGTGAGCCAATCTTATTTGTGCCTTGCTGGATTTGGAATGTGCGCCGCTAACTATAATAGCGCCAGATACACCACATGACGAGCACAAAACATCAACGCCAACGAGCGTTCTGATACTTGGGGGAATATCTTTTAATATTTCATCTGACGCTTCAATGCTCTGCCCCGTGTAAAGGGAGACCAATTGGTTTGCGTCCAATTCCATTCCATAACGTATAGAGTAAGCCGTCTTTGGCATAATGTGCTCCGAGCGAAATTGGCGATAGATCAAGCCTCAAGATTAACAGTGATGGTAAAAAGGTGTTCAAATTATTGTTGCTAGATTATCCGAGCCGGCACCACCAGGACTGTGCGTAAGCGCACCCGTCGACGTACTCGATGCCACTCAATACAAAGCCCGTCGGAGCCATACCGGACAAGTTCGCATCGAGCAACTGAGGTAGTGGATCAGGTTCCAACGGCATGCCCTTCGATAGCCGCGCTACATTTGAGCTTCGACCAAGTTCGTTACTCGTCGCAGGCGCTACAAGTACGTCACCCCTGATCGCCGGATAGCGCCTCCTTTCTTGTGGGTCCAGAGCCACGCCCTTGCAGCGCATCGGGGTCACTAGCATGTGCATGATAAGCCCCCTAGTGGTCGCCTGGTTCATCCAAGAGCGCCTCTACGGCGTACTCCAGTGCACTATCCGCTTGTTCAAGTAGATCGGCCAGATCATCACGATCAATCAACTGAGCCCTATGCAGTGCGTGTGCCGCGTCAAGTAGCTTTTTATGGTGTGCCCCTGGGTGTCGCAGCAATGCAGCCTCATCTCGCAGCAGCTCTAGCCAAAATGCGGTCGTCCTGCTCTGCGTGAAGTCACTTGCGCTCGTCATTGCGTTGGCCCTACTGGTTTGTCAATATACTGTATATAAATACAGTATATTGCCGTGTGTGTTTGGCTGGCCGCTGATCCGACGAAGTGTCGACCGGGAGGCAATCTCGAAATCCGCGTGAACAAGAAAAAACTGGGAGAAAAAGCACTTATCCCCCTCCCGCCGGCGGGGTTTGCGTCCTTTTTTTGTGCAAACCCGGATGTAGTGCAAACGAACCGGCAGCCCAGGCGGGCCGTGGCGCTCTGCGGGTAATCGGAAGTTTCACAGATTGCAAAGTTTGGAAGAGAAGTGCAGTGCGATTGCACAGCGGCGCAGCAGGCGGTCACGAACAGGGCAGGGCTGTAGGCCCCGATTTCATTGGGGGAAAGTTTTAAAAACGTTTGAATGCGGCAGTTTTCAAAAACGTGAGCGGTCTATTTCAGGTGGCAACTGCCTATGAGCGCCGAAAGGTAAATTCCGATACAGCCCATGTATTGCGAGGGCTGCAACCATTCCGGGCCGTTTCAATTGAGCGCACTGCGTTGGACGCGGATCGGTGCTTACCAGATGTGCACCACTCCTATGAGAAAACGCTGGAAAGATGATAGCGATTCTCAGGTATAGGGTGGGCATTTCAAAAAGAGTGATAAAAGCAATATGCGACAGAAACCGGGCTGGAGGCCACGATTTTACTGGGGTTCGGATATCACATCGAGAGGTGATATGAAGTGATATGAAAGGCAATATTTTGGCCAAACCCCCGGTTTCATTGGGTTTCGTTCCTTTGGAATATCACCTTATAAAAGAGTAATACAATTACTTCTATATCACTTAAATATCACCTTTTCCGAATGCCGCTCAAAGCCTTGTGGTGCGTGGCTTTCAGCTTGATTCGGAAAGAGATATTACCTTTCTCACTCATTTTTTGCCCCATCCTGAAAAGGCGCTGCTGCCTATGGTGCCACTGCAGGAGCCTCTTTCTTTTCGGTAAAGAAGGTTTGGATAGGACGAGTAAATGTGGTGCTGCTGTGCATCAAATCATAAAGACAGAGCAAGGCTGTTGATATTAGTGCTGCGAACACGAAAGAACCTACATGCTGTAGCCAAGTCTCAGGCAGCGTGGGGAATCTTCCTTCTGGGAAAAAGTAGTCGTTGCAGTTGCTTTCTATGTTTTCAATGAGATCTGATGAAAGTTCACTCATCTCGTAATAGATAGCAGAAAGTTCGGGTTTTGTTTTTGTAGGACTTTTATTAAGTTTTAACGTTCCGAGCGACTTGGCGCCTATGTCGCGGATACTATCTGGGTCTAGATTGATGTCGCGTAGAGTCGAAAGTTCTGATGGGTCAAGAAGTTCACATTTTACATGTGAGTTGAATTGAACCATCTTTAATTCAATTTGGGTAATCATACCTGCAAGGCTTGACTCAGTGCGCGCAGGCTGAAAGTTGGATTTAGATATTTCCCTATCTAACCAGTCTGCTATGTCTTCAATCTTTGAGACAATGTAATCTTTGCGCTTGATCGCCTCCGCTCTGTGCTTCGCACGGCGGTCGAGGTAAAGTGTGAAAGACCAACCGCATAATAAGATAATAAGCTGGGCTGGAAGGTTCTGAAAGTTCATTGTTGGGCTTTCTCCGCAGCCTCAATTCTTTCCGCTATGACCTTGTTCATGCTTTTTATCAAGCTGTGGGAATAGGTTAGTTTTCTGCGTAGCTCATCTCCAGAAAAACCTTCCTCGCGAATCAAGCCGCCAAAGGCTTCATCTAAGAACGAACGTCCGTATCGATTGTATCCGTCTAGTATGACATGAACCTTCTCATGCTCACGTAGCTTAGGGGCCAGCAAGAGTTTTCGAAACACTTCACCGCTAGAAGGCCCGTCGCTGGGGTATCTGCCGTACGGGGTTCTACTGAAGTCTTCAACAATGTTCACGATGTACGGTTCTGAATTCATGATAGTTTGATATTCCACTGAACTAAGGTGCCTGGGAACTTCGTCTTCAGCTTTCTTTCACCTGGGCTTTGATCACTTTGCCAAAATGTATATAGTCCATTATTGCTAAATACCCACAATTTACCTTCAGGCGTATCACTGACCAAAGCCATTATACTCTTACTTCCCTGACCGTGCTTTTCCTTTTTAGTTCCCGTTACGTCGCCCTTCATGGAAAGGTGAATAAGTCTTTCGTCAGGAATGATGGTGGGAATATAAATCTTGTAACCCGACTTTTCAAAGTCTGGGAAGAGGTCTATTAACTGTTGATGATCAGTGGGGTGTGTTGATTTTAGTGATGATAGAAACCATGGTCGATCTACTACCGTTTTTGGAATGCCGATGCCGTTATCATAAATCGCTAGATAAAGTTGGTTGCCAATAGTGGTGCACATGAGCCACCACTTTTTATCCTGTCGATTGCTGTCAGGGTAAGCGTGTAATCCAACGTTGTTAATCGTTTCTGAGATTGCATCTGCGTAAACCCACTCTTCCTCGGGTGTCATAGTTTTGTAGATGCGCTTTTGTATGAAATCAATAATCTCTTCCATGTGTTCGCTACCAACACTAGAAATAATTGGAAGAGTTTTGATGTTTTTTAAATCGTATTCAATAGCTTCGCCGGTAATTACCTTGTGCAGATTCATTGACTTTATTGCTATGTTTACATGGTGGTGTTTTTTTGACCAGATAAGATCGGTCTTTCCTGCTCGCCCCGCTATCGCGGTTTCAATGGCTGCATAGACGAGAACTAATGCCGCAGCTGAAACTTTTGATGTGTTGCTGAAGTCAATTAAGCAGTTACTTTTGTGAACGTTTTTTTCGATTCTTTTTAGAAAATTTAGCGTTTGGGTATACGGGCACTTTTTCTTGTCGTCCGAAAAATCGTAGATTGAGATCGAGGTTGGAGCTGTAATTAATAGCT
The DNA here is from genome assembly GCF_009764655.1 of Pseudomonas sp. PB105. NCBI lineage: Bacteria > Pseudomonadati > Pseudomonadota > Gammaproteobacteria > Pseudomonadales > Pseudomonadaceae > Pseudomonas > Pseudomonas sp. PB105. Next base: position 7,946 of record NZ_RWIO01000090.1, read on the forward strand.
GGCCACCGACTCTCCGTTGCCCCTGATAACGAAACGGATCGTACGTGCGCCCCTTCCTGCTGATGGTATTTTCCCACCGCGCGACACCTACGCGGTGGCGAATGAGGTTGTCGCTGGCGAGCTTTTTCATTGATTTTTCCATAAACCAATAGACTGCAGCATCTGCTTGCATTGTCTTAATTTTAAGATATGGCGAGTGCCGAGTTGGGCATCTTTGGATTGGCGCGGGCAGACGGCATGTAGGTCGCCATTGCAGACGTCGACGGGGGCCCTGAATCGACTTGAGACAATCGTAACCATGGAGAGCCTTTGCACTGGATAGGTCGAGCAGCCACCTACCATAGCTCTCTGCATGAGTCGCGGCAATTTCTCATTGGTTAGAAAATAGAGATATTGAGATTGCCGAGGGCTGGTGTTCAGCAAGGCAGTATTTTTGCCTATGCGCTCAGGCACCAATCCTGCCTTTATTTTTAGGGGGTCGCTTACCATCGCCAGCTAACTCAAAAAAGCTTGGGATATCCAGGCCTTTTATGAATGCGTCTGTTGGCCTGCTGAAATTTAGAGGCTTGTTACGTGACTTGTTACGTGTAGCAGACAAACAAAAGGCCTGCATCGCTGCAAGCCCTTGTTTTAAATGGTGCCGGCACCAGGAGTCGAACCCGGGACCTACTGATTACAAGTCAGTTGCTCTACCAACTGAGCTATACCGGCGTGTTAGGGCGACGATTATAGCGACTGAAAAGGTTCTGTAAACCCCTGAAATCTGACTATTTTTGCGAAAACCCAAGTTTTCGCAAATCTCCCCGCATTTATGCGCGTCACCCGCCCAAAATCAACGCTCGTGCATCGCCTCTGCGCGGGATTTGATGATGGGTTTGAGCAGGTAGCTCAGGATGCTCTTCTTGCCGGTGATGATGTCCACCGAGGCGACCATGCCGGGGATGATCAGCAGTGGCTTCTCATCGGTGCCCAGGTGGCTGCGGTCGGTGCGTAGTTTGATGATGTAGTAGGTGTTTTTCTTCTCTTCATCCATCACGGTGTCGGCACCGATGGTTTCGAGTTTGCCTTTGAGGCCGCCGTAGATGGTGTAGTCGTAGGCGGTGAATTTGATCATGGCTTCCTGGCCGGGGTGCAGGAAGGCGATGTCTTGTGGGCGGATTTTTGCTTCGACCAGCAGGGTGTCGTCCAATGGGACGACTTCGGCCATGTCGCTGCCGGGCTGGATCACGCCGCCAACGGTGTTGACCAGCATCTGCTTGACTATGCCGCGCACGGGGGAGGTGACCATGGTGCGGCTGACGCGGTCTTCCAGGCCTTTGGACGTGGCCTGCGCCTTGCTCAGGTTGGTGCGGGCTTCGTTCAACTGGGCCAGGGCTTCGCTGCGGAATTTGCCGCGGGTTTCGTCGACTTTGCGCTGCACTTCGTTGATGGCGGCCTGGGCGCGGGGGATGGCCAGTGTGGTGCCGTCGAGCATGCCGCGGGTTTCAACTTCCGAGCGTTTGAGGCGCAGCACTTCGACCGGCGAGATGGCGCCCTGTTGCACCAGGGGTTCGGACATGCCGATCTCCTGGCGCAGCAGGTTCAGGCTGTTGCGGTACTGCTCCTGCTTGGAGCTGAACTCGCGCAACTCTTGCTGGCGTTGCAGCAGTTGTTGTTGCAGCCCGCCAATCTCGTCGGCCAGTTGCTGGCGGCGGCTGAGGTACAGCGATTCTTCGTTCGAGGCCTGGTTGGGCACGGCTTTGCGTGCGGCATCGGTGATGTTCAGTGGGCGGTTGTCGACTTCCGCACTGAGACGTTCCACGCGCAGTTCCATGGCCACGCGGTCGGCTTCGGTTTCGCCGACGTTGGAGGCAAACCGGGTGTCGTCCAGGCGGATCAGCGGCGCGCCGGCTTCGACGATCTGGCCTTCGTGCACATAGATCTGGGCGACGATGCCGCCCTCCAGGTTCTGGATCTTCTGGATGCGCGACGACGGGATGGCCTTGCCTTCGCCCTTGGTCACTTCGTCGATGATCGCGAAGTGCGCCCACAACACCAGGAATACGAAAAAGCCGATCACGGCCCAAATGGTCATGCGCACGATGCGGGGTGCGTCGTCGATCAGTGCCTTTTCGACTTCGGGCAGTGGCTGATCATCGAGCGAGTCGCTGCCCTTGAAGTAGCGGAAGATAACGTCTTTCCAATGGCCTGGGCCGGACTTAAGCAACACTGATCTGCCCCTTTTTCAGCGCTTCCATAACGGCCGCTTTTGGACCGTCTGCGAGGATCTGGCCACGGTCGATCACCAGCAGGCGATCAACCAGGCTCAACAGCGAAGCACGGTGGGTGACGAGAATCACCGTCTTGTTTTCGATCACCGACTGCAAGCGCTGCTTGAGGCGCTCTTCACCGGTGTTGTCCATGGCGCTGGTCGGTTCGTCCAGCAACAGAATCGGCGGGTTCAGCAGCAGCGCACGGGCCAGGGCGACGTTCTGGCGTTGACCGCCGGAGAGGTTCTGCCCGCGCTCGCCCACTTGCAGCTCGTAGCCTTGCGGGTGCAGCCTGGCGAATTCATGCACGCCGGCGAGTTCTGCGGCTTGCAGCACCATCTCGTCGTCCACGTAGCGGGCGCCCGAGACCAGGTTGTCACGCAAGGTGCCGGCCAGCAGTTGGATGTCCTGGGCGACGTAGCCGATGTTATGGCGCAATTCGCTGACGTCGATCTGGCGGATATCCACACCGTCCACCAGCAACGAGCCGGAGTCCGGTTGATACAGGCCCACCAGCAGCTTGGCCAGGGAGCTTTTGCCCGAGCCGCTGCGGCCGATGATGCCGATTTTTTCGCCAGGGCGGACATTCAGGTTGATGCCGCGCAGGGCCAGGTTTTGCTGGTTCGGGTAAGTGAAGTCGACCTCGCGGAACGTCATCGCGCCTTGCAGCGTTTTGCGGCTGAGCGGGCGTTCGTCGAAGTTGCGTTCCTGTGGCAGCTCCATCATCTGGTCCACCGAGACCATCGTCACCTTGGCTTGCTGGTAGCGTGTCAGCAGGCCCGACAGCTGGGCCAATGGGCCGAGTGCGCGACCGCTGAGCATGTAGCACGCCACCAGGCCGCCCATGCTGAGGGTGCCGTCGATGATCTGGTACACGCCGAAGATAATCATCGCCACGCCCGCCACTTGCTGGATCAGCAAGGTGATGTTCATCGCCAGGCCGGACAGCACTTTGACCCGCAGTTCGAGGCGGCTGAGGGTGCCAATGGTTTGTTCCCACTGGTACTGGCGTTCGCTTTCGGCGTTGTTGACCTTCACTGCGTCCAGCCCGGCGAGGGTCTCGATCAGGCTCGACTGGCGCTCGGCGCCCAGGGCCATGGTGCGCTCAAGTGTCGCGGTCAGTGGCTTTTGCAGGAAATGGCCGATACCCAATGCCAGCGGGAAGGCGACGATGGGAATCCATACCAAGTGGCCCCCCAGCAGCGCGATCACGCCGAGGATGATCAGGGTAAAGGGCAGGTCGATCAGGCTGGTGAGGGTCAGGGACGTGAGGAAGTCACGCATCCCCTGGAACTCATGGATGTTGGAGGCGTAGCTGCCGACGCGCGCCGGGCGCATTTTCATCGACATGCCGACGATGCGCTCGAACAGCGTCGCGGAGATGATCAGGTCGGTTTTCTTGCCCGCAAGGTCCAGGCACAGGCTGCGCATCATCTTGAGCAGCAGATCGAACAGGTACGCGCCACAAATACCGATGGCCAGCACCCACAAGGTGGCGGTGGCCTGGTTCGGCACCACGCGGTCGTACACGTTCATGACAAACAACGGCGCAGCCAGGGCGATCAGGTTGATCACCAGGCTTGCGGCGATGGCGTCGGCGTACAGCCAGCGGGAGCGTTTGAGGGTGTCTTTGAACCACGAGCGTGCGCGGGGGATCAGCGTGCCGCTGGTGACGTCAAATTTATGCTGTGGTTGGGCGAAGAACACCCGACCGCTGTAATCCTGAGTCAGCGCCTCGCGGGTGACCTGGACTTCGCCGCCGTCGCTTTCGCTGAGCAGCAGGCGGGCGGTATCACCTTCCCATCCCAACAGCACCGCACTGCGTCCTTCCTTTAATAGCAGCAAGGCTGGCAATGCGATGGACGGGATCTGCTCCAGCTTGCGCTGCAGCAAACGCCCCTGCAAACCCGCCCGGGCTGCTGCGCGCGGCAGCAAGTCGGGGCTCAGGCGCTGCCCCGCCAAGGGCAGGCCGGTGGTCAGCATGGCTCGGCTGGCAGGCTTGTAATGCAGCGAGCAGAGAGCCAACAACCCATCTAGCAATGGGTCGTCATGCTGAGCGCGGGGGTCATGGTGAAGTGGCGCCAAACCTATTTCAGAATCCAAGCTGACTCTCTCTTAAACGGTTGTGTGGTCCAACGCCGTCAAGAATCAGTTCATCCCTGGCAGGTTTACCGACGGTTTAATATCGTTTTGCACAACTGATGCCATCGGAGCAACGACGCCCTGGCTTCTCAGCAGTTGGCCCATGTCAGCCTTGATACGGTACTGGGTGTAAACGTAGAGGCTTTTGATCTGTGCCAGACGCTGCTGAGCGGTAAACAGTTCGTTCTCGCTGTCGAGCAAGTCGAGCAGTGTACGCTCACCGAGGCTGAACTGCTGCTGATACGAGGTGCGCACTTTGGTGCTGCGGTCGACGTACTGCTGCGCGATGGGCACTTGCTGGCTGGCATTGTTGTAAGCGTTCCACGCCAGGCCCAGTTCTTCGTTCAACTGGCGCAGGGCGTTGTTGCGGATATCCAGCGCCTGGGTGGCTTGGGAAGCCTTGGACTGCAGGCTGGCCTTGTCGCTGCCGCCGTTGTACAGGTTGAACTGCATGTTCAGCATCGCGGAGTAGCCATTGTCATGGCCTTCTTCGCCGCCGATGTTGTTGTTGGCCGAACGTTGCAGCACCGCATCAAAACGCGGGTAGAAGGTCGACTTGGCAGCTTCGTACTGCTTCTCGGCAGCAGCGATGTCCGATTCGGCCGAGCGCAGTACCGGGCTGTCGGCAATCATCGCGCGGCGTGCTTCATCCAGGCTGGCGGGCAGGGCGGTCACGATGCCCATTGGCCGTTCCAGCTGGTCGGGCTCTTTGCCGACAACGCTGAGGAAGTTGGTGTTGGCGTCTGCCAGGTTGGTCTGCTCGGTGATCAGGTTGTTCTGCGCCTGCGCCAGTCGGGCTTCGGCCTGGTCCATGTCCGCCATTCTTCCGACGCCACGGCTGGTGCGCAGTTTGATCTGGTCAAAAATGCGTTCGTGGCTCTTCAGGTTGTCTTCTGCCAGCTGCACCATCTCGCGACGGGTCAGGACATCCAGATAAACCTGGGCGACGGTCAGCGCGGTGCGCTCGGAAGTATTGAGCAGCGCATACCCACGGGAATTGGCGGTGGCTTGTTGGCGACCGACTTCATTGACGGTGCCAAAACCCTGGAACAAATTTTGTTGCAGGCGGATGGTCGACTCGCCGCGGTTCAGGGTTTTCCAGTCATGGCTGTTGCTGGCGGCACGGGTCGACGTGTTGTCCGAGCTTTCGCGGCCATAGCCGCCCAGCAGGTCGACTTTAGGCAGGTAGCCGCCCTGGGCCTCTCTGACCTGATAGTCAGCGGCAATGCGCGCATTGATTGCGGCCTGGATCTCCGGGTGGTTTTTCACCGCATCTTGCATGGCTTCGGGCAGGGTCTGAGCCTGGACGAAACTGGCGGCTAGAGCAAAAGGCACAGCTTTAAGAAGGTGCAAACGCATTCTGATGTTTCCCCGGGGATTGGTTGCCTGAAAAACCGCAACAAACTTGGAATATTGCATTGGAGTGGCAACTCGAAATGCCCGTTTTTCTAGGGCGCCGGAGGGCGCAAACAGAAAGTCGCGAGGCCGCATAAATATCAATGTGACATTACCTGGCGGATTGTTTAGGATGACGCCCAATAGGTCAATACCTTGACGGAAAAGTAATTTTTCTGGCGAGACAACAAAATATTGACGCCAAAGTTTTTTCCAAGAAATTAAGTACTCCAGCTACTGAATCGGCACCAGCGAAAGGGCCGGTCTCCTTGATGGATACCCCCTGAACGGTAATACACGGAGAGTCTTTTATGAGCAGCGTTGCGGTCGTCAAAAGCATTGTCGGTCAAGTGTTCGCGGTTTCCCCGGAAGGGATTCGTCGCCTGCTTGTAGAAGGGGATCGCCTGTTCGCGGGTGAGCAAGTCGATACCGGCGCATCGGGCGCTGTCTCGCTGGAACTGGCCGACGGCCGGATCATCGATTTGGGTCGCGACACTCAGTGGAGCGCAAACGCTCCTGATTCTGTCACCGACCTGAGCGCCGCCACTGCTCAAGCCGCACCGTCCGTTGCCGAACTGCAGCAAGCCATCGCTGCCGGCGCCGACCCGACCCAAGACCTCGAAGCCACCGCTGCCGGCCCGGCCGCCGCAGGCGCAGACGGTGCCGTGGGTGGCGGCCACAGCTTTGTCGTGCTGGAAGCCACCGCAGGCGTGGTTGACCCGACCATCGGCTACCCCACGACCGGCTTGAATGCCGGTGACGCCGTAGGCACTACCCAAACCGGCGCCGACAATAACGGCGTCGATCCGCGCAACGTCACCATCACCCTGACCGCCACGCCGAGCATCACCGAAGCCGGTGGCGTCGTGGTTTACACCGTATTCATCACCCAGGCACCGACCAGCGACCTGACCGTCACCTTGTCCAACGGCCTCTCCGTTGTGATCGCCGCTGGCCAGACCTCGGGCGTGCTGAACGTCACCTTCGCCGGCAATGACACGCCTTACCTGGACGCCTCGTCGATCTCCGCCACCATCGCCGGCACCTCTGGCGGCGGCAACCTGATCATCACCACCGACCCGGCGGCAGCGGTCACGCAGATCGCGGACACCATCGACACCACCACCGTCACCCTGACCGCGACTCCGTCGGTGAACGAAGGCGGCCAGATCGTCTACACCGCCACCGTGACCAACGCGGCGCAGACCGACGTTGTGATCAAGCTGTCCAACGACCTGAGCATCACCATCGAGGCCGGTAAAACCACCGGCACGGTCACAGCCGACACACCTGCCAACCTGGCAGATGGCAAGGACCTGGCCGTCAGCGTCACGATCACCGAGGCGACCGGCGGTAACTACGAAAACCTGGCAATCAATCCCGCGCCAGCCACTTCTACTGTGGTTGCTGTGGATGATCCAAGCGTTTTGGTCGCCGATACCAACACTGTTGCCGAAGATAGCGTCGCTACCGGCAACGTGCTGAGCAACGACAGCGACATCGATAACGTGCTGACTGTCGCCACCTTCACAGTAGGCAACACGACCTACAACGCGGGCCAGACGGCTGACATCGAAGGTATCGGTTCCGTCACCATCGGGACTGATGGCGCGTACGTGTTCACCCCGGTCAAGGATTACAGCGGCGAAGTGCCGCAGATCGGTTACACCACCAATACCGGATCGAGCAGCACGCTGACGATCACCATCACGCCGGTCAACGATGCGCCGGTGATCGACGTGACGGGCACCACCCTGGTCGAAAACACCGCCGTCGCGGGCAGCGTGGCAGGCACGTTTGTTATCCGCGACGCTGAAACGCCGGCTGGCCAACTGACAGTCACGTTCACGGGCGACAACAACAAAGATGGCTACTACGCCATCGTCGACAACACCGTTGTACTGACGCAGAAGGGCGCTGACTTCGTCAACGCCGGCAATCAGCTGCCGCAGATCGACCTGACTGTTACCGACCCCGAAGGCCTAAACTCCAACGCAGCTGGCCAGCCGACCGTGACCCTGGTCAACGACGTGCCGGTGATTGAAATCACGGCTAACACCATTGTTGAAGAAACGGCGGCGGCGGGTACTGTTGCGGGCACTTTTGTTGCCACAGACGAAGAAACGCCGCGTGAAAACCTGACGATCAGCTTCACCGCTGGCACCAACGCTGACGGCTATTACAGCCTCTCCGGCAACAATGTCGTGCTGACCCAAAAAGGTGCTGATTTCGTCAATGCTGGTAATCAGCTGCCGAAGATCGACCTGACTGTCACTGACGCTGGTGGCCTCAGCTCTACTGGCGAAGGGCAGCCGACCGTAACTTTGGTTAACGACGTTCCGCTGATTGATGTCACGCCGACCACTATCGTTGAAAACACCGCCGAAGCAGGTACCGTCG